>DASXNG010000224.1:0-33403 GCA_036495225.1 Galbitalea sp.
ACGTTCTGCCGGAGAATTTGGCCATTTTTGGGGCCCTGATCCTGCAGAACGCGCGTCTTCAGGAGGAGTTTCGAGCGCATCGCATTCTTTAGCTTGAGATCCGTCCCGAGACGGCCAAATCTCCTCCCGAACCGACCGAACGCACACATTCATGCTGCATTTTGTACTTCAGAACGCTCAAGCCCGGCTTCGTTGCGCATGCCTGCTGCGCGCTACTCAACCAACAACGGTGAGTAGCCCTCCGCCTCAAGCGAACCGCGGCCAGCCAATGTCGGTGGCTTCCGTAGACTGTAGAGAGTGTCGATTTCATCCGTAAACTCCTCCGCGAAGCTCAGTGTTCGAGGGGCGAGAGTTCACAACCTGAAGGATGTCGACCTCGAAATTCCGCGGGATTCTCTCGTCGTCTTCACCGGCCTCTCGGGCTCGGGTAAGTCGTCGCTCGCGTTCGACACGATCTTCGCCGAGGGCCAACGCCGCTACGTCGAGTCTCTTTCGGCTTACGCCCGCCAGTTCCTCGGCCAGGTTGATCGCCCTGACGTCGATTTCATCGAAGGGCTGAGCCCAGCGGTGTCGATTGATCAGAAGTCGACCAACCGCAATCCGCGGTCGACCGTCGGCACGATCACCGAGATCTACGACTACATGCGCCTGCTCTGGGCGCGCGTGGGCATCCCACACTGCCCGATCTGTGGCGAGAAGATCGAACGCCAGACCGTGCAGCAGATAGCCGACCAACTCATGGAACTGCCGACCGGCACTCGATACCAGGTGGTCAGCCCGGTGATCTCGCAGAAGAAGGGCGAGTTCGTCGACCTGTTCCAGTCGCTCGCCGCGAGCGGTTACTCGCGCGCCATCGTTGACGGCGAACAGATCCAACTAAGCGAACCGCCCGTGCTGAAGAAGCAGATCAAGCACGACATTTTCGTGATCGTCGACCGCCTGGTTGCGGCAGACGACATCCTGACTCGCCTCACCGACTCGCTCGAGACCGCGCTGCGTCTGACCGACGGACTCGTCGCAATTAACTACGTCGATGAGACTGGGGATGCCGCTTGGCGCAACTTCTCCGAGAAGTTGTCGTGCCCGAACGGACATCCACTTCAACTCACCGAGATCGAGCCGCGCACTTTCTCGTTCAACGCTCCCTTCGGTGCGTGCCCTCAGTGCTCCGGCCTCGGCACTCAGATGACGGTCGACGCCGACCTGCTCATCGCCGATGACTCGGTGAGCCTTCGAGACGGCGCGATTCTGCCGTGGGCACAATCAGGCAAGGGCGTCGCCCAGTACTTCGAACGACTGCTACAGGGCCTCGCCGATGACTTGAGTTTCAGTCTGGACACACCGTGGGGCGACCTGTCCGAAGACATCAGGAACGCGATTCTCAACGGCAACAACTTCGAGGTCACTGTCCGCTGGAAGAACCGTTTCGGTCGTGAGATGAAGTACACGACCGGCTTCGAGGGAGTCATCCCGTACATCAAGCGCAAGAACCTCGAGGCCGACTCTGAGTGGAGCAAACAGCGTTTCGCCGGCTACCTGCGCCAGACGCCGTGCCCAGTCTGCGACGGCAAGCGTCTGAAGCCCGAAGTTCTCGCGGTCACGATCAACGATTTTTCGATCTCGGATGCCTGTGAGCTCAGCCTGGTCAAGACACACGAGTTCATGGCCGCACTCGTACTCACCGAGCGCGAGGCGCACATCGCAGCGGCGGTTCTCAGGGAGATTCGGCTGCGGCTGGAGTTTCTCATCGAGGTCGGCCTCAGCTATCTCGACCTCTCACGCGCGGCGGCGACGCTGAGCGGTGGGGAGGCGCAGCGCATCCGTCTCGCGACTCAGATCGGTTCGGGACTTACCGGCGTGCTCTACGTGCTCGACGAGCCGAGCATCGGCCTGCACCAACGGGACAACCGCCGGCTCATCGAAACGCTCGTCAAGCTGAAGAACCTGGGCAACACGCTCATCGTGGTGGAGCACGACGAGGACACGATTCGCACCGCCGACTGGATCGTCGATATCGGGCCCGGCGCGGGTGAACTCGGCGGCGAAGTCATCCACTCTGGTTCGTACGATGACCTACTCGACAACAGACGGTCGCTGACGAGCGACTACCTGTCGGGCAGAACGTCGATCGAAACCCCGAAAAAGCGGCGACCCGTCCACAAGAATCGGCAGGTCACGGTCGAGGGCGCGCGCGCCAACAACCTCCGCGACATCGACGTGAGCTTCCCGCTCGGGGTTTTCACGGCTGTTACCGGGGTCAGCGGCTCTGGCAAGTCATCTCTCGTGAACGACATCCTCTACAAGGTGCTGGCGAACGAGTTGAACGGGGCTCGCCAGATTCCGGGTCGGCACACGCGTGTGACGGGGCTCGAGCACCTCGACAAGGTCGTGCACGTCGACCAGGGTCCGATCGGGCGCACGCCGCGTTCTAACCCGGCGACCTATACGGGTGTCTTCGACCGCATCCGTACCCTGTTCTCGGAGACGGCAGAAGCGAAGGCCCGTGGTTACCTGCCGGGTCGATTCAGCTTCAACGTCAAGGGCGGTCGCTGCGAGAACTGCGCAGGCGACGGCACGATCAAGATCGAGATGAACTTCCTGCCGGACGTCTATGTGGCGTGCGAGGTGTGTGGGGGAGCGCGCTACAACCGTGACACCCTGACCGTGCACTACAAGGGCAAGAACATCGCAGAAGTTCTGGACATGCCGATCGCCGAGGCAGCCGAGTTCTTCGAGGCAATCACCGCGATTCACCGCTACCTGAAGACTCTCGTGGATGTCGGTCTCGGCTATGTGCGGCTCGGCCAGAGCGGCACGACGCTGTCAGGTGGTGAGGCACAACGCGTGAAACTGGCGACCGAACTTCAGCGCCGTGCGTCGGGCAAGAGCATCTATGTGCTCGACGAGCCTACGACTGGACTGCACTTCGAGGACGTGCGCAAGCTGCTTCTCGTGCTGAACGGGCTGGTCGACAAGGGCAACACCGTGATCGTCATCGAGCACAACCTCGACGTCATCAAGTCGGCTGACTGGGTGATCGACCTAGGGCCGGAGGGCGGCGCAGGCGGGGGAGAGCTCATTGCCGCCGGAACCCCGGAGCAGGTCGCCACATCGACCGAGAGCCACACGGCGACGTTCCTGCGCGAGATACTGAATCCCGCAATGGAAGAAACCAAAGAACTGGCGAAACAGGCTTAGCGAGGCGGTCATGGCTGACACGGTGAGCTACCGACCGAAGGCTGGCGAGATCCCGACGTCGCCCGGCGTGTACAGGTTCAGGGATGCGTCGAGCCGCGTTCTGTACGTCGGCAAGGCAAAGAACCTCCGCGCGCGCCTGAGCAACTATTTTCAGCCGCTGCGTAACCTGCACGAGCGCACGAAGCGCATGGTGCTGTCCGCGTCATCCGTCGAATGGACGGTCGTCGGCAATGAGTTCGAGGCGCTGCAGCTGGAGTTCACCTGGATCAAGGAATTCGACCCGCCGTTCAACGTGCAGTACCGAGACGATAAGTCGTATCCGTACCTGGCGATCACGCTTCAGGATGACGTTCCCCGCGTCTTGGTGACGCGCAACCACAAGATCGCGGGCGCGCGCTACTTCGGTCCATACCCGAAGGTGTGGTCGATTCGCGAGACCGTCGACACCCTGCTGAAGGCGTTTCCGATGCGCAGTTGCACGGACACGACGTACAAGCGCGCCCAGCAGACGGGTCGCCCCTGCCTCCTCGGAGACATCGGTAAGTGCGCTGCGCCGTGTGTTGGTCGCGTGACGAAGGAGGAGCACAAGTCGATCGCTGTCGACTTCGCCTCGTTCATGGGTGGCAACGATGTGCGCTTCGTCTCCGATCTCGAACGCAAGATGAAAGCAGCATCAGGCGACCTGGATTACGAGGCGGCCGCCCGCTACCGGGATCAGCTCAGCGCGATGCGCATGGCACTTTCGAAGAACGACTTCGTTCTGCCGGACGATGTCGACGCTGACTTCTTTGGTATCGCCCACGACGAGCTCGCGGCAGCGGTGCAGCAGTTCATCGTTCGCGGTGGTCGCATCCGTGGTGTCAAGAGCTGGGTGGTCGACAAAGAACTCGACGTGGAGCTCGCAGAACTGATCGAGACGGTGTTGCAGAACGCCTACGAGGACGAAGGCGTACCGCCGCGCGAAGTGGTCGTTCCGGTGATTCCGGATGACTCGGCCGAACTCGAGCAGTGGCTCACCAACCTCCGCGTTGAAGCAGGTGAGGGCGCCGGACGGGTCGCCCTGAAGACCGCACAGCGCGGTGACAAGGCGTCGCTCGCACTCACGGTTGCGACCAACGCCAAGAACGCACTCATGCTCTACAAGACCAGGCGCAGCGGTGACTTCGTCGCACGCTCACAGGCGCTTGCAGACATCCAAGAAGCTCTCGACATGCAGGATGCCCCGCTTCGCATGGAGTGCTACGACGTGTCGCACCTCAGCGGCACCAACATCGTGGCCTCGATGGTGGTGTTCGAGGATGGCCTGCCTCGAAAGGACCAGTACCGGCGATTCAGCATCCCAGAGTCGACAGACGACACGGAGTCGATCTACCAGACGCTCAGTAGGCGACTCGCGCATCTGGACCACGACGCCGTGCGCCATGAGGCGGAAGAGTCGACGGCTGACGCAGAAGACGAGGAAACAGGTCGGCCGCGAAAACGTTTCGCCTACCGGCCGAACCTCCTGATCGTCGACGGCGGCCAACCCCAGGTTGCGGCCGCGAAACGTGCACTCGAGGGTGCCGGTGTCGCGACATCCGGGCCCGGAGGCATCACGCTCGTGGGTATCGCCAAGCGCCTCGAAGAGCTATGGCTGCCAGACTCCGACTACCCGGTGATCCTCCCCAGAAACAGCGACGCACTGTTCATGATCCAGCGGATCCGTGACGAAGCGCACCGCTTTGCCATCACGTACCAGAGACAGCGCCGGTCGAGCGATATCAGCTCCTCGCTCGCGGACATCCCGGGCCTCGGCCCGACGCGGGTCAAAGAGCTTCTGAAGCACTTTGGTTCGGTCACGCGGCTTCGGGCCGCAGACGCGGACGCAATTGGCGAGGTCAAGGGCGTCGGTCCGGTGCTGGCGAAGCAGATTTATGAGCGGCTCCGTAGCTAGACTGACGGTGACGACACGCCCGAGAGTAAGGCCATCGATACGCATGACAACGGACAGCGAACGGCAGGAATTGCTGGTCGTTACCGGGATGTCCGGTGCCGGGCGTTCGACGGTCGGTAACGCGCTCGAAGACCTCGGCTGGTACGTCGTCGATAACCTTCCACCGCAGATGCTTCGACCGCTTGTCGACCTCGCTGAGCACGCGAGCGAATCGCTCCCTAAGATCGCCGCGATTGTGGACATCCGCGGCGGCAAGCTGTTCGCCGACGTCCTCCAGGCTCTTCAGGAGGTGCGGGCAGACGCTCGAGTGCGGGTGCTGTTCCTCGACGCGACGGATGCCGTGCTGGTCCGCCGATTCGAGCAGGTGCGCAGGCCGCATCCGCTCCAGGGTGATGGCACGGTGCTCGACGGGATCGCGAAGGAACGCCATCGCCTCGAGGGCTTGCGCGAAACGAGCGACATCGTCATCGACACGTCGGAATTCAACATCCATCAGTTGGCGACGAACATCTCGGAGAAGTTTGCGGAGGAGGACAGCCCGGGCGTCCAGGTCACCATCGTGAGCTTCGGATTCAAATACGGCCTGCCAGCAGACGCCGACCTCGTCGCCGACATGCGCTTCCTGCCGAACCCTTTCTGGATACCGGAACTGAAGGCGCTCACCGGACTCGATGCTGAGGTGAGGGACTACGTGCTGAGCGGTCAGGGTGCAGAAGAATTCATCGCCACCTATGCCCGCGCGCTCTCGCCCGTGCTCGCTGGGTACCAACGGGAGAACAAGAGACACGCTACGATCGCCATTGGATGTACCGGGGGCAAACACCGCTCGGTCGCCGTTGGCGAGAAGCTCGCGACCCTTTTACGGGCAGAGCCGGGCGTCGTCGTCAATGTCAAACATCGTGATCTTGGTCGCGAATGAGCAGTGTGCTGTTTGCAAGCAGTGCGGTCCCTGAGCTAGTCGAAGGGCGGTCCCTGAGCTCGTCGAAGGGCCAACGCCGAAGAAATGAAAAGGAATAAGCCGTGGCACTGACCGCCGATGTCAAAGATGAACTCGTGCGAATCGAAGTCAGCAAAACCACGGTGCGTGCCGCGGAGCTCGCCACCATCCTGCGTTTCGCTGGGGGACTGCACGTGATTTCCAATCGCATCGCGGTCGAAGCCGAGCTCGACAGCCCCTTGCTCGGCCGGAGGGTTCGCAAAGATCTCGCGGAGCTGTACGGCGTCCGCAGCGAAGTGGCCGTCATGTCAGCGTCGGGTGCACGCCAGGCCAGCCACTACCTGGTTCGCGTCGTCGATGGGGGAGAGACTCTCGCCCGTCAAACCGGACTACTGGATGCCCGTCGCCGCCCGATTCGCGGTCTGCCAAACCGACTCACAACGGGGTCGCGTGAAGAACTCGCCGCAGTGTGGCGGGGTGCGTTCCTCGCTCGTGGCACGCTCACCGACCCTGGCCGATCTGCGGCGCTCGAGGTGATCTGCCCTGGCAACGAGTCCGCGATGGCGCTCGTCGGAGCTGCGGGTCGTCTCCGCATCTCCGCGAAGGCCCGCGAGGTTCGCGGTGTGTACCGCGTGGTCATCCGCGATGGTGAAGCGATCAGCGCGATGCTCATCCTGATGGGTGCCGTATCCAGCGTGAAGGCCTGGGAGGAACTCCGTCAGCGCCGCGAGGTACGAGCGACCGCCAATCGCCTAGTCAACTTCGATGACGCCAACCTGCGTCGATCCGCACAGGCTGCGGTCGCTGCGTGCTCGCGGGTTGAGCGAGCTCTCGAGATTCTCGGCCCGGAGGTTCCGGAGCACCTGCGCTACGCCGGCGACCTCCGTTTACGCTTCCGCGACGCGAGCCTGGACGAGCTTGGCCACCACGCGGACCCGCCCATGACGAAGGACGCCGTTGCCGGTCGCATCCGTCGCCTCCTGGCAATGGCAGACAAGCGTGCATCCGATCTCGGCATCCCCGGCACGGACGCGAACCTGCCGCCAGACATCGACGACTAGCAGTTTCGGTCCCTGAGGTTCTCGAAGGGCCGGTACAGCGGGTCGAGCGGGCGCGGCGAAGTGCGCGATCGTCGAGACCTGACCTGCGAGGTTCTTCGGTGCCAAGAACAAAACGGGCATGGACTGGATGCGGGTGGTGCGGTTGCGCAGACACTTGGTCGCATCGCCCTGACGTGCGCCGGTACGACGGATGAATTCAACCCAACGCACGCTGTGAAGGAGAATTTCGGCCATTTTGGGCCCGGATCCTTCATTCCATGCGGTCGACAGGATGAGCCGGCCCGAACGACCGAATTTCTCCTGTTCTAGGTCCCAACAGTCCAAATCATCCTGTTGACGGCAGGCGACGCCCCTCGAAAGCGACCAATTCCGGTCCGACTCGACCTCACGCACACCTCGATGCCGCCTTTTGCACCTCGGCATCCCGAAAGCCGCACCTGAAGTCGCTTCGTGGAGGACCCCGACGACGGTCAACCCTGGGCGACGAGTCGAAGCGCGTGGCTAGACTGGAAATGCAGCCCGGGCCGCAAATTCTTCGCGGTGTGGGACCAATTTGCTAGGAGAATTTGATGGCTGAATACACCCTTCCTGATCTTCCTTACGACTACTCGGCGCTTGAGCCGCACATCAGCGCGAGGATCATGGAACTCCACCACGACAAGCACCACGCGGTCTACGTCGCGGGTGCCAACACCGCACTCGCGAAGATGGCAGAGGCTCGCGAATCAGGTGATTACGCTAACGTTCCGAAGTTTGAAAAGGACCTCGCCTTCCACCTCGGTGGTCATATCAACCACTCGATCTTCTGGAAGAACCTGTCTCCGGACGGTGGCGACAAGCCGACCGGTGAACTCGCATCCGCGGTCGATGACTTCTTCGGGTCGTACGACAAGTTCGTCGGCCACTTCTCGGCGGCCGCCACCAGTCTTCAGGGCTCCGGCTGGGCCGTTCTGTCCTGGGACCCGGTAGGCAACCAGCTAATCATCCAGCAGCTCTTCGACCAGCAGGGCAACACGGCGCTCGGAACAATTCCGATCCTCCAGCTCGACATGTGGGAGCACGCCTTCTACCTCGACTATTTCAACGTCAAGCCTGACTACGTGAAGGCCTGGTGGAACATCGTCAACTGGGCCGATGCGGGTGAACGCTTCGAGGCGGCGCGCGCCAACGCGAGTTCGCTACTGCTACTCTCATAGCGGCGATGTGGCCGGGGTTTACGCCCCGGCCATACCCTTGTGAGCCCCGTCTCGAGAACGTATCTACCACCACCACAACAGAGCGCCAGTCTGTGGCGCATGAGCACCTGGAGTTTCATTGAGCGTCAAGATCGGCATCAACGGCTTTGGTCGTATCGGCCGTAACTTCTTCCGCGCCGCCCTCGCCAAGGGCAGCGACCTTGAGATTGTTGCGGTCAATGACCTCGACTCCCCGAAGGCGCTCGCGCACCTGCTGCAGTACGACACCGTTGGCGGGCGTCTTGACGCAACCATCGAGGTTGTCGGCGACAGCATCGTCGTCAACGGAAAGCCGATTAAGGTTCTTGCCGAGCGCGACCCTGCTGCTCTTCCGTGGGGCGAGCTCGGCGTTGACGTTGTCATCGAGTCGACCGGTCGCTTCACGAAGTCGACGGATGCGCGCAAGCACATCGAAGCCGGCGCGAAGAAGGTCATCGTCTCGGCCCCCGCAACTGGTGACGATGTCGCGACCCTGGTTCTCGGCGTCAACGAGGACACCTATGACGCAGCAGTGCACGACATCATCTCGAACGCCTCGTGCACCACGAACTGCCTCGCGCCGCTGGCCAAGGTCTTCATGGACAACTTCGGCATCGAGCGTGGCCTGATGACCACGGTTCACGCGTACACGGCAGACCAGAACCTGCAGGATGGCCCGCACAGCGACCTTCGTCGCGCGCGCGCCGCGGCCGCGAACATCATCCCGACCTCGACCGGTGCTGCCAAGGCCCTCGGCCTGGTCATCCCGGAGCTCGTCGGAAAGCTGGACGGTTACGCGCTGCGCGTCCCGGTCATCACCGGCTCGATCACCGACCTCACGGTCGAGGCAACGAAGCCCGTGACCGTCGCCGAGATCAACGCCGCCTACAAGGCCGCCGCTGAGGGGCCGCTCAAGGGCATCCTGCGTTACACCGAGGATGAAATCGTCTCGAGCGACATCGTCGGCGACCCGCACTCCTCGATCTTCGATGCCGGCCTCACCAAGGTCATCGGCAATCAGGTGAAGGTTGCTTCCTGGTACGACAACGAGTGGGGATACTCCAACCGCCTCGTTGACATCACCAAGTACGTCGCAGACCGCCTGTAGGCCGCGTCGTGGCACTCCGCACGATTGAATCGCTGGGGAATCTAGCCGGTAAGCGCGTCGTCGTTCGGTGCGATCTCAACGTCCCCCTGAAGGACGGCGAGATCACCGACGACGGTCGCATCCGCGCGTCCGTTCCCACCCTGCAGCTGCTGACCAAGGCTGGCGCACGTGTTGTCGTCGTCTCACATCTGGGGCGCCCAGACGGCGAGCCGACGCCCAAGTACAGCCTCGCGCCCGTCGCGAAGCGCCTCGGCGAGTTGCTCGGACAGGATGTAGCGTTCGCAACCGACACCGTGGGCGAGTCCGCGACATCCACGGTCAACAGGCTGGAAGAAGGCGGCGTCGCGTTGCTCGAGAACCTTCGCTTCAACGCGGCGGAGACGAGCAAGAGCGCAGACGAACGCAAGGCATTCGCCGCCCAACTCGCGGCGTACGGTGACGCGTTCGTCTCAGACGGCTTCGGCGTCGTGCATCGCGAGCAGGCGAGCGTCTACGAACTCCCATCGCTGCTGCCGAGCGCGGCCGGCCTTCTCATTGTCGAAGAGCTCGGAGTGCTCGAGCGCCTGACGAAGTCGCCGGAGAAGCCCTACGTGGTCGTTCTCGGTGGCTCGAAGGTCTCAGACAAACTCGACGTGATCGGCGCGCTCCTTCCCAAGGTGCAGACCCTGCTCGTTGGCGGCGGCATGCTGTTCACCTTCCTTGCTGCCAAGGGCTACAAGGTCGGGTCGAGCCTGCTCGAGTCCGACCAGATCGAGAATGTGAGGGGTTACCTCGCGCAAGCCAAGGAGCTCGGCGTCGAACTCATCCTGCCGACGGACATCGTCGTTGCATCCAAGTTCGGTGCCGATGCCGAGACCGCGATCACAGCGGCCGACGCGATCGAGGACACACCCTTCGGTGCCGCGGGGCTCGGCCTGGACATCGGCCCCGAGTCATCCGCTGTATTTGCCAAAGCCATCGAGGGCGCCAAGACGGTGTTCTGGAACGGTCCGATGGGAGTTTTCGAGCTCGAGCCGTTTGCGGCGGGCACGAAAGCTATCGCAGACGCGCTGACCAAGGTTGACGGCCTCGCAGTCGTCGGCGGGGGAGACTCCGCGGCAGCAGTTCGTGCTCTCGGCTTCGAGGACGACCAGTTCGGCCACATTTCAACCGGTGGCGGTGCGAGCCTCGAGTTCCTCGAGGGTAAGCGCCTGCCCGGCCTGGAGGTACTCGGATGGCAAGCGTGACCAAAGACGGCTACAACGGAGGTGGCCGCATCCCGTTCATCGCCGGCAACTGGAAGATGAACCTCGACCATCTGCAGTCGATCGCGTTCGTGCAGAAGCTGGCCTGGAGCCTCAAAGACGCGCGTCACGACTACGCGGCAACCGAGGTTGCGGTGTTCCCGCCGTTCACCGATCTGCGCTCGGTGCAGACCCTCATCTCTGCGGACAAGCTCGACCTCGAATTTGGGGCTCAGGATGTCTCGCCACACGACTCCGGCGCATACACGGGTGAGATCTCCGGCCAGTTTCTGAAGGCACTCGACGCGAAGTACGTCATCATCGGGCACTCGGAGCGTCGCCAATACCACGGCGAGACTGACGAACTACTCGGGGCGAAGGTTTCGGCTGCCGTCAGGAACGGGCTCATTCCCGTACTGTGCGTCGGCGAGACGGCAGAGGACCTTGAGCAGTTCGGGCCGAGCGCAGTACCCGTTGCGCAGCTGCGCACCGCTCTCGGAACAGCGGTCGGGGTCACCGAGCTGGTTGTGGCGTATGAGCCGGTATGGGCCATAGGCTCCGGCCAGGCGGCAACTCCGGAGCAGGCGGAACAGGTCTGTGAACAGCTCCGGGGCGTCCTCGCCGAGGTGCTCGGTGACGACGTGGCCGCGGCTACCCGCATCCTGTATGGCGGCTCGGTGAAGGCGAACAACATCGCGTCATTCATGCGCCAGCCGAACGTCGACGGCGCGCTCGTCGGTGGTGCGAGCCTCGACATCGCGGAGTTCGCGAGCATCGCGCAGTTCCGCAAGCACGTCGGAACCTGATCGACCCGCGGCATTCTCGCCGCCCGTTATACTGTGTGAGGCCCTTGGGCCGTTTGGAAAGGTTTATCCGTGCAAATACTTCAGGTAGTACTCGAGGTCATCCTTGGGCTGTCCAGCCTTCTGCTGACCCTCCTGATCCTGCTTCACCGCGGTCGCGGTGGAGGCCTGTCCGACATGTTCGGTGGCGGTGTCACCTCGAACCTCGGTGCTTCAGGTGTCGCGGAGCGCAACCTCAACCGGATCACCGTGATCTTGTGCCTCATCTGGATCACCTGCATCGTCGTGCTTGGACTCATCGTCAAGTTTTCTGCTTAACCTGACGTCGGTAATTCCGACGCTCACCCGACCCGTTTTCGTGAAAAGAGAGACATCGTGGCCTCAGGCGGAAGTGCAATTCGCGGATCGCGCGTAGGCGCCGGTCCCATGGGCGAACAGGACCGCGGCTACCACGCGGACCGCATCCAGGTTTCATACTGGGATGAGCTCGGCAACGAGACCGTGCGTAACTTTGCGGCGAACCTGCCGGATGACGAAATCCCAGACATCATCGACTCTCCGTCGACGGGTCTTCCCGCCGGCCGTGACAAGAACAACCCGCCACAGGTCGCGAAGCTCGAGCCGTACAAGACGCACCTTGCATACGTGAAGGAACGTCGCAGCGAGGCCGAGGCAGCTGAGCTGCTCGAAGAGGCCCTCGTCGCACTCCGCACCCGTCGCGGCAAGGTCCCGAGCTAACTCGTATTTCGTTGGTTGAGTCACGCCGCGTAGCGAAACCGCGTTGATCGTTCCGTAAACGAATTGCGGCATGGACTGACTTGCCTTTGGCCGGTTTCGCAGGAACTTTGGCCGTTTTCCAGCGGGTCTGCCCTTTAGTGCCGCGATCACTGCATAGGTGGTCGGTTGCGACAAAGGAGGTCGGGCGCCCGAACACACTTGACCCAACGGAACACCTTTAGGCACGGGCTCAAGAAACTGTGCGCGCTACTCGTCGTCGCCGGTCCAGAACTGTTCGCGCGTCCAGAGGTTCTCTGGGACCTCCGCCGCCGCATCCTGATCGACGAAGAAGCGGGTTGATTTGCGGCCCTGTGCTCCGGCGGCCGGCACCTCGAAGATGCTGACGTCTGCCAGGGTCAACCCCAGAGCGGAAGCCTTGTCCGCGCCCGCCATCACCAGCCAGATGCGCTCTGACGAGTTGATGACCGGGAGCGTGAGGCTCAGTCGCTCCGGCGGAGGCTTGGGCGAGTTTCGAACCGGGATGACCGTGAGCGACTCTTCGCGAATGCCCGGTCGGTCGGGGAACAGCGAGGCAATGTGCCCATCTGGCCCCACGCCGAGGAACGTGATGTCGAAGTTCGGATACCTCGCGCCTTCGGGTGCTGCGGCTGCGAGTTCAGCCGCGTACCGCTCGGCCGCGGCATCCAGTTCCAGGCCCTCATCGGAGGCCGCGAATGCGTGAACGCGATCTTCGTCGAGGGTGATGTGCGCCAGCAGAGCCTCGCGAGCCTGCGTTTCGTTGCGCTCTGCGTCCCCGTCGGGAAGCCAGCGCTCATCGCCCCACCAGAAGTTGACCTTGGTCCAGTCGATGCTGTCGCGGGTCGGCAGGTTGTTGACTGCTGCGAGCACCGCGTAGCCCATGGTGCCGCCGGTCAGCACGACCGTCGCTTCACCGCGAGCGTCGATGAACCCCGCGACCTTCTTGACGAAGCGCGCGGCCAGCATCGTCGCGAGAGTCGTCTTGTCTACACTGACGATGACGCGACGATCGACGGTCATTTCTTGGCGGCCTTCTTGGCGCGAGCGGTTGTTGCTGACCCCTCTTTGATCGGCGCGGTGAGGTCCTCGATCCCTTGCCGGATGACCTTACCGAAGAGCTCGTCCGGGTCGAGCCTGCGCAGCTCCTCGGCGAGACAGTCGCGAAGGTTCCTGCGGGGGAGCGAGATGTCGTGGGTCGGCTGCCCCGGCTGCTTGAGGGTCGCGATGTTCGGGATGAGCCGCTCCAGCTCGATGACGCCAGACGCGCGGTGCATCCTAACGCCCTGGATGCCGCTCGATCCGCTCGCCGGATTCGTCATCTTCAGTTCGACCTCGACCTGTAGTTGCTCCTGCAACCAGGCCGCGAGCAGCACCGTCGACGGTGAATCGGCAGCACCGTGCACCTCGACGGCCGTGATGGGTTCGAACGGCGGCTGATCGAGCACCGCGGCGAGCTGGGCACGCCACAGCGTGAGGCGAGTCCACGCGAAGTCCGTGTCGCCGGGCGCGTAGGTGTGCGCAAGGTGTTGAAGCGTTGCGAGAGGATTGGATGCCGCAGCGGCATCCGTAATCCGCCTCTGGGCAATTCGGCCGAGGGCAGACTGCGAGGCGTTGCGCGGGCCATCGCCCGGCCACCACACGACGACGGGTGCGTCTGGCAGGAGGAGGCCTGTGACGAGGCCCTCCTTGTCACTTGCGGTGTCGCCGTACGCCCGCACGACGATGACCTCGCTCGCTCCGGCGTCTCCGCCGACGCGAATCTGTGCGTCCACTCGCGCGTCGCTGTGGTTGTTTTCGTCGCCGCTGGTCGACACGACGATGACCCGCATGGGATGCTCGCGCGACGCGTCGTTCGCGGCCTCGATGGCCTCTTCTTCTTCGCCGAGCTTCGTCGAGATGATCAAGGTCAGAACGCGACCGAGCGCAACCGCGCCGCCCTCCTCGCGAATCTTGACGAGGGCCTTCGAGATCTGACTAGTTGTGGTGTCAGGCAGATCGACAATCATGGACGTCTCCAAACGCGGCCGTCGCGGGCCAGTAATTCATCGGCCGATGCGGGACCCCACGTACCTGGACGGTACTGTTCCGGTTGCCCCTGCGTCGCCCAAAACTCCTCGATCGGGTCGAGGATCTTCCAACTGAGTTCGACCTCTTCGTGCCGCGGGAACAGCGGCGGGTCACCGAGCAGCACGTCGAGGATCAGTCGTTCGTATGCCTCGGGGCTGGCCTCGGTGAAGGCGTGCCCGTAACCGAAGTCCATCGTCACGTCGCGCACCTGCATGCCAGCGCCCGGCACCTTGGAGCCGAACCGCAGTGTGACGCCCTCGTCGGGCTGCACGCGAATGACGAGGGCGTTCTGGCCGAGCACACCGGTCTGGCTCTCCGCAAAGAGGAACTGCGGCGCGCGCTTGAACACGACAGCGATTTCGGTGACGCGGCGACCCAGGCGCTTGCCCGCGCGAAGGTAGAACGGGACTCCCGCCCAGCGGCGAGTTCCGACCTCGAGCTTTATGGCCGCGAAGGTTTCGGTGAGCGACTGCGGGTTCATGCCCTCCTCGTCCAGGAAGCCGATGACCTTCTCGCCACCCTGCCATCCGCCCGCGTACTGACCTCGAGCCGTCGCGGTGCCCAGGTCTTTCGGCAGTCGAACGGCCGAGAGCACCTTTTCCTTTTCGGCGCGAAGGTCGGATGCCGCGAACGAGACAGGCTCCTCCATCGCGGTCAGCGCGAGCAGCTGCAGCAGGTGGTTCTGGATCACGTCACGTGCTGCGCCGATGCCGTCGTAGTAGCCCGCGCGACCGCCGACGCCGATGTCCTCAGCCATGGTGATCTGTACGTGGTCCACATAGTTGGCGTTCCAGATCGGCTCGTACATCTCGTTGGCGAAGCGCAGGGCCAGGATGTTCTGAACCGTCTCCTTGCCGAGGTAGTGGTCGATGCGGAACACGCTGTCCGGCGGGAACACCGACTCGACGACGGCGTTGAGTTCGCGGGCTGTCTTCAGGTCGCTGCCGAACGGTTTCTCGATGACCACTCGACGCCACTCGTCCGCGACCTGGTCGGCGAGGCCTGAGCGACGCAGCTGCTCGGTAACGAGGGGGAACGACTTTGGCGGGATCGACAGGTAGAACGCGTGGTTGCCCATCGTGCCGCGGGTCTTGTCGAGTTCTTCGAGGGTCGACTTGAGCGTCGCGAACGCCTTATCGTCGTCGAACTCGCCCTGCACGAAACGGATGCCCTCTGCCAGCTGCTTCCAGACATCCTCATCGAAGGGGGTGCGAGCGTACTGTTCGACGGCGTCGTGGACGACCTGGGCGAAGTCCTGGTCGACCCAGTCACGACGAGCGAAGCCGACAAGCGCGAAGCCAGGCGGCAGCAGGCCGCGGTTGGCCAGGTCGTACACCGCTGGCATCAGCTTCTTACGGGCGAGGTCGCCCGTAACGCCGAAGATGATCAAGGCGCTCGGCCCTGCGATGCGGTTGAGTCGCCGATCGGACGGCAGCCTCAGCGGATTGAATTGTGGCGTGATCTCCACAGGCGACATGGTGCTCCTCTAAATTCTTGTCTGCCTTAGCGCAGTGCGCTTGCGACGACGGCAACCCCGGATGCCGGGTCGGTGAGCGTCAGTGTCAATACGGGTCGTCCGTGGTCGGCGAGAACACTCGCATCCCCAGCCGCCTGGTATTTGATGAGCTGGCCGAAGGTGAACGGCCGGTCGGGAATCTCGAGGTCTTTCTCGGGAGTCTGCGTGATCTGCAGGAAAACGCCGATCGCAGGTCCGCCCTTGTGGAACTGCCCGGTCGAATGGAGGAACCGAGGCCCCCAGCCGAACGTGACCGGGCGTTTGGTGCGCTCCGCGAGCACGTCCCGAAGCTCAGCGAGCTGGGGGTGCGAAACACGATCGACGTAGGCCTGGATTGCGACATAGCCGTCAGCGGGCAGCAGCGCGAGCAGCTGGTCGACAACGCCAGGGAGCGTCGTCGCGCCGTCCACGACATCCGGGGTTCCCCGAACTTCGACGGCGTCTTCGACGAATGCCGGCTCGGTCGGCGCCGGAGTCGAGTCGAGCAGTGCACGGGTCGCGACCTTGGCGGACTCGACGTCTGGCTGGTCAAACGGGTTGATTCCAAGAATGCGTCCCGCAATAGCGACCGCGTACTCCCAGGTGATCATCATTCCGCCGAGCGAACCGGTCATCTCGATCTCGCCGGGCTCGACGTGGCGTTCTGCAGCCGCATCACCGACGAGGCGGATGATCTGTACGTCATCGAGCTTTTCGCGCGGCTCGGGGGAGTTCAGTCCCAGGACGACCGGGAGGATGCCTTTACCCTGCTTGCCCGTGGACTCGGCGACGAGCTGCTCAGCCCAGTCGGCGAAACCGACGATGTGTGTGCCGTCGGCGACGATCCCAAGCTTGTTCTTGAGCGGCTCGGTGCCAGCTATCGCGGCCGCGAGCACGAGACCCGGGTTCCACTCGGTGTCGAGGGACAGGTCGAGTTCTTCGGCCTCCGCCTCGCGCAGCAGGCCATCGATGTCGACGCCGGCGAGACCGGATGGCACGAGTCCGAACGCAGTGAGCGCCGAGTAACGACCGCCTACGTTCGGGTCGGCGTTGAAGACGACGAAGCCATCAGCGCGAGCGGAGACATCCAGCGGCGATCCCGGGTCGGTCACGACGACGATGCGTGCCTTCGGGTCGATGCCGGCTTCGGTGAAGGCCTTCTCGTAGACACGCTTCTGGCTGTCCGTCTCGACCGTGCTGCCCGATTTGGATGACACCACAACCGCCGTAGTCTCGAGGCGGTCGTTCAGCGCGTGGAGCACCTGGCCGGGCTCGGTCGAATCGAGCACAGTCAGTTCGACGCCATAGGTGCGAGTGATGACCTCTGGGGCGAGCGAGGAGCCGCCCATGCCAGCGAGCACAATGTGGTTGACGCCCTCAGCGTGGAGCTTGTCACGCAGCGCGATGATCTCGGGAATCAACGGTCGAGAAACCGATACCGATTGCATCCAACCGAGACGAATGGATGCCTCGTGCTCGGCATCTGGACCCCACAGGGTCTCGTCGAGGCCGGTCAGCCGGGTGGCGATCAGGTCCTTGACGAGCCCAGGGACAATCCGATCGACTGCATCTTTTGCGGCGCCGGTCGGCTTAATGTGAATGGTCATTTTGCGGCCTCAAGCGCGGCGGACACGGTGTCAAGGAGTTCGTTCCAGGAAACGATGAACTTCTCGACGCCCTCCTTCTCAAGGAGCTGGGTGACCTCGTCATACGAGATGCCCTGTGCGGCGATGGCGTCGAGTACTGCATTGGCTGCGGCGTAGCTCCCGGTGACCTGGTCGCCTTTGATGACGCCGTGATCGAACGTCGCTTCAAGCGTCTTCTCCGGCATCGTGTTGACCACGTCTGCGACGGCGAGCTCTACAACGTAGAGCGTGTCCGGCAGGCTCGGATCCTTGACGCCGGTTGACGCCCACAGTGGTCTCTGCTTGTTGGCGCCAGCGTCCAGCAGCACCTTGGCACGCTCGCTCGAAAACGCCTGCTCGTAGACCTCGTAGGCGAGCTGAGCGTTCGCAACGCCTGCCTTGCTCTTGAGCGCAATGGCCTCTTCTGTGCCGATCGCGTCGAGACGGTTGTTGATCTCTGTGTCGACACGCGACACGAAGAACGATGCGACAGAGTAGATGGTCGAAATGTCGATACCAGCTGCACGAGCCTTTTCGAGGCCGGACAGGTAGGCGTTGATGACCTGGCGGTGACGCTCGAGACTGAAGATCAGCGTCACATTGACACTGATGCCAGCCGCGATGGTCTCCGTGATCGCGTCGAGGCCCTCGACGGTTGCCGGAATCTTGATCATCGCGTTCGGCTGGTTGACTTTCGCCCAGAGACGCTTGGCCTCGGACGTGGTTCCGGCTGCGTCGTGAGCGAGGCCCGGCTCGACCTCGATCGAGACTCGGCCATCCTTACCGCCAGACGTGGCGTACACGGGGGCGAAGATCTGGGCCGCGTCCGAGACGTCACCCGTGGTGATCTCGAAGACCGCGTCCGTCACGCTCGTACCCGCCTTGGCGAGTTCGGCGACCTGCGCGTCGTAGGCGTCGCCCTTGGCAAGCGCAGCGGCGAAGATCGTTGGGTTAGTGGTCACGCCGACGACGTTGCGGTCATCGATCAACTTCTGCAGTCCGCCAGACGTGATGCGCTCACGTGAGAGGTCGTCGAGCCAGATGCTGACACCGAGGGCAGAAAGTTCGGCGGTGGGGGAGGTGGTGTCTGTCATGGTGGATTTCTTCCTTAGTTACTTCAGCGCCGGGCTACTTGGTGGCAGCGGCGATGGACTCGTGGGCGGCGGAGACAGCGGCCTCCGTCGTGATACCGAATTCGCGGTAGAGCGTCTTGTAGTCGGCCGACGCACCGAAGTGTTCGATCGACACGCTTCGCCCTGCGTCCCCGACCAGCGGGCGCCACGACATCGCGATGGCCGCCTCGATTGAGACGCGCGCTTTGACGTCGGAGGGAAGCACCGATTCGCGGTACTCGGCACTCTGCTCCTCGAACCATTCGAAGCACGGCACCGAAACGACTCGCGCGTTGATACCCTCCTTGGCCAGCTCCTGGCGGGCCTCGACCGCGATCTGGACCTCCGAGCCGCTGGACATCAGGATGACGTCCGGCTTGCCACCCTTTGCCTCCGCGAGAACATACGCACCCTTAGAAACGTTCTTCGCCGAGGCGAGCGTGTCGCCCTCTGCGTCGCCGTCTCCACGCTCGAACACCGGCAGGTTCTGGCGGCTCAGAGCGAGACCGGCTGGACCCTTGCGGCGTTCGAGAACCGTCTTCCAGGCGTACGCGGTCTCGTTGGCGTCGGCTGGGCGGACAATGTCGAGACCAGGGATGGCGCGAAGGGCCGACAGGTGCTCGACCGGCTGATGAGTCGGGCCGTCTTCGCCAAGAGCAACGGAGTCGTGGGTCCAGACGTAGATCGTCGGGATCTTCATCAGCGCGGCGAGCCGAACGGCCGGGCGCATGTAGTCGCTGAAGATCAGGAACGTGCCGCCAAATGCGCGCGTGTTTCCGTGCAGCACGATTCCGTTGAGGATGGCACCCATGGCGTGCTCGCGAATACCGAAGTGCAGCACGCGACCGTACGGGTTACCAGCCCACTCGTGCGTCGACCACTTCTCGGGCACGAACGAGCCGCCGCCCTCGATGGTCGTGAGGTTCGACTCTGCGAGGTCGGCGGAACCACCCCAGAGCTCTGGCATGATCGGTGCGATCGCGTTGATGACCTTGCCCGACGCGGCGCGGGTAGACACATCCTTGCCCGCCTCGAACGTCGGAAGCGCATCCTCGAGGCCGTCGGGAACATCGCCAGAGAGCACCCGGTCGAGGAGCGTCTTGCGCTCCGGGTTTGCTGCAGCCCATGCGGCGAACTGCTCGTCCCACTCCGCGTGCTGGGCCTTGCCGCGATCGACGGCCTCGCGGGTGTGCGCCAGAACCTCCGGGTCGACATCGAAGGATTTCGCCGGGTCAAAGCCGAGAACTCGCTTAACCGCGGCGACCTCGTCGGCGCCGAGCGCTGAGCCGTGGATCTTTCCGCTGTTCTGCTTCTTCGGGCTCGGCCAGCCGATGATCGTCTTCAGGATGATGAGCGAGGGCTTCGCCGTCTCGCCCTTGGCTGCCTCGATCGCGTCGAACAGCTCCTGAACGTCTTCGATGTACTGGCCGGTCTTCTTCCAGTCGACGACGTGGACGTCCCAGCCGAGCGCAAGGTAGCGGGCGTGGACGTCCTCGGTGAAAGCGATGTTGGTGTCATCCTCGATCGAAATCTGGTTCGAGTCGTAGATGGCGATCAGGTTGCCAAGTTCCTGGTGACCCGCGAGCGAGCCAGCCTCGTTGGTGATGCCCTCTTGGAAGTCGCCATCACTCGCGATCACGTACACGTGGTGGTCGAACGGGCTCGTGCCCGGTTCTGCATCCGGGTCGAAGAGCCCGCGCTCGTAGCGCTGTGCATAAGCAAAACCGACGGCGGAAGCCAGTCCGGAACCCAGTGGTCCCGTCGTGATTTCGATGCCGTCGGTGTGGCCGAACTCGGGGTGACCCGGGGTCTTCGAGCCCCAGGTGCGAAGGGCTTCCAGGTCGGACAGCTCGAGTCCGTAACCGCCCAGGTAGACCGGGATGTACTGGGTCAGTGATGAATGACCAGCCGAAAGTATGAATCGGTCGCGACCGAGCCAGTGGCTGTCGCTCGGGTCACGGCGCATCACGCGCTGGAACAACAGGTAGGCAGCGGGAGCAAGACTCATCGCCGTGCCCGGATGTCCGTTCCCCACCTTCTCCACTGCGTCTGCTGCGAGGACGCGGACTGTGTCGACGGCCTTCGCGTCGATCGGATCCCACTGGAGAACTGACATTGAAGCGATGACCCTTCTAGTACTTAAGCGGCCCGGCAAATCAGCCGGCGCCACTTGGAGTGGTACCTGCCTGGTGACCTATGTGGTGGTGTAAGTAGTGACATCGTCGGCACTGTCGCGGCACCATGATGCCCGCCGATGATGGGCGGGGTCAGTGGGTCGCCGCGTTCGGCAAGCACATACAAGTATAGAGAATGCTGAACCGCCACGACCGATCGAGGCGAGGCCTTGCGGTGAGCGCCCAGAAGGGATCGCCTATTATCAAAGTGCACTGATCGCCCCGTAGGTGCGCTGATAGAGGAGCCATGGACGCCCAGTCGACTGCCGAGAAATCTCGGATAAGCGTCGGTGTCGGCCGCAGGATTGCCTTCAAGGCGCAGGCGTTTGTCGCCCTGACCAAGCCACGGGTGATCGAACTACTTCTCGTCACAACCGCCCCGGTGATGATCCTGGCGCAGTACTCGATCACGCCGTCGCATCCGATCCCGAGTCTCTGGCTTGTGCTCGCCACCCTCATCGGCGGAACGCTCAGTGCGGGTTCGGCCAACGCGTTCAATTGCTACATCGACCGCGACATCGACCGCGTAATGAACCGTACCAAGGGCCGACCGCTGGTCACGGGGGCACTTTCGGACCGTGAAGCGCTCATATTCGCGTGGGTGACAGGCGTCGCATCCGTTCTCTGGCTCGGCTTCCTCGTCAACTGGGTGGCGTCGGCGCTCTCGCTATTCGCGATCCTCTATTACGTGCTCATCTACACCCTGGTGCTCAAGCGCCGCACAGCGCAGAACATCGTGTGGGGTGGTGCGGCTGGCTGCATGCCAGTGCTGATCGGCTGGGCGGGCGTCACTGGTTCACTGAGTTGGGCTCCAGTCATCCTCTTCGGAATCGTCTTCCTCTGGACGCCACCGCACTACTGGCCGCTGTCGATGAAGTATCGCGACGACTACCAGGCGGTCAATGTACCGATGCTTGCGGTCGTTCGTGGACGTACCCAGGTGGGGCTGCAGGTGGTGCTCTATGCCTGGGCGACCGTTGTGTGCTCGCTGCTGCTGATCCCGATCGCCAACATGGGGTTGATCTACACGGCCGTCGCTGTAGGCGCAGGCGGATGGTTCATCTACGAATCACACCGCCTCTACGGTCGCGCGATCCGCCACGGCGAGGTGAAGCCGATGCGGGTGTTCCACTCGTCAATCACCTACCTCACGCTCATCTTTGTCGCGGTGGGTGTCGACCCGCTGGTGCAGGCGCTGCACTTCCCGCTGTAGCAAGAGCCGTCACCTCGTTGGTTGAGTAGCGCGCCGCAGGAACGCGTATCGAAACCGGGCTTGACCGTTCCGAAAACCAAAAAGCGGCATGGACTGATCCGCTTTTTGGCGTGAGTTGCCCACTTCTGCTGAGTAGCGTCGGCTGAACCCAGCAGATGTGGGCAACTCACGAAGAATCGGTGCGCGAAACGGCCAATTCTCTGCGAAAGCCAGCCGAACGAGCACATCCATGCCGCTTTTTGGTTTCGGGACGCTCATGCCCTGGTTTCGATACGCGTCGCCGCGCGTCACTACTCATCCAACTGATAAGACCGCAATCAGCCCGCGAGCGACGAGCTTTCGGTCAGTGCGACAGGCAACTCGTTACCCTTCACCCCTTGCGGCGTGCGCAGCGACATCATCAGCGCGGTAATCGCCGAGACGAGGATTGCCGCAAGTACGAGGTGGATGTTCACCAGTTCGATAGGCAGCCCGGTGCGTGACTGGGTGATACCGACCGCGATCTGCACGAACTCAACACACAGCAGCGCTACCGAGTAGAACCGCACGCATCGCCACTGAGGCGACCGACCGACCACGAACGCGGCGATTACCAGCAGCACGGTAAGGCCAAACAGGATGTACGCGGGAATGCTGTGCACGTGTTCAAGCGTCACCGTGTTGAGTCCGTTGCGCGGCGCGAGCGCCTTCGCGTTTGAGTTGTCACCAGCGTGCGGGCCCGCTCCCGTCGTCAGCACGCCGAGGGTCACGGTGAGACCGACGAAGACGCAGGTGACGATCCCGAGCGCGCTGTACCACCGCGGCACAATCCGCACGGACTGTCGGCGCCCGTTGTACACGCGGTAGACCAGATGAGTTGTCAGGATGACCAGCAGAATCGACACCAGGAAGTGCGAACCGACGACGTACGGGTTGAGCCCAGTCAGAACACTTATCCCACCGAGCACGACCTGGAAGGGGATCGACAGGCCCTGAAGCAGGGTCAGAACGAACAGATCCGGACGGCTCTTGCGCATCCTGAGCACGATGAGAAAGACCAGAATCACGACGACGGAGAGAACGAACGTCAGCATCCGGTTGCTGAACTCGATGATTCCGTGGATGCCAAGCTCAGGAGTCGTCACGAACGACTCATCCGTGCACTGGGGCCAGGTCGGGCAGCCGAGACCGGATGCCGTCAGCCGAACCGCTCCACCGGTTCCGATCAGCGCGATCTGGAGCACCAGGGATGCCCAGGCGAGCACACGCACCGGGGTCGTAACGGTTCTGGGGAACCACCAAGCGGATGTTTTCTCGGGTTGGGTCTCGGTCACGCTGACGGTGCCTTTCAGTACTTTTACGTTCATCCCCTGTAGAATCGACAGGTTCTTGGAACACCACCCCATGCCAGGGAGTCAGCGCTGACGAGGCCCATCAAGACAATCGGTTCGGAACGCAGCGCGTGTTCTGCTCCAGTTTAGGTTGGGCCAGTTGACGTGCCGGTTACCGCTACCGCGGCAGGCGATCGACTTCCATGAGTTTGGTGTGGGAATGCCGCCCTCTCCACAGAGGTTGTAGGCGGCAGGAAGAAGGAAATACATGTCTGACGTACTCATCGACCGGCCCGAGTTGCACAACCTCGGCCAGTACGAGTTCGGCTGGTCCGATTCGGATGAAGCCGGCGCTACTGCGCGCCGTGGCCTCAGCGAGGAGGTCGTCAGCGACATTTCCGCTCTGAAGAGCGAGCCGG
Source organism: Galbitalea sp. (assembly GCA_036495225.1). Classification (GTDB taxonomy): domain Bacteria; phylum Actinomycetota; class Actinomycetes; order Actinomycetales; family Microbacteriaceae; genus Galbitalea. Next base: position 23,649 of record DASXNG010000224.1, read on the forward strand.
AATGGATGCTGAAGCGCCGCCTGCAGGGCCTGTCGCTGTTCCGCAAGAAGCCGATGCCGACTTGGGGTGCAGACCTCTCCGGTATTGACTTCGAGAACATCAAATACTTCGTGCGCTCGACCGAGAAGCAGGCGCAGTCCTGGGAAGACCTCCCGGAAGACATCCGCAACACCTACGAAAAGTTGGGCATCCCGGAGGCGGAACGCAACCGCCTCGTCGCGGGTGTGGCCGCGCAGTACGAGTCCGAGGTGGTCTTCCACTCGATCAACGCCGAGCTCGAGGCCAAGGGCGTGATCTTCATGGACACCGACACGGCGCTGCGCGAGCACCCGGAGTTCTTCACCGAGTACTACGGCACGGTCATCCCAGCCGGAGACAACAAGTTTGCTGCCTTGAACACTGCCGTGTGGTCCGGTGGTTCGTTCGTCTACGTGCCGCCCGGCGTGCACGTCGAGATCCCGCTGCAGGCCTACTTCCGCATCAACACGGAGAACATGGGCCAGTTCGAGCGCACTCTGATCATCGCCGACGAGGGATCGTACGTTCACTACATCGAGGGCTGCACCGCGCCGATCTACTCGAGCGACTCGCTGCACTCCGCGGTGGTTGAGATCATCGTGAAGAAGAACGCCCGCGTTCGCTACACGACCATTCAGAACTGGTCGAACAACGTCTACAACCTGGTCACCAAGCGCGCGATCGCCGAAGAGGGCGCGACCATGGAGTGGATCGACGGCAACATCGGTTCCAAGGTCACGATGAAGTACCCGTCGATCTACCTGGTCGGCGAGCACGCCAAGGGCGAGACCCTTTCCGTCGCGTTCGCCGGCCCCGGCCAGCACCAGGACGCCGGCGCAAAGATGATCCACATGGCGCCGTACACGACGTCATCCATCGTTTCGAAGTCGATTGCTCGCGGTGGCGGCCGTGCCGGATATCGCGGGGAAGTGCGTGTAGACGCGAAGGCTCACCACGCCGCGAACACGGTTCGCTGTGACGCGCTGCTGGTCGATACGATTTCTCGCTCGGACACCTATCCGTCCATCGACATTCGAGTGGATGACGTCCAGCTCGGGCACGAGGCAACGGTCTCGCGTGTCAGCGAGGAGCAGCTCTTTTATCTCATGTCCCGCGGCATGCCGGAGGACGAAGCCATGGCGATGATCGTGCGCGGTTTCATCGAGCCGATCGCTCGCGAACTTCCGATGGAATACGCCAACGAACTCAACAAGCTCATTGAGATGAGCATGGAAGGCAGTGTCGGCTAGATGGCCCTGGCAGTAACCCAAACTGAACACGGAAACCGCGCCCACTCCGACGGAGGCTGGGCGCAGGTTTCTGAAAAGACCATTCCGGTCCAGTCCAGGGCAGAGCGTTTTGCATCGGTCGACGTCACCGATTTTCCGGATGTCACCGGTCTCGAGTCGGAGTGGAAACTCACACCGCTCAAGGTCGTGCTTCCGCTCATCAAGGACACGCTCGATGGTTCGCAGTATGCCTTCGAGGCGACGGATACCGCTGGCGCAACCGTCGGATGGGTCGGCAGAGACGACTCAAGAGTCGGCGTGACCGGTACCCCGGAAGAGAAGGCTGCCGCTAATGCCTGGAGTTCTTTTGAGCAGGCACTCGTCGCAGAACTCACCAGCGAGGAGCACGTCACCCTGACGATCACCCGCAGCGAGCTTGGCTCGACTGCCCGCGCGGCTCACACGATTGTCGATGCGAAGCCGAACTCTCGCTCGACGGTCATTCTGCAGAACACGGGCGCAGCACTGCTCAGCGAAAACGTCGAAATCATCGTCGGCGATGGGGCGCAGCTGACACTGGTCTCAGTGCAGGAGTGGGACGATGAGGCGATTCACCTTGCCAGCCACTTCGCCACGGTAGGACGCGACGCACGCTTCCGTCACATCGTTGTTTCGCTTGGCGGCAAGGTCATCCGCCTGAACCCGTCGACACACCTCATTGCGCAGGGCGCTGACGCCGAGCTGTTTGGCCTCTACTTCGCCGATGCCGGCCAGCACATCGAGCAGCGCGTCTACGTCGAGCACGTCGCAGAGCACACGAAGAGCCGCGTCAACTACAAGGGCGCGCTCAACGGTGAGGGCGCACGAACCGTCTGGGTCGGCGACGTCCTCATCGGACCAAATGCTGCAGGCACAGACACCTACGAGCAGAACCGCAACCTGGTGCTGAGCGAAGGCACGCGCGCGGATTCCGTGCCGAACCTCGAAATCGAGACCGGGGACATCCTTGGCGCTGGCCACGCGAGCGCAACCGGTCGTTTCGACGACGAGCAGCTCTTCTACCTGCAGGCACGCGGCATCACTGAACGCGAGGCTCGCCGCCTAGTCGTCCTTGGCTTCCTCTCCGAGATCGTGCAGAAGGTCGATGCGGGGGAGTTGCAGGATCGCCTCAAGCTCGCCATCGAAGCCGAACTCGCAGGAGTAGCCGCGTGACCGCCATCCGAATCTGCGCGCTCAATGAGCTTGGCCAGGATGAAGCGCTCCGCGTCGACATCGATGACCTCTCGATCGCGATCGTCAAGGATTCGTCCGGTGCAGTTCACGCCATCGGCGACACGTGCACGCATGGCGATATTTCGCTTTCTGAAGGCTTTGTCGACGGTGAAACCCTTGAGTGCTGGGCTCACGGCTCCAAGTTCTCGCTGCTCACAGGCAAGCCGCTCTCACTTCCGGCGTACGAGCCGGTTGCCGTGTACCGCGTCACCATCGAAGACGGCGACGTGTACGTAGACCCCAGCGACATCGTCGCTGTCTAGATAGGTAAACAAAGCTATGTCAACACTCGTCATCAAGGATTTGCAGGTTTCCGTCGACATCGAAGGCGGCACCAAGGAGATCCTCAAGGGCGTCGACCTGAGCATCGAGCAGGGTTCGATTCACGCCATCATGGGCCCCAACGGCTCGGGCAAGTCGACGCTCGCGTATACGATCGCCGGCCACCCGAAATATCACGTCACGGGCGGATCGATCACTCTCGATGGCCAAGACGTTCTCGCGATGACGGTGGATGCTCGCGCTCGCGCCGGCCTCTTCCTCGCCATGCAGTACCCGGTCGAGATCCCGGGCGTGACTGTGACGAACTTCCTGAAGACGGCGAAGACCGCCATCGACGGCGAGGCTCCGAGCATCCGTACCTGGGTCAAAGACATCCGCGTTTCGATGGACCAGCTGCGCATGGACAAGTCGTTCGCAGAGCGCAACGTCAACGAGGGCTTCTCCGGCGGGGAGAAGAAGCGTCACGAGATTCTGCAGCTCGAGCTGCTGAAGCCGAAGTTCGCGATCCTCGACGAGACGGATTCTGGGCTGGATGTCGACGCCCTCAAGGTTGTCTCCGAGGGCGTCAACCGTGCGCACGAGAACACCGGGCTCGGCGTTTTGCTGATCACGCACTACACGCGCATCCTTCGCTACATCCATCCCGATTTCGTGCACGTGTTCGTCGACGGCCGTATCGCGGAAGAGGGCGGCCCCGAGCTGGCCGAGCGCCTCGAAGAAGAGGGTTACGACCGCTACGTCACTAGTAAGCCGAGCGTAGGCTAGTTTCCATGCCGTCAGCACTCGCCCCAACGCTCTTCGACGCGGTCGAGGAGGCGCTCAAGGATGTCATGGATCCGGAGCTCGGCGTCAATGTGGTCGACCTCGGACTCATCTACGACCTGTCGTGGGACGACGAGAACAACGCGCTCATCATCAGCATGACGCTGACCTCTGCGGGATGCCCGCTGACGGATGTTCTCGAGGAGCAGACCGCCCAGGCGCTCGACGGTATCGTCGACGCTTTCCGCATCAACTGGGTGTGGATGCCGCCGTGGGGCCCGGAAAAGATCACCGATGACGGCCGCGACATGATGCGAGCGCTCGGCTTCAGCATCTAGCTCCTGTGTCGTCCTTCGTTGGTTGAGTAGCGTTTGTAGTTGGTTGAGTAGCGCGCCGCAGGCACGCGTAGCGAAACCTAGGCTTGAGCTCGCTCTTCCTTCTTCGTTGGTTGAGTAGCGACGCGTAGCGAAACCTGGGCTTGAGCCTCCGAAGTACGAATGCGGCATGGGCTGTCATGCCTGTGCTCGGTTCCATCGACAGGGTGCGCGCCTCAGAAATGGCCAAAATCTCCTGCTCAGGGTGCCGAACAGCCAATCCATCCTGTTGTCGCACCAAAAACAGCTCGATTTCGGCCACGTTTCTGCGAAACCGGGCCGAACGCGGATCAGTCCATGCGGCTTTCGTACTTCGGGAGGCTCAAGTTCGGTTTCGCTACGCGGCGCTGCGCGTCGCTACTCAACGACAACCGCACTACTGCCCGTCGTCCTCCGGGGGCCTTCTGCGACCGCCACCAGGCACGCCGAGCAGCCGCACGACAGCGAACCCGTACGCGATGCCCAGCAGCCCGAACACGGTTGCGAGCACGTAGCTGCCGATCGCGCCGCAGATTCCCGCGGCGACCAGGCACGCGGCGACGAGCGCCAGCGCGACCCAGCGGATCACGCGTTTGCTCAACACTGCCTACTCAGCAGTCGACTCATCCTTTTCGCGCCCGGGGCCGATGAGGCGCCACGTAAGCGGCAGGATCGCCGCGGCGAGCAGCGCCTTCACCGTGTCGCCAATGAGGAAGGGGTAGAAACCGCCGGTCAGCGTCGCCTGCAGCGGGTTCGGAACGTGGAGGCTATCGAGCACCACGTAGAGCCAGGGGAGCGCGATCGCGTAGATGATGAGCGAACCGATGACAAAAGCGACGAGGGTGCGCAGCCATTTGCGGTCCCACTCGCGCTGGGCGAGCCATCCGACGAATGCTGCGGCAAAGATGAAGCCGACGAGGTAGCCGCCGGTCGGGCCGAGCAGTGCTGTCAGTCCGACTGTGTGCGTGCCGTCTGCGTTCGGTGCGAACACCGGCAGCCCAAGAAGTCCGATCGCGAGGTACACGCCCATCGACAGCGCCCCGCGAACCGCACCGAGTGAAGCTCCAACGAACAACACCGCGAAGGTCTGCATGGTGATCGGCACCGGAACCATCGGGATCGCGATCTGCGCCAGAACGGCGGTGAGGCCGGTACCAGCTGCGATCAGAACCAGGTCGGTGACAATCCCGCGCGAGAAGATGCGGTCTGCGAGCGTTGGGCGCCCGATCGCGATGGACGGTGTCGACATTGATGCTCCTTGGTGGTCACGGCGGACGAAAGGGGGATAGAAAGTAGACTATCTGGCTGACCCCCTCCTTTTGCGTTGTTGGAACGCGCCTAAAGAACTGGATAATGCCTGTGCTGTCTGTGCAAGACCTCGAACTACGTGTCGGGGCAAGACTGCTCATGGATGAGGTCACCTTTCGTGTCGATCGCGGCGACAAGATCGGTCTCGTCGGCCGTAATGGCGCCGGGAAGACGACCCTCACCAAGACGCTTGCCGGCGAGCTGCAGCCCGCTGCCGGCAAGATCGACCGCACGGGGGAGATCGGTTACCTCCCGCAGGATCCACGCTCAGGCAACCCCGAGGATCTCGCGCGCACCCGCATCCTCGATGCGCGTGGACTCGGCCAGCTCCTCATCGGCATGGAGCAGGCAACCCTGGACATGGCGAGTACGGATGACGCGGTCAGCGCTGCCGCGATGAAGAAGTATGGCAACCTCGAGGAGCGCTTTACTGCTCTAGGTGGCTACGCGGCCGAGGCCGAGGCGGCCTCCATTGCGAGCAACCTGAGTTTGCCCGACCGCATCCTAAATCAGCCTCTGTCGACACTCTCTGGCGGGCAGCGCCGCAGGATCGAGCTCGCTCGCATCCTGTTCAGTGGTGCCGACACGATGCTGCTCGATGAGCCAACCAACCACCTCGACGCAGACTCGGTCATCTGGTTGCGGGACTTTCTGAAGAGCTTCCAGGGCGGTCTGATCGTGATCAGCCACGATATTGACCTCGTCGAGGAGACGGTCAACAAGGTCTTCTACCTCGATGCCAACCGCCAGACCATCGACATCTACAACATGGGCTGGAAGAACTACCAGCGCCAACGCGCTGCTGACGAGGAGCGTCGAAAAAAAGAGAGAGTCAACGCCGAGAAGAAGGCCGCCGTGCTCACAACGCAGGCGGCCAAATTCGGTGCTAAGGCAACGAAGGCTGCGGCTGCGCACCAGATGGTCGCTCGGGCAGAGAAGCTTCTTGCCGGACTCGATGAGGTGCGGACCACAGATCGGGTGGCGAAGCTGCGGTTCCCCGACCCCGTTCCGTGCGGTCGAACCCCGCTGATGGCATCAAATCTCTCGAAGAGCTATGGCTCGCTCGAGATCTTTGCGGCAGTCGACCTCGCAATCGACCGTGGTTCGAAGGTCGTCGTTCTCGGTCTGAATGGTGCGGGCAAAACCACGCTTCTGCGCATTCTCGCAGGAGTTGACAAGCCGGACACGGGTGAGATCGAGCCCGGCCATGGGCTTCGGATCGGCTACTACGCCCAGGAGCACGAGACGATCGACGTCAAGCGTTCCGTTCTCGAGAACATGGTTTCGTCGTCACCAAATCTGACCGAGACCGAAGCGCGTCGCGTTCTCGGGTCGTTCCTGTTCACAGGGGATGATGCGGTCAAGCCTGCCGGTGTTCTCTCCGGCGGTGAGAAGACGCGTCTTGCCCTGGCGATGATCGTTGTCTCAGGTGCGAACGTTCTGCTGCTGGACGAGCCGACGAACAACCTGGACCCTGCTTCGCGGCTCGAGATTCTTGGCGCTCTCGCCGGCTACACCGGTGCCGTGGTACTCGTGTCGCACGACGAGGGTGCCGTCGAGGCGCTCAACCCGGAGCGCGTTCTGATCCTGCCTGACGGCGTAGAAGACCACTGGAACCGTGACTACGCGGAGCTGATTTCGCTGGCGTAGTGCTCTTGTAGTCGGTTGAGTAGCGGGCCCAAGGCACGGGTAGCTGTCGTAGTTGGTTGAGTAGGGCCTGCCCGATCCCGACGCGTAGAGAAACCCGACGTGAGCGCTCCGAAAACCAAAAACGGCATGGACTGATCCGCTTTTTGCCTGGTTTCCGAGAGACGTGGCCGAAATCGACGTTGTCTACGCGCGTCAACAGGATGGACTGACGCTTCGGCACCATCCCCAGGACACATTGGCCGGTTTTGGGGCGTGCGTCCTGTCGACGGATACTCCGCCACCGAAATGCAGGATGAAATGGCGTCTGCGCGCCAAATGCAGGAGATATTCGGCCTTTTCGACGGCGACATCCTTCAATTGAGCGCCGAGCAGGAGAAATCACGCCGAAAACGGCCCGATGTCTGCGAACCCAGGCTAAAGCGGATCAGTCCATGCCGTTTTTGGTTTTCGGAACGCTCAAGCCCAGGTTTCGCTGGCGCGTCGCTGCGCGCCGCTACTCAACCAACTACAGGAGCACTACTCGACGCGCTGCAGGTCGGCCGCCCGCGCAGCGTCCGAAGCGACGATCGCGTCCTCGATGTCCGCGTCGGTCGGCGCCTTCTTGCGCGCCTTGCGATCGCGCTCGGCAGCGCGCTCGCGCTCGACGGGGTCGGCAGCGTTGCGGATGCGGTACTCCTGCCGGAGCGCCCAGGCGAGTCCGCCGAAGCCCATGATCGCGAACAAGATCCACTGGAACGCGTACGACAGGAACGGCCCCGGGTCTAGCACCGGCTTCTGCGCGGCCACCGGCCGACTTGGGGGCGTGGGCGTCTCGGTCGCGAGCAGCCCGTATGCGCCCGTGTAGACATCCGTGAGGTGTTCCATTCGGGCGACTGTCGGCAGGTTGATCTCGGAGATTTGTCCGGATGGCGCGACACGGCCGGGCAAGACGGTTTCGCTCTCTTGAATGCGAGCGGTGACATGAGCCGGGCCGGTCGGGGCGGGCGGCACATAGTCGGGGACGGATGTCTTGCTCCCGATCGGCACCCATCCGCGGTCGACGATGAACGTCTCACCGTTGTTGAGACGGAATGGCGTCAGTACCTCGAAGCCGGGGTTGCTCCCGTTAGTGCGGTCGCGCACCAGCAACTCTTTTTCGCTCTGGTATTCACCGACAAGAGAGACCTGCCGCCACTCGATCTTGTTGGCGTAGTACGTCTTCGCTGGCAGCAGTGCGTCAACCGCGACCGGCGTCGCCGAGTAGTTGTGCGTGACGAGCTTGTTCGCAGCAACGGTCTCCTGGTTGCGGCCGAACTGCCACCGAGAAAGGAACACGCAGGCGATCGCGAAAACGATCGCCATCACAAGGTAGGTGAACCAGCGGCGTTGGGCGGCGAACCGCCACTTCTCGACGAAACCGTTCATGCGAGATCACTCGCGACGGCGGGCAGGCGGTCGACGATCGTCCCCAGTGGCGTCACCACGACCGGGAAGTCCCGGGCGGCGAGGTAATCCCGCAGGTATGACGCGTGTTCATCGCAGGCCAGCCACACTTTCACTCGGGACGCATCGTGGATCTTCGGATTGCGCCAGTTAATTGTGGTGGTCGCCAGCTTGGAGCATCCTGCGCGCGAGCATCGCTGCTCAAGCGAATCGTCGGAGAGCAGGCTCACGGTTTCCGTCCCGGCTGGGAGTGCGGAGTACTGGGCTCGATGCTGCCTGGTCGTTCCACCGGTGTCGCCGTCCGCACGACCGTGTTCGCGATGACCACCGCGATGTAGGGGAGCACGAGCGCACCCGCGAGCGGCACCAACATCCACCAACTTCGTGGCATCAAAATGAGCACGATGAAGCAGACGACACGGATGCCCATGGTGACCGAATATTTGAGCATGCGGGTGCGACGTTCCGCGTCAGGCGAAGGCGGGAGCGCTGTTGCGGACTGCACGTGTGGCTTACTCATCGGCACCCCCAGCCTACGTCTGCTGGGGGAGCGTGGCGTCGTCGCAATAGCCCCTCTGCGCGACTTCCGCCGGACGTTAGGCTTGTGAGCCATGACCACTCCTCGCACCGTTTTGATCACCGGCGGAAACCGCGGCATCGGCTACGCGATCGCCGAAGAATTCGTCGCCCAAGGCCACCGCGTGGCTGTCACGGCACGGTCAGGCGAAGGGCCGTCCGGATCGTTGACGGTGCGGGCGGATGTCACGGACGCCGACTCTCTGGATGCTGCGTTCACCGAGGTGGAGGAGAAGCTGGGTCCGGTCGAGGTGGTCGTAGCCAACGCCGGCGTGACGCGCGACACCCTGTTGCTGCGCATGACCGAGGATGACTTCACCTCCGTCATCGACACGAACCTCAGCGGCGCCTTCCGAGTCGTGAAGCGCGCGTCGAAGGGGATGCTGAAGGCCCGTTTCGGGCGCATCATCCTCGTTTCGTCGGTTGTCGGTCTTCTCGGGTCGGCAGGACAGGTCAACTACTCGGCTTCCAAGAGCGGCCTGATCGGTCTTGCTCGTTCCGTCACTCGCGAGCTCGGTTCTCGCGGCATCACGGCCAACGTCGTCGCGCCCGGGTTTATCGAGACGGACATGACGGCCGAACTGCCCGAGCAGCAGCAGGCCGACTACAAGAAGTCGATCCCTGCTGGTCGCTTCGCGACACCGGATGAGGTCGCCAAGGTGATTGCGTGGCTCGCGGGTGACGACGCGGGCTACATCTCCGGCGCGGTCATCCCGGTCGATGGTGGCTTGGGTATGGGCCACTAGCGCATTCTCCTTCTTCGTTGATGGAGTAGCGACGCGTAGCGCTGCCGAACGAAACCCGGCCTGACCGTTCCGAAACCAACAAGCGGCATGGATGTGCTCGTTCGGGCCGGTTTGGCAGACACGTGGCCGAATTCGAG
>DASXNG010000225.1:0-15922 GCA_036495225.1 Galbitalea sp.
GCGCGACACTCAACATGCCGTCCGTTGCCGTCAACGCCGGGTTCTACCTCGGGCTCGAAGGCATCGGCAGATTTGCCGGCCTGAACATCAACGGCTCTGCACTCGTCACCGTTGCGCCTACGGGCGATCTCGCAATCTCTAGTTCCTTCTCACCCGGTGCCGGTGCCATCGAAAACGCCGGAAGGATGCACATCGCAGGACAACTGAACCTCAACTCGGGCGTCGTGCTTGGCAATCTCGGCACCCTCACGGTCGACCAGGGCGGCAACCTCAATGGGCCGTTCACCAACCGCGGCACCGCCACGTTTGGGGGCACCGTGAACATCAACGGCTCTGGCGTGCTGCACAACAACTGCGTCATGTCTGTGAACGGCGGGTTGAGCAATGGCGGGTCCGGCTCATCGAATGAAGGCCTCGTCACAATGACCGGGGGATTCTCCAACAACGGAACGTGGAGCCAATCCCTCGCCGGCACAATCGCTGCGGCGACACTGAGCGATGACGGGGCCGTGACCGGGTTCGGCCAGTACGACTTCTCCGGCAACACGAGCGTGCAGGGCAGATTCACCGGGGACGATCCGAACGGCCCAATAGTCGTCGACACGACCGCCCCGCCGGGGCAGATATTCGACGTCGAGTCCGGCGTGATCTCCAATGTGGTCCGAGGCACGGTGCAGGCGTTCAGCCTCGCGCGCTACCCCGCGCCCGACTGCGAGCCCCCGCGTCCCTCTGCAGATGTCGTCGTCGGAAAGACCGGTCCTGCAACCGTGACGCAGAACTCGACTGCGACCTACACCGTCTCGGTGACGAATTCCGGACCAGGCACCGCAGATGATGTCGTCGTCACGGATTCAATTCCGGCTGGATTCACCGGGCTAACGGCATCCGACTCCGGGGTCGTCACGGCTACTAGCGTGACGTGGCAAGCGGGAACAATTGCGGCGGCTGAGACCGCGACGTTCACGGTCACCGGAACGGTGGTTGCGGCAGTCGGGACGACTATTTCGGATGCGGCGAGCTCGGCGTCATCCTCGCCCGATCCCAATCCGGAGAACAATGACGGGTCGACGGAGGCCAGCCAGGTTCACACCCTGGTCGACCCGACGCCTCCCGTGAATACTCCGCCCGTGCCGACCGACCAGACGCTGCAGGGCACCACAGGACAGACGATTCTCGGCGAGGCGACGGCTACGGATGTCGACGCCGACCCGGTTCAGAAACTCGCCTTCACGAAGGCGACCGAACCCCAGCACGGCCAACTGGAACTGTCACCCGGCGGTGGGTTCAACTACGTCAGCGCGTCGGATTTCACCGGCGTGGACAGCGCCAACTTCGAAGTGTGCGACAACGGAACGCCGCTGATGTGTGCGACCGGAACGCTCACTTTCGAGGTGTCCCCGCGCGCCAACGACACGACCGCCGAAACGTTCGTCAACCAGGCTGTCGACATCCCACTCGCGAACAACATCAGCGACGGCGCGGTCCTCTCGGCGAGTGCCATGTCTGGACCAGGCAACGGTTCGGTGATCATCGATCCGACGAGCAGCACAGCCACCTACACGCCAGCCGACGGGTTCACTGGCACCGACACATTCGACTATCAGGCGTGCTCACCAACCGCGGCAGCGCTCTGCGCACGCGCAACCGTCACGATCACGGTGCTCAAGCTGAACACTGCGCCACTCATCTCAGACGGTCACATCGTGACGCACACCGATGTACCCGGCTCAGTGCAATTGTCGGTCAGCGACCCCAACGGCGACAGCGTGACCTCCGAGATTGGCGCGAAGCCTGCAAGTGGCACGGCTGCGGTCACGCCAACTCATGTCGCGGTACACAGCCCCGACACGGGCTTCGCCGGAGTGGATGAATTCAGCGTCATCGCCTGCGACAATGGCGCCCCACAGTTGTGCTCAACCAGTCTCGTAACGACTGACGTACTGCCTCTTGCCTTAGCTGACTCCGCCGAGACGACCGCCGAAACTGAGGTAACCGTACCCGTGCTGGCCAACGACAAGGGAACCGTCGACCCGCCGACAATCATCACGCCGCCCGGAAACGGCAGCGTGATGGTTGTTGGCACCGCCATCCACTACCTGCCGGACGCCGGTTTCGCCGGAGTGGACACCTTCGAATACTCGATCTGTGCCGCGGACGCTCCCGACCTCTGTGCGACGGCCCAGGTCACGGTCACTGTTGCCGCCTCAACATTTCCGCTTACCGAGCCGGGGTCCGGACCGGGGTCAGGGACCGAATCGGGGTCGTCGTTGCCCATAACCGGGGTGGATATCCTCGCCCCGGTCGCCCTCGCCCTGCTGCCGCTCGGCGCGGGAGCCGGCTTCCTTCTGCTCCGCCGACGCCACCCGCTGCCTCCAGCCGGGCACAAGCGGCATCGAGGGTGACCCGTGCAGACTGCTAATCTAGCTACGCACTGGGCCCCCATAGCTCAGGGGATAGAGCACTGCCCTCCGGAGGCAGGGGCCGCAGTTCGAATCTGCGTGGGGGCACCGCTGCACTCGTTGACAAAACTGCCGCGCCAGTTCACCCACAATTCACTTCCCCGTCCCCCGAAAGGGTGTCGACAGCTCTGTTCAGCTTGGTAGACAGAACTCATGGGATTGATACCAAAACACAAGGGTCTAAGACGCACCGTCGTCGGCCTCGCCTCTCTCGCACTGGCTGCCGCCGGTCTCACCATTTCTGCCGCGAGTGCCTCGGCGCACTCCGAGCAGGTCGGCACCACGATCGCGAGTACCGGGTTGAAGAGCGGCCAGGTCAAGCACGTCTGGCTGATCATCCTCGAGAACAAGTCGTATGACGCGACGTTCACGGGGCTCAACCAGAACAGCTACCTCTGGAAGACACTCCCCAGCCAGGGCGTGCTCCTCACCAACTACTACGGCACCGGCCACTCCAGCATGGACAACTACCTGTCCATGGTTTCCGGCCAGGCGCCAGAGGAAGACAGCCAGTCCGACTGCAGCGTCGCCAACACCGACTTCGGCAGCAACGCCAGCATCATCAAGTCCGGAGTGAACAAGGGGCAGGTCGCATCCCTTGCAAACGCTTCGCAGCCGAGCGGCGCGAACGCGGCCAACGGGCTGAACGGATGCACGTATCCACAAGACACCCCGACGCTCTTCAACCAGTTGGATGCCGCGGGCAAGACCTGGAAGGGCTACGCCCAGGATCTCGGCGATCAGGCCGGCCGAGAGGATGCTGTGTGCGCAGGTCCCGGATCGGCAACCAATAACCCCACGACCAACCCCATCGCAATGAGCGCAACGGCCTCTACTCCCCTTCCTCCGGGCGTGAGTAGTTTCACCGGCGCGCAGGCGAATGACCAGTACGTGGCAAAGCACTTTCCTTTCCCATGGTTCCATGCGTTGACGGGCACGACCACGTCAACCGGTAACCTTCCACCGCTGACCGAGCCGGCCCAGGGCGGCACGGACTGCGACTCGGCCCACATCGCCAACCTCGACAGCTCGACGACCGGGCTATTCCACGACCTGCAGCACGAATCGACCACTCCGGCCTTCAGCTGGATCTCGCCCAACAACTGCAGCGACGCTCACGACGCGATCTGCAAGGGCAACAACCTCTCCGGGTCGTTCACCGCGAGCGGCGCTCCGGTCTACCAGTCGGGAACCCCGAGCCCCGAGTCGACGACTCCGAAGAACTTCACGGGCGGCCTCTACGCCTCCGACCTGTTCCTTGAGTACTACATCCCGATGATCGAGAAGTCGGCCGCGTTCAAGGACGGCGGACTCATCGACATCACGTTCGACGAGGGCAACCCGCCGTTCACCTACTCGGGCAACAGCTTCAACAACGCAAACGCCTATGGCCCGACGCTGGCTGACCAGCCGAACGCGTCGGCCGGAATTTCGGCGGATGCTGCGGGTGAGACCATCAACGGCAAGACCGTCCACACCGAGCCGACAGGACCCAACTCGACACTTGCTGCCAACAGCAAGGGCGAGCAGCTCTACCCGGGGCCCGGCAACAACTCGTTCATCGACCGTCCACCGGTGTGCACCCAAACCACCCCGTCACTCGTGCCAGCGAACTGCGTGCCCGGGATCGTTCGGGGTGGATCGGGCAACCCGCCAGCGGCACGAGCTGACGCTGTAGCGGCGAGCGCAACCTCGACCTACGTGCTCGACCCGGCCATCCTCGCGGATGACACCGGTCGCCAGGTTACGGACACTACAGACACGACCGGCCCAGGCGGAACGAGTCCCATTCCGGCGAATACCTTCGTCGGAACGGTGAGCGACACCGGTCCGCAGTTCGCTGCAACGTCGTCGGGTTCGGTGATCAACGGGTCGTTCCAGCTCGTTGACCAGGCCGGCAACCCGGTCACGCCGACGGGCACGGTCTCGAAGATCTCGCTGAGCGCGGAGGGCGCCCCGGGCTTCCTTGCGGCCGGCCAGACTGCAGATCCGCTCTACGACGCGACGGATGCGACGCCCGGCGGTGGCGACACCGGCAGCGTCCTGATCAGCCCACTCATCAAGCCTGGAACGACCAGCTCGGTGTACTACAACCACTACAGCTGGCTGGCGACGATGGAGGACATCTTCAACGTGAGCGCCGGGCACGACCACACCGCCCTGCCGGGCGGCACGGTCTCGGGTGGCGTCGACGGCGAAGGCCACCTGGGCTTCGCGGCCCAAGCCGGGCTGAAGCCGTTCGGTCGCGACGTGTTCAACAACGTCCACTAAACAGTGACACGCACTATCGATAATGGCCGGGGTGTCACGCGATTCGCGTGGCGCCCCGGCGTCGTGCTCGCCATCGCGACCGCTGCGGTCTTCGTGCTGGCAGGATGCACGACAGCCGCCAACGCGACATCCAGCCACAAGGCGAGCGAGAATTCAGATGCCTACGGGTCGCTGCCCAGCTTCCTTCCGCCGCAGACGCTCAAGGCGGACAGCGTGCTGACGGGAACGATCGCGCGCCCCGCTCTCACCACCGAGGGCGATGCGGTCAAAGTCGTTCAGGGTTCGACGAGCGCACTCGCGACCGTCACGGGACCGGAGGTTCCCGGCGAGGGGCTGCCTGTGCAGACTAAGGCGACAACCTGCACCTGGACCGTGACGATCGCCGCCGGGAGCGCACCAGTCAGCATCGCGGCCTCCCAGTTCACCAGCATCGATCACCTGGGGGCGCTCTACCGTCCGACGTTCGTCGCCGGCCAGCCCGCCCCACCGTCCGTTCTGGCCCCACACGCCACGACGACCTTCGAGTTGCGTGCCGTCATGGTGACAGGCGAGGGACTCATGCGCTGGGCGCCCAACGGCCACGACATCGTGGCGGAATGGGACTTCGAGGTGGAGAACGACTGACCGCTAGACCGTCGATTTCGGGGCGACCATCACCTTTCCGGGCTCCGGGGTCAGTAGTAGACCCTGTGTCTGGTTCGAGGAGTGCCGAAGCTGCTCGAGCCACTCCTGGCTCAACTCCTGACGGGCCGCGCTCGTGAAACGGAACATGAGTGGAATGGATGTCTCGAGCCAGATGCTGCTGCGCCCGTCGCCTATCGCTGGATCGTCGCGCCAGGAAAAGTAGAAGCCCTCGTGGCGACGCAGCTTCGCGCCGATCACAACTTGCAGGTGTGCGAGCACTCGATCATCGAACTCGATCTCGAGTTCTGAGTTTCCGTAAAGCAGTTTTCCCATCGGCCCCTCCTCGGCACAAGCTAAGACCGCCGAAAGCCCGACCACAACGGATTGCACGTTTCGCTCGTCTGTGTAAGTAAAAGCACGGTGTAAGTGAGATCACTCCCTATTGTGATCGCAGGCGCACGGAACGATGAGAGGACCGGTTGTGGCGAGCGCAGCATCCGATTCGCCCGCGTGGGAGCTCGTCGTCCACCGGCTCGTCGAAGAGCGTGGCGAAGCCCTCACTCGTTACGCCTACTTCGTGTCTGGCAATCGGGATGATGCCGCCGACCTCGTACAGGAGGCGCTCGTGCGCGCGTTCGGTCGCCTGCGTAACGGATTCACGGTGACGAGCGCCGAGGCATACGTGCGCCGCGCCATCCTGAACGCCTTCATCGACAGTCGACGCCGGGCGAGCCTGTGGAGACGAACAGCCCACCTCGAGGCCACGCCAAGCCAGCTGGAATCGCCTGAAGCGGCGACCCAGTCCGCGATCGACCTGCACGCCGAACTGGGCAAGCTGAGCCCTCGCGAACGCGCGTGCCTGGTGCTGAGGTACTACGACGATCTCAAGGTCGATGACATCGCCGCGACGCTGGGGCTCAGCTCCGGCGCCGTGAAACGTTACCTCAGCGACGGACTCGCGAAGATGGCGGTCGCCCTCACCGTCGACGATGACACGAGTGGCCAAGGACACAAGAAAGCGGGGATGTCTCGTGGCTGAACCAGAACTCAGACCGCTATTTCGCGCGGCAGATGCCGACCTGCCCAAGCTTGATATCGAAGCCGTCCTCGAGCGAACCCGACGCCGGCGCTCGCGCCGAGTGGTCGCGCTTCGCTCGGCGCTTGCGCTGGTCATCGTCGGGGCCCTCGGATCTGGTGCGTACGGGCTCGGACACCTGGGTGGAGGCGTCGGCAATTCGGCGAGTTCCGGGGCGTCTGGCTCAACCGCGCCCGTTGCCGTCTCGTGCGCCGGGCCGACACCCGCGATCGGCCAGAATGCCGGCGGTCTCATTGCGCGCGTCCGGTTCGGCACCATGCCTGCCGACCAGGCGTCCGCCCACGGAACCATGACGCTCACCAACTCGGGCTCCTCCCCGATCAACGGCCTGGCGGGCAAACCAATCGTCGCGTTGTCGAGGAATGGCATCGTGGTCTGGCGCACCACCACGAGCGACAGCGCGGGAATCGTGGTCAACCTTAAGCCGGGCGCGTCGATGACCATCGATGCCTATGTGCAGCCCGGCGCCTGCGCGCCGCCCGGGCAGTACGAGGTCACCGCCAGCATGAGCGTGGATGTCGCCGATGGATCAACGTTGAGCGTGACGAGCACGCCATCCGGGTTCGTTATTCGCCCTTAGGGAAGTTCGGGCGACCGCCCCGCGTTGGTTGCTCTATGACAACAATTGGATTCATCGGCTCCGGCCACATCGGAAGCAGCGTCGCTCGTGCGGCAATCGCACACGGCTATGACGTGGTCATGTCCAATTCTCGAGGTCCCGAAACGCTCTCCGACCTGATCACGGACCTCGGCCAGCACGCCACGGCCGGCACAGCCGCCGACGCCGCAACGGCCGATTTCGTCGTGGTCACCATCCCCCTGAAGGCAGCCCACGATCTTCCGGTCGAACCGTTCGTGGGCAAGATCGTCATCGACACCAACAACTACTACTACGAGCGCGATGGTCACGTGCCCGAGATCGACGACCGCTCAATCACCGTCACCGGATACCTGCAGAAGCACCTGGACGGCGCAATGGTGGTGAAGGCCTTCAATCACATCAACTGGGCACAGATTCCGGATGACGCGAAACCGGCTGGCACCCCCGGCCGTCGCGCACTCGCGATCGCGAGTGACTTCCCAGAAGCCACGGCTCTCGCCGCACGGTTCGTTGATGAGATCGGTTTCGACTCGGTCGACATGGGTCCGCTGTCGGAGAGCTGGCGAGCGGACCGCGACATGCCCGCGTACGGCGGGTACCTCGACAAGGAAGCGCTCACGGCGAAACTTGCTGAGGCGGAGCGCGCTTAGCTGACAAACTTGGGGCATGGCTGCGAAATTTGTTGTCGTTCCCCAGTGGCAGGGCTCCGGCTCGACTCGAGCCATGCGCCTGGTTGATGGCGCTGAGGCCATTCGAGGCGACCTCCCCAGCTCGAACACGGTCGTGGTCGACGTGCCGTTGGAGGCGGGCGAGAGCCAGGGCTCTGAGGTTGCACGATTCTCGTCCATCCAGCTCGTACGCGATCGACTCGCTCGCGCGCTGTCCGAGATCGACGGCCCGGCGATCACCATCGGTGGGGATTGCAGCGTTGAACTCGCGGCGGTCGCGCATGTCGCGGATGACCATGATGTCGCCCTCATCTGGTTCGACGCGCACGCGGACCTGAACACCCCCGCATCCTCGCCGTCTGCGGCCTTCTCGGGGATGATTCTGCGCACACTTCTGGGCGAGGGCGCACCCGGCCTCGTGCCCGCACGCCCTTTGGCACCTAGCCGGGTGATCCTCGCTGGCACCCGCGCCTTTGACGACGCCGAGGATGCCTACGTGAAGGAGGCAGGCATCCGAGTGTTCGAGGGCGTCGATGTGGATGCCACGGAACTGGTTTCAGCCGTGACCGCTAGCGGCGCGACATCCGTCTACGTGCATGTCGACCTCGATGTTCTCGATCCCGGCGAGTTCGATGGCGTCGGCTATCCGGAACCCTTCGGACTGACCGCCGCGCAGTTGGTCGAACTCATCAAGGCGCTGAAGGCGGCCTTCCCGCTTGCTGGCGCCGGCATCACCGAATTCGCGCCGTCGTCGGCGGAACACGCGGTCGAGGACATGCCGTCGATCCTGCGAATCATAGGTGCGCTTGCCTCCTGAGCAGTCCTACTGCAAAGCTGCCGCGCCAAGTAGCGTGGAGAGATGACGACAACCGAGTACGACGTAATTGTCATTGGAGCAGGCGCGGTTGGTGAGAACGTCGCGGACAGGGCTGTGCAGGGCGGGCTGACGACGGTGGTGGTCGAGGACCAGCTTGTTGGCGGTGAGTGCTCGTATTGGGCCTGCATGCCTTCGAAAGCCCTCCTGCGCAGTGGCATCGTCTACCACGCAGCCCAAAAGGTCGGTGGTGCGCGGGAAGCCATCACCGGCAACCTGGATGTCGCGGCCACGTTCAAACGCCGCGACTCGATCGTTCACGACTGGAACGACCAGAGCCAGGTCGACTGGATGAACGATGTCGGCATCGATCTGATCAGGGGTCACGGCGTTATCACCGGTGTGAAAGAAGTCACTGTCGGTGACACCGTCTACAGAGCGCGGCAGGCCGTGTGCGTTGCCACCGGTTCGAACCCGTCGATGCCAGACATCCCGGGGCTGCTCGAAGCGGAGCCGTGGTCGAGTCGTGACGCCACGAGTGCGAAGGTCGCGCCGAAACGACTGGCGATCCTCGGCGGCGGCGTTGTCGCGGTCGAGATGGCGACGGCGTACGGAAACTTCGGCACCGAGGTCACGATGCTCACGCGCTCAGGACTTCTCGCCAACCAGGAGCCATTCGCCGTCGAACTCGTCGAGGCTGCACTTTTGGAACTCGGGGTCCGGATTCTGAAGGGCGTTGAGCCAACGATGGTTTCGCGGGCAGACGGAGTGGTCTCCGTGGAACTGAACACGGGAGAAACGGTCGTCGCGGATGAGCTCCTCGTGGCGACGGGTCGCGTGGCACGCACGCAGGATCTGGGATTCGAAAACATCGGACTCACTCCGGGTGAGTGGCTCACGGTCGATGACACCCTGCTGGTCAAAGGTTTCGACTGGCTCTACGCGACCGGCGACGTCAATCACCGGGTGCTCCTCACCCACCAGGGCAAGTACCAGGCGCGCGCCGCCGGAGACGTCATCGTCGCCAGGGCGCTCGGCAAGCCGGTGCGCGACGAGAGGTGGGGCGCGCATGTCGCAACGGCCGATCACGAGGTCGTACCCCAGGTGACGTTCAGCGATCCCGAGATCGCTTCCGTCGGACTCACCAAGGCCGCTGCCGAGAAGGCGGGGTATGAGATCCGAGTGGTCGATTACGACATGAGCTGGACGGCAGGTGCAACCATTCAGGCCGATAACTACAAGGGCACGGCAAGAATGATCGTCGACGAGAAACGCAAGGTGATCATCGGCGTCACCTTCGTCGGGCAGGATGTCAGCGAACTCCTGCAGGCCGCCACTTTCGCCATCGTCGGCGAGATTCCGTTGGATCGCCTGTGGCACGGCGTGCCCGCATACCCGACCATGAACGAGATCTGGCTGAGGTTGCTCGAAGGCTACGGACGACCCTGAGCTACGGTTGATCCGGGGCTACGGACGACTCTGGGGCTCTCGGGCGAGCAGCGACTCGTAAAGCGCGAGATGTGATGCCGCGGCCGCTGCCCAGGTCAATCCCTCGGCAAACTGGCGCGCGGACTCCCGAAGCGAATCCAGCCGCCGTTCTCCCCGGTTGAGGATGACGGATGCCCAGTCGCCGGGATCCCGAGTGTCCATGAGGATGCCCGACTCGCCGTCTCTCACAGACTCGGAGAGGCCGCCTGCTCGGTAGGCCACAACGGGTGTGCCGCTGGCCGCTGACTCCAGAGCCACAAGCCCGAACGTCTCGGAGTGGGATGTCACGAGCGTGCAGTACGCGGCCGCGAAGAGATCGGCAAGCGTTTGGCGGTCGAGCGCGCCGACGAACCGAACATCGTTGTGCACCCCGAGTTCCGCGGCGGTCCGCCTGAGGTTCAGAAGATAGGCGGCATCGCTCGCATCGCCGACGATCACGAGCTGCGGCGAACGTTCACCGAGCCCCGCCAGGATGCGAATAGCCAGTTCCTGATCCTTGAGGGGTTGCAGCCGACCAACCGACAGCAGGAGTGGCCGTTCGGGATCGAGTTCGAGAAAGTCGCGCACCGCGGAACGCCGAACCGCTCGATCCGGGGTGAACTGCTCGGTGTCGACCCCGGGCGGAATCACCCAGAGGTGCTCAGGCGGCGCGTGAAGCTCATCGATGAGCACGGACACTTCCGCGGCTGACCCCGCGACGACCGCATCGGCCTGGTTGCCGAGGAACGCTTCCCCCCGGAGCCTGCCCTCCGGCTCTGGCTCGTCGCCGGGCGGGAGCGAGCGGTTCTTCATCGCAGCCAGCGTGTGAAAACTCTGCACGAATGGCAGTCCAAGCTCGATTGCGACCGGTAGCGTCGCGAGCCCGCTGAGCCAATAGTGGGAATGCAGAAGGTCATAGCGTGGCGCTGATCGGTCGACGAGACCGGCCACTGCCTCGCCGAATTCGTCCGCGACATCCACGAGTCTGGCCTTCGGAATGGGCGTGAGCGGTCCTGCGGCGAGCGTGCGAAGCGTGACTCCGTCGACGATCGCCACCGTCTCCGGCGTTGCAGTGGCGCGCGAGATGAGGTCAACCTCGACCCCCCGACGAGCGAGCGCCTGCGCGAGTCCCAGGATCGTGACGTTCATGCCCCCGGCATCGCCCCGCCCTGGAGTGTCCGCTGGCGAGGTGTGCATCGACACCATCGCGACCCGGCGCAATCCCTCATCCATGCTGACACTGTATGCGCAACGTCATTGAGCATTGGCGCAGGCTGACTGCTCTATCCTTGAGCGAATCCGGGCTGGCACGCACCAGCCCTCGCCAGCAAGCTATCTCCGAAGGGTCTGATGTCTCGCCGTTCGTCCACAGCGCGCACACTTCTTGGCGCGGTCGCCGTCACAGCCAGCCTCTCGCTGGTCGCTCTCGCGCTCGCAGGCTGCTCGGCGACGCCCACCCCGAAGCCCTCGGCAACTTCGAGCCACGCTGCGACACAGAATCCTTCGACCCCGACTCCGGAGCCGACGCCGACGTTCGTGCCAGCCAGTTACACGTGCGACAGCATCCTTCCGCCGCCGACGCTCGCCGTGTTCAAGAAGAAGGCATCAGCAGGATTCACACTCCAGAGTGACTACCTGCAGCGCATGCAGAACATCGGCTCGAATCTCGTCGCGTTCTCCAACTACGGCGGAATTCTCTGCCAGTGGGCGTACCCGGACTCGTCGAGCAGCGTCGACTACGCGTTCTCACCCATCTCCGCGGCCGACGCAGCTAAGCAGCAGGCGGCGCTCAGTGCAAACGGCTACGCGCCAACGAACAAGGATCACGGCGTCGTCTACGTGAACAGCGACGCGACCGATTTCCCCGATGAATACCTGTTCGTCGACGGCTACTGGATTCAGGCCTCAAGCGATGCCGTTCTCGGCCTCATCGTGGACAACGTCTTCGCACTGCCAACGCACTAGCGATCACCAGGCGGGCGGATGCCTGCGCTGCCAGCCGATTCGACGCTCGAGCTGCGTGCCGATCGCAAGGAGCGTCGCTTCGCCGCCCGCACGACCGATGAGTTGAACGCCCATGGGGATTCCAGTTTCGGTCTGATAGACGGGCAACGTGATCGCAGGCAGCCCGGTGACGTTGGCGAACGATGTGAACGGCGTGTACTGCACCTGCTGCGCGAAGTTCAGAACCGGGTCGTCCGCCGAATACCAGCCGATGGGGCGTGGCGTCTGCGCCATTGCCGGGGTGAGCACGGCGTCGAAGCCTCGAAACTGCCGAATGATCGATCGCTCGAACGCGGTGAGCTTGCCGAGCGCCTCCACCAGCTCACGTGCGGGCAGCCGACGCCCGTTCTCCACCAGCCAGCGCGTGAGCGGCTCAAGAAGGGCGAGTTGGTCATCGGTCTCCGCCGGAAGGTCGGACGCACCGGCCTGCCAGACCGTGCGAAATGCGGGCGCGTACGTGTCGTCCGGCTCGAGCGAAATCTCGTCAACGCCGTGACCGATCGAGGCGAGCTCGGAGACCGCAAACTCGAATGCGGCGATGGCTTCCGGCGATATCCGGATGTCGTAGGCGGAATCCCACGGCGAGGTCGTCATCACGCCGAGTTGGAAGCGACCCTCACCGCGTACGGCAGCGCCCAGTAGTGGGCCGTCTTCTGACCGCGGAGAACGCAAAGTGTACGGATACTCCGAGCCGTCGATCATCGCGTCGAGCAGCATCGCGGCGTCTGCAACGCTGCGGGCGAGTGGGCCAGTGGTGACGAGACCCGCGAGGCTCGTCAGTCCGCTGCCCGATGGCACGAGGCCGCGGCTGGGTTTGAGCCCGACGAGACCTGTCGCGGCGGCCGGGATGCGGATGGATCCGCCGCCATCCGATCCCGTCGACATCGGCAGCAGCCCGGCCGAGACGGCGACCGCCGCTCCCCCGCTGCTCCCGCCAGCACCAAGAGCCAAATCCCAGGGATTGCGCGCGGGTGGCGCAACCAGGGATTCCGTGTAGCTCGGCATGCCAAACTCCGGCGCGTTCGTCTTGCCGAGGCTGATTGCTCCGGCTGCATCGAGAACCTCGACGAGTTCGTCCGAGATCTCGGGCACGAAGTGCTCGAACAGCCGTGACCCGAACGTCGTGCGAACGCCGGCACGACGCACGAGGTCTTTGTCGCCGAGGGGAATGCCCCAGAGGGCCGCCGACCGCGGAACCAGCCGCTCCAGGTTCGTCGCGCGCTCGCGCGCAGCATCCGGCGTGACGGTCGTGAACGCGCCGAGCTCCGGGTTCAGTCTTTCGATGCGTTCGAGGTAGTGCGTCACGAGCTCGAGTGGGGTGATCTCACCCCTATGTATCCAGTCCCACTGCTCCTGCGCGGAGAGG
Organism: Galbitalea sp.; assembly: GCA_036495225.1. Classification (GTDB taxonomy): domain Bacteria; phylum Actinomycetota; class Actinomycetes; order Actinomycetales; family Microbacteriaceae; genus Galbitalea. The sequence continues at coordinate 13,371 of DASXNG010000225.1, forward strand.
TGGTGGAGTTCGAACACGATCCCGAGCCTAGTTACTTTGCCGACGGGCTTGACATTCCGAGACAGGGCCGGTTGGTTAGTTACATGAGTAACGAACCAGCGAAGCTCTCGGGCGAGCGGTGCCATGTCGATGGATGAATCGAGGCCGATCTTTCTCCAGATCGCCGAAGCAATCGAGAACGACATCCTCTCCGGCACCCTCGCCGAAGAGACGCAGGTTCCCTCGACCAATGAATTTGCGGCGTTCTACCGCATCAATCCAGCGACCGCGGGCAAGGGAGTCAACCTGCTCGTAGACGACGGGATCCTCTACAAGAAGCGGGGCATCGGCATGTTCGTCGCCGCGGGCGCACGCGAGATTCTCGCCACCAAGCGTCGCAACCAATTTGAAACCGAATTCGTCAAGCCGCTCGTCGCCGAGGCCACCAAGCTCGGCATCACCCAGGCGCAGCTGGTGCAGATGATCGACAAGGAAGGCAAGTCATGACGACCGTAGTCGAGGTCAACGGCCTCACCAAGCGATACGGCAAGTTCGCCGCAGTGTCAGACGCCAACTTCGCCGTTGCGGAGAATCGCATCTACGGCCTGCTCGGCCGCAACGGCGCTGGCAAGACCACGATCATGCAGTTGCTCACGGGGCAGCAGTTCGCAACACACGGCACAATCGACGTGTTCGGTGAATCCCCGGTCGAGAACGCCCGCGTCTTGAGCAACATCTGCTTCATCAAGGAGAGCCAGTCCTACCCGGAAGACTTCAAGCCGAAGCACGTCTTCAAGGCGGCCCCGTGGTTTTTCAGCAACTGGGATGCCGCGTTCGCCGAACGCCTGGTCAAGGAGTTTCGACTGCCGCTGAACCGGCGCATCAAGAAGCTCTCCCGTGGCCAGCTTTCCGCCGTCGGGGTCATCATCGGCCTGGCCTCGCGCGCGCCACTCACCTTCTTCGACGAGCCATACCTCGGCCTCGACGCCGTAGCGCGCCAGACGTTCTACGACCGGCTTCTCGAGGACTACGCAGAACATCCGCGCACGGTCATCCTCTCCACGCACCTGATCGACGAGGTCAGCAACCTGCTCGAGCACGTTCTCGTGATCGATGAAGGCAAGATCATCATCGACCAGCCAACGGACGAACTGCGTGGCTCGGCGGCAGTCATCGGCGGCACAACCTCGGCAGTCGACGCGTTCGTCGCCGGGCGGCCCATCCTGCACAGCGAGTCACTCGGGTCATTCACGTCGGTGACCGTCGAACACCTCTCGGCAGATGACCGCAAGCGCGCCACCGCAGCGGGCCTGGAGCTGAGCCCCGTATCACTCCAGCAACTCATCGTTCGCAAGACCAGCATCCCAGAGACAGAATTTGGAGCCCAATCATGACAACGACCACTGCGACGCTCACTCCTCATCGTCTCGAGTCGCCGCACCGCGTCGTCTCGGTGACAAGGCTGCTCTTTGCCAACCCGTTTCAGATCCTGGTTCTGCCGATGATCATTCTGGTGGGTGTGCTCCTCACGAACATCGCGATCTGGGTCCTCATCAAGAGCGTTGCGAACGGAACAGTGCCAGCGTTCCAAACGGGTGCGCTCGCGTACGTGATCGTCTACTCGATCATCGTCGGGGTGCAGGCGATCTCGCGCACGTTCCCGTTCTCGCTCGGATTCGGAGTGACACGGCGCGATTTCTATTTCGGCTCGCTGATCGCCTTTGTAATTCTCGCCGCGATGTACACCGTGGTCATGACGATCCTGAACCTGTTTGAGATCGCGACGAACGGATGGTGGCTCGACGGCCACATGTTCACGCCGATCTTCTTCGACGCCGGCACCGTGCCGCTCCAGTCGCTGCTGTACTTCGTGTCACTGCTGGTGTCGCTCTTCGTCGGCGCAGGAGTGGCAACCTTCTACGTCCGCTGGAAGTCGACAGGAGTGGTGTGCTTCTTCGGGGGGCTCACTGTGCTCATCGTTGCCGCATGGGCGATCGTCACGTACACCCACAACTGGCCCGCGGTCTTCGCCTGGTTGATGAACACTGGGGCACTGGAAATGGTCGCCTGGATGCTCGTCCCCGCTGCAGCGATCGCGGTCGCAGGGTTCTTCAACCTGAGAAGGGCAACGCCGAAGGGCTGAGTTGGTACGGTGGCGGGATGGGCTACGTCTACCTCGCCCTCGCGATAGTCAGCGAGGTTGTCGCCACCAGTTTTCTCAAATATGCGAGCGGCCCCAAGAACGTGTGGTGGGCATACATCATCGTCAGTGTCGGCTACATCCTGTCGTTTGTTCTGTTGTCGCTCACTCTTCGCGTCGGCGTCCCGCTCGGCATCGCGTATGCGATTTGGGCGGGCGTCGGCGTTGTGCTCGTTGCCGTCATCAGCTGGGTGGTCTTCCACGAGGCGCTCACCTGGCAGCAGCTCGTCGGAATGGTGCTCGTGATCGGCGGGGTCGGCCTGCTCGAGCTGGGTGGCAAGCACTAGCTCGAGCTACTTCAGCGACTTCCGCAACATCACCGTGCCGAGCCAGCGATCGAACTTGAAACCGACCTTGCCCATGTGACCGACCT
>DASXNG010000226.1:0-11748 GCA_036495225.1 Galbitalea sp.
ACCGGCAGCTCCGGGGCGAGCAGTTCGCTGAGCCGCGATTTGTCGGGACGACCGGGTGGATGCAACGGGAACGCGAGGCAGACGATCGCCACCGCGCCGACAGATTCCGCGGTCCTGCAGGCCACCCGCGCACCGGCGCTGCGGCCACCCACAACCACCGGAAGTCCGGCGGCGAGCTGTTCCACCAGCGGTGCGGTTTCGCGCCATGAGGCATCCAGCGCCGCCGGTCGCGGTGCCGCTTTGCGCCCCGCCACTCGCCACGGCTGCTCGTACCGGGCCACGGTGATGCCCTGGCCCGGCAGCGCGGCCGCCAAGGCAGCCAGGTCGAGCGCTCCGATTCCGCCACCGGCACCGTGGCCCAACCACAGCACCGTGCGCGGTTCGTCGGCGGCGTCCACAACCAGTCGGCCGGGGCCGAGAGACGTTGGCACCACGACATCCACGATCTCGACGCTACCCGGGTCTAGCGGGTCAGGGTTCGCGCTACCTTAGGTTGAACCAACGCTGACAGGGAGCCCGCATGCCGTACACCGTCGACTTCGTGGACGTCTCAACCTCCGGCCTCGAATCATCGCCGGTCGCTGAGGCGCTCGCCGGCTTGCGTGCCAACGAGGCGCGGTACTTCAAGAACAAGTACGACCACGTGTTCACGGTCAGCACTCCCGATGAAGAGCCGGAGACACTCGCCTGGATCGAGCGCATCCTCAAGGACGAGCGCGACATCGTCATCGAGTCTCGCCCGCTCGAGGTCACCGGATTTGAGGTCGAGGGCATTCGCATGGCGTACGTCTTCTACGAGTCGGGCCTTTCGATCAACGTGATGTACACGATCGCCGAGGCTGGCAAGCGGGCGGTCGGTTTCAAACTCTCGCAGGGCATGGATGTCCCGGAAGAACTGGCACCCCGCTTCAAGTTCGCTCGCCAGAATTCGAAGCTCGCGGGTGTCATCCGTGGCTCGTTCTTCGTGATGAAGGGCGAGTATTGATCCGGAATAGCGCAGTTCGGCTCATCCGCGTGCCGCAGCTCGCCGAGGCGCCATACGCGTACGTGTCCACGATTTCTCCCTCGGCGCGGTTCGTGTTTCTCGCTGGTCCCGGCGCCGGCAGGGATCATTGACGATGCGTCCGCCCGTCGAGGTGAGGCTTTGTCGGCCAACTGAGCCGAACCAAGACCACCGGGCCAACAAACCCGCAGATTGACCGTGCGTGGTCGGCGGTGAAACCATCGAGTTGTGGAGCAGAGCATCTACGAAGCGGCGGGCGGTGCCGACGCGTTTGTCGCGCTCGCTACTGCGTGGCACGCGCGCTGCCTCGACGATCCCGTGGTGAGCCACGCCTTTCTTCATCCGGGTGGGCACCCTGATCACATTGCCCGATTGGCCGCCTACTGGGCCGAGGCACTGGGAGGGCCACCCGACTACTCCGGCAGCGTGGCCGACGAGACGTATGTGTTGCGGCTGCATTCCGGTAACGGGGAGCACAACGACATGGATGATCGCGCGATCGCCTGCTTCGTTGCGGCTCAGGATGATGCGGGACTCCCGAACGACGAGCGGCTTCGCGCGGCGTTGACCGACTATTTCCGGTGGGCAATCGGCGAGATGAACACCCACCCGGACAGCGCCGACGGCATACCAGCGCAGCTTCCGATGCCGCATTGGGCATGGGGCGGTCTCGTTCAGGCGGGTTGAGCTTTGCTGAAAGCCGCGAGACGCCAGTTGGTCTTGATATGCGTCGCGGTTACCAACCCCAACTGGTGTCTCGGCCAGAATTGACGCATGCCCATCACTGAAGCCGACCTCGTCCACCTCCGCCGCGCCGTCGACCTTGCCCGTGAGGCTCTCGATGCCGGTGACGAGCCGTTCGGCTCCGTGCTGGTCGCAGCGGGCGGCGCGTCGCTCCGTGAAGACCGCAACAGGGTCAGCGGTGGCGACGAGACGCTGCACCCGGAGTTCGAGCTCGCGCGCTGGGCCGCCAACAACCTGGCTCCGGATGACCGCGCTGCCGCGACCGTGTACACGTCGGGTGAGCACTGCCCGATGTGCTCGGCAGCGCACGCGTGGGTCGGACTCGGTCGTATCGTCTACGCGTCTTCCTCTGCGCAGACTGCCGAGTGGCGGGCGTCCTTTGGCATGAGCGGCGGCCCGGTTGCTGCCTTGCCGATAAATGAGATTGCGCCTGATATCCCTGTTGACGGTCCGGCGCCGGAGTTTGCCGACGAACTGAAGGCCATGTTCGCCGAGCTCGCGGGCCGAAAGTAACACGGTGCCGTTCGACGTCTTCGACGTGCCGCGGATCGCGGCCATACTCGACCCGACCGACCCCGACCGCAGCGATCTGGATGTCTACGCCGCAATGGTCGACGAGTTCGGGGCGAGCAGCGTGCTCGATGTCGGGTGCGGCACGGGATCCCTCGCGGTGATGCTTGCGGCACGCGGCATTCACGTCACGGGCGTCGACCCCGCTGGGTCCTCCCTCGATGTGGCGCGAGCCAAACCGGCTGCCGACCTGGTGACGTGGGTGCACGGGGTGGCACCTGACCTCGCGCCAATGCAGGTCGACCTCGCCGTCATGACCGCGAACGTTGCCCAGGTCTTTCTCACCGACGAGGACTGGATGTCGACCCTCAACGCCATCGCGAGCGCGCTGAGGCCAGGCGGTCGGCTCGTCTTCGAGACACGCGATCCTGCACGTGAAGCATGGCTCAGCTGGACGAGGGAGAACACTTACGAGCGATTCGACCTGCCCGAAATCGGAGTGGTCGAAAGCTGGATGCAGCCGGCGGGTGTCGAAGGCGAACTCGCGACCTTTCGCGTCACGAACGTCTTTGAGTCGGACGGAACCGTGATCGACGACGATTTCACCCTGCGGTTCAGGCATCGCGAGGCCATTGAGGCCCAGCTGGCCGAAGCGGGTTTCGCGGTCGACGAGGTGCGCGACGCTCCAGATCGTCCCGGCAGGGAGTTCGTCTTCATCGCATCCAAAACCGGCTGACCGGGAGCGAGAGCGACATAAACTCCTGAAATGGCGTACCTCATCGCGTTCTGCGGATTCGTCGGAGCGTGGGCGCTCGTCGTCGGCCCGGTCTGGCAGGCGGCGATCGAACTTCGCGAAGAGGATGTCGACGAGGAGATCTTCAAGGCGGCGCGCGCCGCCACCCCACAACCTCCAAAGATTTCGCCCTGGTGGTGGCTGCTGCCGCCCGTCGCCTACTACAAGCATTCCCGACGACAGAATGAAACTCGTCGCCTCATGATGGACGCGCTGCCCCAGGAACAGCGCGAGACCACCATCTCGTTCATCAACAAAGCCAATGGCTGGCTCATCGTGGCACTCGGTGCGTTTCTCATCGCAGTGAAGGAGACCTGGGAACTCATCGAGATCCTTCACTGGCCGACGTGGATCTTCTGGGTACTGATCGTGCTGGTGCCGATACTGGCCGTCGCGAACGCCGTACGGCGCATCATCCTCACCGAGCACGTGTTGCACCCGGAAAGGGGAGCCGAACCGCCGCGACCGTTTAGGCGTCCGCCCGCCTGAGAGCTACTTGTTGTAGCCGGACTTCGCCATAGCGACGAGACCCATCAGCAGCAGCACGCCGCCGACGATGCCAAGAATGACGATCACGGTGGTCAGAACTGCCATCGCCGCCTGTGTGTCCATCTCGGTGCCCATCCTCATCACGGTGAATACGTTCACCCAACCGTATCAAGGATGCGGCAGCTAACGACCCTGCCTGGGCCTGCCGACCCTGCGTTCGCCTTTCACGGCGGGCGCGCGACCTTTTCCCTTCGACGCCTTGGCCTTGCCCCCCGGCGCAGGTGCGGATGCCTTCGCCGCCGCGGCCGACTTGGCCTGCTCGATCTTGGTGCGCTTCTGCAGCGCGCTCCCGGCCGGTGTCAGGACGGTTGTTGGCGCCGAATAGTCGAAAAGGGGGTAGCCGAGTTCGGCCTCGAGTTCCTTGACCGAGGCGATGAGCGTCGATCGCGACACTCCGACCGTGCGAGCTGCATGCGCGAAGTGCAGCTCGTCGGCGGCAGCAATGAAGTGCCGCATGGTTGTTGTGCTCACGACTCGAGGCTACGCGCTCGTGCGGATCAGGCCTTCCTGCGACCAGCAACGGCCAGCCAGATGGCGCCGACCAGATACCAAAATGCGCCAAAAGCCGAATACCCGGCAAGAGTTGTGAGCCCGGTGCGGGGAGCGGAAGCGGTGAGGATGAACGAGATGCCAGCGAGCACGGAGAGACCGCCGCTGATGATCATCGGCCACTGGCCGCCGATCGAGCGACGTCGACGGAGTGCAAGGAAGAGTTGAATCGCGCCGCTCAGCGATGCCCACACGCCGAAGACAATGAGCGCTGCAGTGAGGCCGATGCCGAGTGCGATGAGAACGCCGGCCGTCGCGGCCAGACTGACCGCGATGCCCAGATACTGTGCCAGGTGAGACGGTGCGTTGCGGGTCGCGCGGGCGTCGAGAAATACGGCAACGGCATCCCACAGCGGGTAGATCGTCAGCAAGACGATTGCAGCGGTCGTCGGGACACTCGCGGTTGTCACTCCAGAGGCGACAACGAGCACCAGAGCCACCCACACCGCCGAAACAGCTGCCCGCGTGAAGTAGAGGTTGCGAAGCGAGGCCGCAGTCTCGGATCGCGTCGTGATTTGTGAGGCTACTGCGGACATCCGGGACTCCCTCGTGAATGAGCGCGCCGCAAATCGGTCGCCCGAAGAGAACAACGAAGTCGCGGGCCAGACGGTTCAGATTCCGCAATCCCCAGCGCCAGCGCTTAACATCCAGCAGTGAGGATTCGAGCGATTTTTGCAGCAACCGCGGTTGGCGTCGCGGCGATCCTTGTGCTCGCCGGGTGCTCCGCCTCTTCCGGCTACCATCGCACGGACGCCAAGGCGGATGTCGCCACCTGGGTCCACGACGCGGAAAGCTCGGCCGCGCCGCGCCAATCGAAGGTCAAAGCCGACTACTTCATCGCCTGCGACGCAGATCACGCGTACTTCGTGACCACCTGGCAATGGCGCACTATCGCCGAGCTCACCCTGCCGAAGTCTCGGCAGGCCGAGGCGATTTCGGAGATCAAGTCCGCGTTTGAGGCGAGCCGCTGGAAATCGGAGACAAACGGCGACGTTCTGACCCTCACCGGGCCTCTGACGGATGACGGGCGCGCACAAATCATCGTGCAGCCCGACGACCAATCCGGTCTGAGTGTCATAGTCACGAGCGCCTGCTACAGCTGAGCGTGCCGCGAGGTTTGCGCATACGCTCAAAGTTATGAAGCTTGCGGTTCACTTTTCCAACTTCACCGTGCCGGGCGAGCCGGCGTCCCTCGCCGGCGTTATCGCGGCAACCGCGAAGACCGCGGATGAGGGCGGGTGCGAGGCCATGACCGTGATGGACCACTGGTTTCAGATGGAATCACGGGCACCCGCGACCGATCCGATGCTCGAGGCATACACCACGCTCGGCTACATCGCTGCGCTCACCACTCGTCTGAAGCTGGGAACGCTCGTGACAGGCGTCACCTACCGTCACCCCGGACTCCTCGCGAAGACGGTCGCTACCCTCGACGTGCTGACGGAGGGTCGGGCGTTCCTCGGCATTGGTGCCGCGTGGTACGAGCGGGAACATCTCGCGCTGGGCGTGCCGTACCCGCCCATCTCCGAGCGATTTGAACGCCTGGAGGAGGCGATCCAGATCTGCGAGCAGATGTGGAGTGACCACGAAGGGCCGTACGCGGGCGAGTACTACAACCTCGCGGAAACGATCTGTCGACCGAAGCCGATTCAGCGACCCCGGCCGCCGATCCTTATCGGCGGCAGCGGCGAGCAGAAGACGCTCAGGCTCGTGGCCAAATACGCGGATGCCTGCAACCTCTTCGGCGCGGACCTCGAAACGGTACAGCACAAACTCGCGGTGCTCGACGCGCACTGCGAGGAGATAGGCCGCGATCCGAAAGAGATCGAGCGAACGGCAATCAACCTCGGTGATCCGCTCGGCGATGTCGACGAATTTCTGACCCGGATGGAGAAGTTCTCGGCCGCTGGCATCAGCCAGATCTGGGTTTCGGCCGTCCCGCCGGACCCCGCGGGATTCGTCGCCCGCATGTGCGAAGAGGTGCTGCCGAGACTCGCGGAGATCTGAGCGGATCGCCGCGTGCACGACCGGTGAATTTTGGGTGCCAGAATGGTGCCACTATGAGCGAGATTCCGCAGGCAGACCCGTATCCAGCAGCTCCCGCCGCGTTCGAACCCCCGCCGGGCTATGTGCTCACTCCCGCCGTGCGCGAACCCCGCTCGAAGACGCTGGGAATCATTGCGTTTCTGGTCGCTGTCGTCGTAATTGTTGGCAGCGTCGTCGCATCGGCACTGATCGGCCACGCGGCGGTGCCGTATGCGTACCACGGCGCGACAAGCCTCGGCTATAACCTCGACATCGGCTCGTCCAGGGCGGGGGAGTCGAGCCTCGCGATCCTGAACCTGCTCGAGTTCGGGCTTGGCACAGTCCTCGGCATCTGGGCGCTGGTGCAGGGCATCGTCGCGACGGCGACACGTCGGGGACGCGGATTTGGGATTGCGGCGATCGTTCTTGCAGCCCTCGGCCCGATCGTCGCATTCTCGGTCACTCTTGGGTCGCTGGCCGCGAGCCTCAGCTAGCGCCAAAGTCGTCATCCGCACGTAACACCCGGTTGGTAGGCTGAACCCACAATCGAATATCGGGCCGCGCACGCGATGCGGGAGAGTTCTCTGGCTTGCTCATGCAGGGGACACCGAAGGAGCAAGCCTCCCCGCCAATCTCTCAGGTTTATGTACCGCATCGAACTGGCCACTCTGGAAAGTGATTGCCAACTTACTGGGGGATCGAGCCTGTCGAGATCTCACCAGCGAAGGGGCGTTCCGCCGAAGGTGAAAGCCGAATCCGCCAACACGGATGACGCGAAACTCTCAGGCCAATGACAGAGGGGGAGTTCTCGTCCAGCCCGCCACCACTGGAGAACTCCGTGACCGATTCCGCTCGATATTCACCGCTCCATCGCATCCATGTCGATGCCGGAGCCAGCTTCACCGACTTCGCCGGCTGGCAGATGCCGGTTCGATACAGTTCCGATCTCGCCGAACATCACGCGGTGCGCACGGAGGCCGGGCTCTTCGATCTCTCGCACATGGCCGAGATCGTGATCCTCGGGCCCGAGGCAGCCGACGCCCTCGACTACGCGCTGGCGGGCAAGATCTCGGCGGTCGCGGTGGGGCAGGCCAAGTACAGCCTCCTGCTGTCTCGCGAGGGCGGCATCGTCGACGACCTCGTCGTGTACCGCACGGGCGAGGATCGCTTCCTCGTGGTCGCCAACGCCTCGAATCGGGATGTCGTCGCCGAACAGCTGCTCGAGCGGTGTTCGCCCTTCGAATGTGAGGTCTACGACGAGAGCGATGACCTCGCGCTCATTGCCATCCAGGGGCCGAAGTCGTTCGAGATTCTGACCCAGGTTCCGGGCATCACGGTCGATGGCCTTGAGAACCTGAAGTACTACTGGTCGACCGGCGGCACGTTCAAGCCGGGGCGCGACCAACACGAGTTGCTTGTCGCTCGCACCGGCTACACCGGCGAGGACGGCTTCGAACTCTACGTCGCACCGGATGCCGCCCCAGCGCTCTGGGAAGCAATCATGGACACCGGAGCCGGGTCGGGTCTCGTCCCGGCCGGTCTTGCCAGTCGCGACACGCTTCGCCTCGAAGCAGGCATGCCGCTATACGGTCACGAGCTCGGGCTCGATACCTTCCCAGCGCAGGCCGGACTTGGTCGCGTAGTCAACCTCAAGAAGGAGGGTGACTTCGTTGGGCGCGAAGCGGTCGAGGATGGTGCCGCCTCGGGCGCGCGCATCCTTGTCGGCCTGAAGTCGGATGGGAAGCGCGCAGGGCGCGCCGGCTATCTGGTCTACGACGGTGGCGCCGACGAGTCATCGGGCGCGATCACCTCCGGTGCACTCTCCCCAACCCTTGGCTACCCGATAGCGATGGCCTATGTCGACCCAGCCTTCGCGACGGAGGGCACCCAGCTCGAGATCGACGTGCGCGGCACGCGCATCTCGGCATCCGTTGTCGCACTTCCCTTCTACAAGAGAGAGACCACCCGATGAGCGACCAGAAATCCCTCAAGTACACCGCAGAGCACGAGTGGATCCTGATCCAAGGTTCGAGCGCGACCGTCGGCATCACCGCCTACGCCGCCGAGAAGCTGGGCGATGTCGTCTTCGTCGACCTGCCAACCGTCGGCGCGACCGTGGCTGCGGGCCGAGTTGTCGGCGAGATTGAGTCGACCAAATCGGTCGGCGAGCTGTTCGCCCCGGTCGATGGCACTGTTCTCGAGATCAATGACGCCGTCGTGGCTTCCCCTGAGCTGGTCAACACCGATCCGTTCGGCGAGGGCTGGCTGATCAAAGTCGAATTCACCGAACTGCCAACGCTGCTCAGCTACGACGAGTACACGGCGCTGGTGGGCGAGTAATGGGGGCCGCCACTTCGACTGGCTCAGGGCACGCCTTCCAGGACCGCCACATTGGAACCGACTCCGCCGCGCAGGCACACATGCTTGCGGCCATCGGGTACGAGACCGTCGAAGATCTCGTTCTCGCTGCGGTGCCGGAGTCGATTCACGTTGAGCCGCTCGCGACATCCATGATCCCGCAGGCCGCGACCGAGCGTGAGGCGCTCGCAGAGTTGCGAGCACTCGGGCGCAAGAACACGGTGAACCGGTCCATGATCGGACTGGGCTACTACGACACCATTACTCCGGCGGTGATCAAGCGCAATGTGCTCGAAAACCCCAGCTGGTACACGGCGTACACGCCGTACCAGCCAGAAATCAGTCAGGGTCGCCTCGAGGCCTTGATCAACTTCCAGACCATGGTCGAGGAGCTCACCGGGCTCGACATCGCCAACGCGTCCATGCTCGACGAGGGAACCGCGGTGGTCGAGGCGATGCTGCTCGCGCGCCGCGCATCCAAGTCGACGTCGAACGTCTTCCTGGTGGATGCCGACGCCCTGCCGCAGACGAAAGCCTTGCTCGCTAACCGCGCGCAGGCCGTCGGCATCGAGCTTCACGAGACACCATACGACCTCGACCCGGCGGATGTTTCGGAACTGAACGTGTTTGGCGCGTTCATCCAATACCCGGGTGCATCCGGCCGAGTGTGGGACCCTACCGCCGTCATCGCGGCTGTGAAGGCACAGGACGGTATTGCTGTCGTGGCCGCAGACCTCCTCGCGATGACCGTCATCAAGTCGCCCGGCGAGCTTGGCGCGGATGTCGCGGTCGGAACGAGCCAGCGCTTCGGCGTACCGATGGGCTTCGGTGGTCCACACGCAGGTTTCATGGCCGTGCGCAAAGGTCTCGAGCGCCAGCTGCCCGGACGGCTCGTCGGAGTCTCACAGGATGCCGCCGGCCATCCGGCTTATCGCCTCAGCCTGCAGGCTCGCGAGCAGCACATCCGCCGCGAGAAGGCCACGTCGAACATCTGCACCGCGCAGGTGCTGCTCGCAGTCATGGCGTCGATGTATGCGGTGTACCACGGGCCGAGCGGCTTGAAGTGGATCGCCGGGCGGATTCACGCGACGACCGCCGTGCTCGCAGAGCAGTTGGTCAGCGCCGGATTCGAACTCGCCTCGGACAGCTATTTCGACACCCTGCGCGTACGCGTTCCCGGCACGGCTGACGCGATCATCGAACGCGCGGCTGCCGCTGGCATCAACCTGTGGCGTGCCGACGCCGACACCGTAGGCATCTCGGTCGACGAAACCAAGGAGCTCGCCGACATCCGCGACGTGCTGACCGCGTTCGGGGTCGATTCGTTCGAGGACTCCTTCGCGTTAGGTCGCAACGAAGGGTTCGATTACGGCGACCTCACTCGCACCAGCGAGTACCTCACCCATCCGGTCTTCAATACGCACCATTCCGAAACCGGGATGATGCGCTACCTGAAGTACCTCGCAGACAAGGACTACGCGCTCGACCGCGGCATGATCCCTTTGGGGTCGTGCACCATGAAGCTCAACGCGGCAACCGAGATGGAGGCCGTGACGTGGCCCGAGTTTGCGAACATCCATCCCTTCGCTCCGGAGTCCGACGTCGTGGGCTACCTCGAGCTCATCAAGCAGCTGCAGGGTTGGCTCGCAGAGGTCACCGGCTACGACGAGGTTTCCCTGCAGCCGAACGCCGGCAGCCAGGGTGAGCTCGCCGGCCTGCTCGCCATTCGCGGGTACCACCACTCGCGCGGTGACGTTCATCGAACGGCTTGCCTCATTCCGGCATCCGCTCATGGCACGAACGCGGCTTCTGCGGTGCTGGCGGGCATGAAGGTCGTCGTCGTCGCGACGAACGAACTCGGCAACGTAGACCTCGATGACCTGCGCGCGAAGATCGCGGAGCACGCAGACGAGCTCGCCGCGCTGATGATCACCTATCCGTCGACGCACGGGGTGTATGAGCACGAGGTGCGGGCAATCACAGACGCGGTGCATGCCGCTGGCGGACAGGTCTACGTGGATGGTGCGAACCTCAACGCGCTGCTCGGCTACGCCCGCTTCGGCGACTTCGGTGGGGACGTCTCACACCTCAACCTTCACAAGACGTTCTGCATCCCGCACGGCGGTGGCGGCCCGGGTGTCGGGCCGGTGGCGGCGAAGGCGCACCTCGCGCCGTTCCTGCCCGGTCATCCGATGGCGCAGCGCGACACGATCGATCGCGGTGGCGCCTCGCTGCCCGCACACTTTAACATCGTCAGCGCCGCGCCCTACGGGAGCCCGAGCATCCTGCCGATCAGCTGGGCGTACGTGCGCATGATGGGTGCGGAGGGGCTCGAGGCCGCGACCGGAGCTGCCGTTCTCGCCGCGAACTACGTCGCTGCGCGCCTGCGCGAGCACTATCCGGTGCTCTACGCGGGTGACAACGGGCTCGTGGCGCACGAGTGCATCCTCGACGTGCGTCAGCTGACCGCTGCGACGGGAGTCACGGTCGACGATGTCGCCAAGCGCCTCATCGACTACGGCTTCCACGCCCCGACGATGTCGTTCCCTGTCGCGGGCACCCTCATGGTGGAGCCCACCGAGAGCGAGGATCTCGTGGAGATCGACCGCTTCATCGACGCGATGATCGCGATCAAAGACGAGGCGGATGCCGTCGCCGCAGGCGTCTGGCCTGCCGATGACAACCCGCTCGTGCACGCCCCGCACACCGCGCAGGCCGTTATTGAGGGGGAGTGGTCGCACGCGTACTCACGTGAGCAGGCGGTGTACCCGGTGCGCAGCCTCATCCGGTCGAAGTATTGGCCGCCGGTGCGCCGCATCGACCAGGCCTACGGAGACCGCAACCTCGTGTGCGCGTGCCCGCCGATCGAGGCCTTCGCGGACTAGCGCATCGCGCGCCACCGGCTAACTTCTCCCGCCGTTGCGGGAGGGTCACTGCTTCGTGTAGGTTCCTTGACCGTGACTCTCTCGCCCGCCCTCGTCAACGCCCGTCGCGGCGTTCTTCGGCGTGCAATCGCATCGCAGAGCACAGAACAAGTGGGGCGGTCGTAACCCGTCAGGGTTCCGACCTTCCCACCAATTTCTGTTTTCTATTTCTGCAATGCATTGAGGTGATTGAGATGAACGACGTCCGTTGGAGCGACACGGAGCTCCGCAAATACATCGACGACGAGGCTAATGTGCGCTGGTTTGACGACCAGTCGGGTCGCGAGGACGCG
>DASXNG010000227.1:0-18885 GCA_036495225.1 Galbitalea sp.
GCCAAGTACTACTGGAAGCTCCAGGGTCGACCGACCAAGCACAAGGTCATCTCCCGAGCGGTCGCCTATCACGGCACCCCGCAGGGAGCGCTCGCAATCACCGGCATCCCCGCCATGAAGGAGATGTTCGAGCCTGTGACACCCGGCGGGTTCCGGGTGCCGAACACGAACTACTACCGAGCGCACGAGATGGGTTTTGAGGGTACTCAGGAGGCCTTCGGGCAGTGGGCGGCCAACCGCATCGAGGAGATGATCCTCTTCGAAGGCCCAGAGACAGTCGCTGCCATCTTCCTCGAGCCGGTGCAAAACAGCGGCGGATGCTTCCCGCCGCCCCCCGGATACTTCAAGCGGGTGCGCGAAATCTGCGACCAGTACGACGTGCTTCTCGTCGCCGACGAGGTCATCACCGGGTTCGGACGCATTGGTGAGATGTTCGCCTCAATCACCTACGATTTCCAGCCGGACATGATCACCTGCGCAAAGGGCATGACCAGCGGCTACTCCCCCATCGGAGCGACCATCATCAGTGATCGCATCTACGAACCGTTCAAGCACGGCACGACGGCGTTCTATCACGGATACACGTTTGCGGGACATCCGGTGTCTTCTGCGGTCGCGATGGCAAACCTCGACATCTTCGAAGAAGAGAAGCTGCTCGAGAACGTTCGCGAGAACTCCCCGCTCTTGAGGGCCGCCCTCGAGAGACTGACCGACCTGCCGATCGTTGGCGACGTGCGCGGTGACGGGTACTTCTTCGGCATCGAGCTCGTCAAGGACAAGGCGACAAGGGAGACCTTCGATGACGATGAGTCCGAGCGGTTGCTGCGCGGGTTCCTGTCGAAGGCGCTCTTTGACGCTGGACTCTACTGCCGAGCGGATGACCGCGGTGACCCTGTCGTGCAGCTCGCGCCCCCACTCACCATCGGCCCAGCCGAGTTCGATGAGATCGAGGGCATCCTGCGCGGCGTCCTCACCGAAGCGTGGACGAGGCTCTAGCTCGCGGCCTGAGCTTCTGGCACGACACTGTCGATGACGACCTGACCCCACGCGCTCCCCTTCCGGGGAGCGTCGGGGC
The DNA here is from genome assembly GCA_036495225.1 of Galbitalea sp. Classification (GTDB taxonomy): domain Bacteria; phylum Actinomycetota; class Actinomycetes; order Actinomycetales; family Microbacteriaceae; genus Galbitalea. The sequence goes on from DASXNG010000227.1 coordinate 1,076, forward strand.
AGACGTCGCGATCGTCGGTGGCGGTCTCACCGGGCTCTGGACCGCCTACTACCTGTTGAAGGCTTCACCGACGCTGCGGGTCGTCGTCCTGGAGAAGGAGTTCGCGGGATTCGGCGCGTCCGGCCGAAACGGCGGATGGTGCAGTGCGCTGTTTCCGCGATCGACCGCCTCGCTCGAAAAAGCTCACGGGCGTGAGGCCGCGCTGGCGATGCGTCGAGCGATGATTGGCACGGTCGACGAGGTGGGACGCGTGACCTCACTCGAGGGCATCGACTGCGACTTCGTGAAGGGCGGCACAGTCGCCTTTGCCCGAACGCCCGTTCAGGCTCGAGCCGCGGACGCGGAGGTCGCAGAGGCTGCCGAATACGGGGTGGACCCGCTCGAGCGACGCGAGACTTCCGTCTTCGATCCGAATTGCGCTCGAGTACATCCCGCGAAACTGGTTCGCGGGCTCGCGCGTGTGGTCGAACGGCTTGGCGGCAGGATCTACGAACAGACAGAAGTCACCGGCTGGGCGAGCGGCTCAGTCTCGACGATTCACGGCACGGTAAGTTCGCCGAACGTCATCGTTGCCCTCGAGGGCTACGGTGCGACCGTCCGGCAGACGCATCTGCGGGTACTCCCCCTCTACTCGCTCATGATTGCTACCGCACCGCTTTCGGACGAGGTGTGGGACGCGATCGGCATCGGGCACGGACAGACCTTCACCGATTTTCGGCACTTGCTGGTTTATGGCCAGCGCACGGCGGACAACCGGTTCGCGTTCGGAGGTCGCGGCGCGCGATACCACTGGGGCAGCAGCATCCGCCCTGGCTACGACCGTGACCCACGCGTGTTCGAGCACCTGCGCATTGCCCTCGACGCACTGTTTCCGCAGGCGGGCGGCGTGGAAGTGACTCACAGCTGGGGCGGTCCGCTCGGCATTCCGCGCGATTGGCACGCGGGCGTGATTTTCGATCCGGTAACGCGAATCGGCACCGCTGGCGGGTATGTTGGCGACGGCCTTTCGACCACCAACCTTGCGGGACGAACGCTCGCTGACCTCGTGCTGGATCAGTCGACGGAGCTGACGGGACTCGCCTGGGTCGGCCATCGTTCGCCCGACTGGGAGGTCGAGCCGCTCCGGTTCGTCGGGACCAATCTGGGCATGCTCGCGACCGGGTTCGCTGATGTTGAGGAACGCGCGACATCCCGATCGTCGATCACAGCGAAGGTGGTGGCGCCGCTGACCGGTGGATGACCCGTTTCCTGATGATTTGCCCGGAGCGGGAATGCCGGCGAACTCAATGCACTTGCATCGACCATGAGCACAACGAGCATCCACCCCCAGTACGTCGTCGGCACCTGGCGTCTCGACCCCGCCCATTCTGAGGTCGTCTTCACCGTGAAGCACCTCGCCATCAGCAAGGTGCGCGGCCGTTTCGAAACCTTCGACGTGACCATCGTCACGGCAGAGAACCCGGCAGAGAGCACCATCGAGGCGACCATCGACGTCGGATCGGTCAACACCGGGCAGGAAGCGCGCGACAACCACCTCCGCACGAGCGACTTCTTCCTCGTTGAGCAGCACCCGAACATGACGTTCGCCTCCACAGGTATCGACATCCACGGCGACGACTTCACCGTGACCGGCGACCTGAAGCTCCGCGGAGTGACCCAATCCGTGACACTCAAGGGTGAACTTGGCGGCATCATTACCGACGACTATGGCCGCGTGAAGGCCGCCGCGACGGCGTCGACGAAGATCAACCGACAGGACTTCGGCGTGAGTTGGAACGCGGCTCTCGAAGCGGGCGGGTTCACGCTCGGCGACGACGTGACAATCAATCTCGAACTTACGGTCGTGCTCGAGAAATAGGCACTAGCAACCCGAACCCCCGGTGCCCCCGCGCCGCGTCTAACAGATGCGGCGCGGGGGCCTTCTCGTTACTGCTAACATTTCGCAGACCGGGGAGGAATCGAGTGAAACACAGGTATGTTGCGCTGATCGCTGCGGGCAGTTCACTGCTTGCTGCGGGGCTGTTCGTCTCGGCCGCTGGACTCTATGTGCAGCGGAACCAGCAGGAAATCTCCGACGCCGTTCTCGTGGCGAGCTACAAGCCCACTGCAACCGACAAAGAGCAGGTCAAGCGCTCGGCCATGAGCAAAGCTGGCGCGTTTCTCTTCTACGCGAGTCAACCGGCCGTCCTGGAAAAGGCAGACTTCAACCGAACCTGCAGCTTGGTGACGACCGACACGAGCATCCTTGGTTGCTACCTCGAGTATGACAAGCACATCGTGCTGTACCACCAGAGCGACAAGAGACTGGACGGGTCCGAGGAGGTCATGGCGGCACACGAGATGCTGCGTGCGGCGTGGGACAGGATGCCGAGCGCGGAGCACGCCAAACTCGTCGCCGCGCTCGACAAAGTGCTCGCGACCAACGACGACAAGAACCTCGCGCTCAAGGCGCGCATGAAGGCGATTCGCCAGGACGACGCCGCAGACGCGAACGCCGAACTCTACGCCATGGTCGGCACAGAGGTTTCGGATGCCGGAACCGAGCTTGATGCCAATTACGCGCGCTTCTTCACAAAGCGCGCGACGGTAACCAAGCTGGCCGCGTACTCGCGCGCGTACGTGGTTGCGCTCACCAACCAGATCGACGACTTCGCCAAGGGCCTCGACCACAAGAGCAGCGACATCGACGGTCGCATCAAGTCGTTCGACCACGCGGTCAAGGCTTGGAACGCTTCCGTCGACAGCTTCAACCGGCGCGCATCCGAAATCGGAGGCTTCGCGAGCGAGGGCCAATTCAACACCCAGCGCGCCGCGCTCCTCGCGCGGCAGAAATCGCTGGTGGGAACGCAAAAGTCGATCAACTCCGAGATCGACGACTTCAATTCGCAGCTGAAGCAACTGAAGTCACTTCTCAAGACCGCGGAAGGGCTGGTGACGAGCCTGAACATCGAATTGGCACCGTTCCAGCAGTTGCAGGACGTCTAGCGCCTACTCGATCGGAAAGACGAGACAGGTGCTGGATGCCGTCGCCACGAGTCGCCCCTGGGAGTCCGTCACCGTCGCGTCTGCGAAGGCCGCGCGACGCCCCGGCTTCGTGACGATCCCGGTCGCCGTGAGAGTCCCAGAATCGACGGTGACCGGGCGAAGGTAGCTGACCTTGATCTCGAGCGACGTATACGCCTGACCCTTCGGAAGGGTCGAGTGGACCGCGCATCCCGCGACCGAATCGAGCAGGGTGCAGACGAGGCCGCCGTGCACGACCCCGATCGGGTTGTAGTGCGACTCGTTGGGCTCACAGGTGAAGACGACCTTGCCCACCTCGGCGGATGCCAGCTGGAAGTCCATGAGGCTCGCGATGGGCGGCGCGGAGACCTTGCCAGCGAGCATCGCCTCGAAGAGCTCCATACCGGACATGGTCTTCGCGAGTTCTGCCGCGGCGAATGGGTCGTCCCAGGTGACGACGCGGGAACGCTCTGATACGGGAGGGGTTTCAGTGGACATGCTGCAATTTTGCTCCGCGCCGTCGCACACGTGTGCTCGGCTGTGCCAACCGCCAATCTCAACAGCCCTGAGGTGACAGTTGTTGTCGCATCCCATCAGATGGGGCGACAACAACTGCCAGCTGGGTTACTCGGCCGCCGCGCTGTGCCTATTCGTTTGCCGCCGCCACGGCGGCGGCAAACTGCGCCTCGTACAGTCGGGCGTAGGCGCCAGCCGCTTCGAGCAGCTCTGCGTGCGTGCCCTGCTCGACGATCGAACCGTGCTCCATCACCAGGATGAGGTCGGCGTCCCGAATGGTCGAGAGGCGGTGCGCGATCACGAAGCTGGTGCGGTCCTGTCGCAGCGCCCTCATGGCCTGCTGCACGAGCACCTCGGTGCGGGTGTCGACCGAGCTCGTCGCCTCATCGAGAATCAGCACGCTCGGCCGAGCGAGGAACGCCCGAGCGATCGTGATGAGCTGCCGTTCACCTGCGCTGAGGTTCGACGCCTCGTCATCGAGCACGGTGTCGTACCCATCCGGCAGGGCGTGAACGAAGCGATCAACGTAGCTCGCGGTCGCGGCTTCGATGATCTCCTCCTCCGTGGCGCCGGTTCGTCCATATGCGATGTTTTCGCGGATCGTGCCGCCGAACAGCCAGGTGTCCTGAAGGACCATGCCCGTGCGCGAACGCAGGTCCGCGCGCGCCATCTTCGAGATGTCGACCCCGTCGAGCGTGATCCTTCCGCCATCCAGCTCGTAGAAGCGCATCATCAGGTTGACCAGGGTCGTCTTGCCAGCACCCGTCGGACCGACAATCGCGACCGTTTGCCCCGGCTGGGCCACGAGCGACAGGTCATCGATGAGGGGCTGGTCTTCGACGTACCGGAAGGAGACGTGCTCGAAGGCGAGCAAGCCCTCCGTTGCACCCGTCGTGAGCGCATCGGTCGGGTCCGGCGACTGCTCGGGCGCATCCAGCAGTTCGAAGACGCGCTCCGATGAGGCAACACCCGACTGAAGCACGTTCGCGATCGAGCCGAGCTGGCTGAGCGGCTGGGTGAACTGGCGCGAGTACTGGATGAACGCCTGGACGTCACCGAGCGACAACGAGCCGCTCGCAACCTTGAGGCCTCCGACGACCGCGATCAGCACGTAGACCAGGTTCCCTACGAACATCATCGAGGGCAGGATGATGCCGCTGATGAACTGCGCACCGAAGCTCGCCTCGTAGAGCTCGTCGTTCTTCGCGTCGAATCGTGCGTCGACCTCCTTGTGGCGACCAAAGACCTTCACGAGCGCGTGCCCGGTGGCCGCCTCCTCGATCTGGCTGTTGAGCAGGCCGGTGTGCTTCCACTGTGCGACGAACTTCTTCTGCGAGCGCTTGCCGATGACCGCCGTGATCAGGATCGTGAACGGAATCGTGACGAGCGCGATGAGGGCCAGCTGCCAGTCGATCGTGAACATCATGATCAGCACGCCGATCACGGTCAGCACCGAGGTAATGACCTGCGACAGCGTCTGCTGCATGGTCGTAGAGATGTTGTCGATGTCGTTCGTCACGCGGCTGAGCAGCTCCCCCCGGGGAACCTTGTCAAAGTAGCTCAGCGGCAGCCGGTTGATCTTCGCTTCGATGTCCCGGCGCATGCGGTAGACCGTGCGCTGCGTTACCCCCGCGAGCAGGTACTGCTGCAGCCAGGAGAGGATCGCCGACGCCACGTAGATCAGGATGATGAAGCCCAGAAGCATCGCGAGCTGATTGAAGTCGACGCCCGGCCCTTTACCGAAACCCGGCGAATACACGCCGTTCACGATGATGTTCGTCGCGTTGCCGAGCAGCTTGGGCCCGATGACAGCGAAGAACACGCTCACGACCGCCGCCAGCAGCACCATTCCGACCTTGAGCCGCTCCGGTCGAAGCGTGCCGACCAACCTGCGAGCGGATGGCCCGAAGTTCAGCGACTTCTCGGCCGGCATCCCCATTCCTCCGAATGGGCCGCCACCGCCTGGGCCGCGACGGACAGGCGGACGACTCGTGGATGTCTGGCTCATGCCGCCTCCTCAGCTCGCAGCTGGCTATTGACGATTTCTGCATACGTTTCGTTGTTTTCGAGCAACTCGTCGTGCGTTCCCGTTCCGACGATTTCGCCGTGCTCCAGCACGAGGATCTGGTCGGCGTCGATGATGGTCGAGACACGCTGTGCGACGACGATCATGGTCGCGTCGCTCACCTTCTCGGCGAGCGCCCGGCGAAGCCTCGCATCCGTCGCCGTGTCGAGCGCGGAGAACGAGTCGTCGAAGATGTAGATCTCAGGCTTCTTGACGAGCGCCCGGGCGATCGCGAGCCGCTGGCGTTGCCCGCCAGACACGTTCGTTCCGCCCTGGGCGATGGGCGCCTCCAGCTTCTCCGGCATTTCTTCGACGAAGTCGCGCGCCTGCGCAATCTCCAACGCCGCCCAGAGTTCCTCGTCAGTGGCATCCGGATTTCCGTAGCGGAGATTAGATGCCACCGTGCCAAAGAACAGGTACGGCTTCTGCGGCACGATGCCGATCCTGCTCCAGAGCAGCTCGGGGTCGAGCTCGCGAACATCCACTCCGTCGACGAACGCGGTGCCGCCGGTCACGTCGAAGAGCCGGGGAATCAGGCTGATCAGTGTCGTCTTGCCCGAGCCGGTTGACCCGATGATCGCGGTCGTGAGCCCACGCCTCGCGCTGAAGTTCAGGTTGCGGAGAACCGGTGACTCAGCCCCCGGGTAGCTGAAGCTGACGTCACGGAAGTCGATCGTTCCCACGCCATGGAGCTGGGTGACCGGCGCCTCCGGGGCGATGACGCTCGACGGGGTGGCAAGCACCTCGCTGATTCGGTCGGCTGACACGGCCGCGCGCGGGACCAGGATCGCCATGAAGCTCACCATGACGACGGACATCAGTATCTGCATGATGTAGGTCAGGAAGGCAAACAGCGCGCCGATCTGCATCGAACCGTCGTCGATGCGGAAGGCGCCGAACCAGATCACGCCGATGCTCGTGATGTTGGCGATGAGCATGACCGCGGGGAACACGAGCGCAAACATCCTGCTGGCACGAAGAGCCGTGTCCGTCACGGCAGCGTTCGCGCCCTCGAATCTCTCGACCTCGACGTTCTCGCGCACGAACGCGCGGATGACGCGAACACCGTAGAGCTGCTCCCGAAGAACCCGGTTGACCAGGTCGATGCGTACCTGCATCTTGCGGAACAGGGGCACCGCTCGCGAAATGATGACGCCGATCACGACGATGAGCAGCGGAACCGCGACGCCGAGCAGCCAGGTGAGACCGACATCCTGCTGGAGGGCCGCGAAGACGCCGCCGATGGCGAGAATCGGGGCAGAGACCAGCATCGTGCAGCCTGTCAGCACGAGGATCTGCACCTGCTGCACGTCGTTCGTGTTACGCGTGATTAGCGATGCGGCGCCGAATTTCGATACCTCCCGCTCGGAAAACGCTCCAACGGTCTTGAACACACCAGCACGCAGGTCGCGACCCACCTTCATCGACACCTTCGCGCCGAAGTAGACCGCGATGATCGCGGCGATCACCTGGCCGAGAGAGATCGCGAGCATCAGGGCACCCACTCGCCAGATGTAAGCGGTGTCACCCTTGGCAACACCATTGTCGATGATGTCGGCATTAAGGGCGGGCAGAGCCAGCGTGGCAATGGATGACGCGAGTTGGAAGACAATCACCCCGACGAGCAGCCTCCAGTGCGGTTTCAGAAACCGCCCAAGCAATCTAAGAAGCATTGCTGCTTCCCCCTTCTGCCGGACGTCCGGCGATTCCGTAGGTGATGTATCTGGCAAGTTCTGCGGTCGACAGCTCCTGGCCGTCATTGAAGTGCGGGATGGCCGAGGCAAAAGCCACGAGTCTCAGGAACGAGGCGATGCGATCGGGCGGAACGCTGAGTTGCTCGAGATCGGGCCGCAGAATGTCCTCGATGAGTGCGAAAAAAGACTCTGGCCCCTGCCTGCGCGGCGGCGGACCTTGCATGCCGACGGCGCTCATGATGCCGAAGATTCCGGTCATTCTGCTGCGTAGATGGAACAGGATGTCGTTGACCTTGCCCTCGAGCGACAGCTCCGGATCGATCGCGCGCAACCACTCGTTGAGAACGCCGGGATCGAGGTACTTGGCGACCGCGGCGTCGATGATCTCGTCCTTGTCGACGAAGACCCGGAAGATCGTGCCCTCTGCGATGCCGGCGGCTTCGGCGATCTGGCGCGTGGTGACTGCCCTGCCGTGCTCCATGAGCAGTGGGATGACGGCGTCGATGATGGCTGCGCGTCGATCATCCGTCGACAGCGGCTTGGCGCGCCTGCGCGCGGGCTCGCTCAACGCTTTGTCGGTTGCCGTCGTGCCTGTCACCCGACGATGGTAAATGAGTGAGCACTCACTCCGCAATACTCCGTGGGGAGTATTTGGCTACCGAGGGAAGAGCTCCGAGATCGCTTCGGCCTCTTCTGCGCTCGGCGTCCAGGCGCCGCCAGCGGCGACATTCTGGACGACCTGCTCGGGCTTCGTCGCGCCCGCGATGATGCTGGTGACGCCTGGTTGAGCGAGGAACCATCCGATGGTCGCCTCGAGCATCGTGATCTGGCGCTCATCGCAGAAGGCCTGGTACTGCTCCATCGCGTCCCAGTTGACTCTGTTCAGGGCCTCCGGACGGATGACGGTGAGCCGACCATCTGCCGGGCCGCCGCCTCCTCGGGTGTACTTGCCGGTGAAGAGCCCGTTGAACAGCGGGAAGTACGGCAGGAACCCGAGCCCATACTCGTTGACCGCTGGCAGAACCTCGGCCTCGACGCCGCGTGCGATGAGGCTGTATTCGTTCTGCGCCGAGACGAACTTCTGGTGACCGTGCAACTGTGCAATGTATTCGGCGTCGGCGATCTGCCAGCCGGTGAGGTTGGAGTGTCCGATGTACCGGATCTTGCCCTCGGTAATGAGGTCATCGAGGGCGGCAAGAGTCTCCTCGATGGGCGTGACCCCGTCCGGTTCGTGCAACTGGTAAAGGTCGATCCAGTCGGTCTGCAGGCGCTTCAGTGACGCCTCGACAGCGATGCGGATATAGCGACGCGAGCCGCGCGCGCCCCAATCCGGTCCGTTGGCGCCCTGCATGTTCATCCCGAATTTGGTCGCAAGCACGATCTCGCCTCTGCGACCCTTCAGGGAATCGCCCATGAGCGTTTCGCTCAGGCCTCTCTCGCCGCCGTAGATGTCCGCGGTGTCGAAGAGCGTGATGCCGGCGTCGATCGCGGCGTGGATGACGGCATCCGTCCCCTGCTGCGATTCGGTGTGCGTCTTTGGCCGACCGAAGTTGTTGCAGCCGAGGCCGATGGTCGAAACCATGAGTCCTGAGCGGCCGAGCGGGCGGTAAGTTACGGAGTTGGTGTCGCTGAGTGCCATGCTCCAATCCTCCCCCACGACGCAAGCGGGCGAGTTCTACCCCATGTCCGATTTCTGCCAGAAGGACGTCGGATGCTGCGGATACTCTCGAAGCATGTTCAGTCGTTCATACGCAGCAGCTCCCCCCGCATACCTGAAGCGAATCGCTTCCCCCATCGGTCGCATCGAGATCGCCAGCGATGGCAACGCCATCACCTCCCTTTCCATCGAGCGTGATGGCGCACTCCCCTACGATGACGAACCCGAGAAGACCAACAAGCTCCTCGACCTGGCAGCCAAACAACTCGGCGAGTACTTCGCTGGCAAGCGTCGCTCGTTCGAGCTACCGGTCGTGCTCCACGGCACGCAGTTCCAGCAAGGCATCTGGAACCAGCTCGAAGACATCCCGTGGGGCGAGTACCTGAGCTATGGCGAACTCGGCATCGCGAGCGGCCGGGCCACGGCCGGTCGAGCGGTCGGCGGTGCCGTCGGCGCAAACCCGATTCCCATCATCGTTCCCTGCCACCGTGTGCTCGCCTCCAATCGCAAGATCACCGGGTACAGCGGCGGCCAGGGCATCCCGACCAAGGTCTGGCTGCTCGAACACGAGGGCATTGAGGCGCGCGTTTGACCGATTCGCTGGCCGCCGACGTGGTCGTCGGCGACGACGGTCTCGCCCGATGCCGCTGGGGCGCTTCGGATGCCGAATACCAGCGCTATCACGACGAGGAGTGGGGCTTCCCCCTGCACGGCGACCAGAAGCTGTTCGAGAAGATGTGCCTCGAGGGCTTCCAGGCGGGGCTGTCCTGGATCACGATCCTGCGACGTCGACCCGCGTTCCGGGAGGTATTCCATGGGTTCGATCCGGTGCGTGTCGCTCAGATGGGCGACGACGAGGTCGAGGGCGCGATGGCGAATGTCGGCATCATCCGCAACCGTGCAAAGGTGCTGTCCACCATCAAGAACGCGAAGCTCACGCTCGAACTCACCCACAACCACGCCGGTGCCCTCGACGAACTTATGTGGTCGTTCGCTCCCGCACCGCGAAAAAAACGCCTCACGTCGATGTCGCAGATCCCCGCCGTCACGCCGGAGTCGGAGGCCATGAGCAAAACGCTGCGCAAGCTCGGCTTTGGATTCGTCGGCCCAACGACGATGTACGCGCTCATGCAGTCCGCCGGCATGGTCGACGACCACGTAGCGGGGTGCTGGCGCGCGAGCTAGACGACGAGCTGAAGTTCGCCCGAGGAATTGAGCGAAAGGTCGATTCCTGCGCCTCGAGCCCAGTCGAGCAGGTCGTCGAGCGTGGCGAAGTTCTCCCCCGCGAGTGCCAAGGCGCGCACAAGCTCTCCCTTACCGTGCTTGTTGAAGTGGTTGAGCGCGCGTGTCTCGCCGTTTGCTCCCATCGAAACCACGCGCAAAAAATGCGCACCAGCCCCGGCAGGACCGAGGTGCACGTACGACTCCGAGCGCAGGTCGAGAACGAGTTCATCCCGATCGGCGAGCACCGCGGCGTTCGCATCTCTCCAGAGCTTGGTGACCGAAGTACCGGGCAACCTGGTGCCGTGCGAGAAGCGATAGGCGGGAACCCGATCATCCGCACCGATGAGTCCGAATAGGGCGGAGTGGATTACGGCTCGCTCGCCAAGAAAACGTCGAGCACCGGAATCCAGGTCGGCAATGTCGATCGCGTCGTACAAGACGCCCGTGTACCGTTCGATGGCCGGCACGACACCGGACGTGCGGATGGCTCGGTTGCGATCGATCTCGAAGCGCTGAGTTGGCCCGAGCCCAAGCGCCGCCGTAGACGCGGCGACACTCTTCGAAATCGCCCTGAGGCTCGCCAGTGCCGCCCTTCGCGGCGCAGTCAGCGACGGAAACGACAGCTCTGAGAGGTCGAGCTTCGAGCCATCCGGCCCGCCGTCGCGTTTTGTCTCGGACGGCGGCAGAAGAATGAGCACGTGGCGCCGGCACCTAGCCTTCGAGGAAGGCCAGTGCCCGCTCGACCGTGACGCCGAGCGGCTGAACGGAATCCAGCGTGATGCGCTCGGCTGCGGCCGCTGCTCCCGTCCAGTCCGAGTACTCGTCGAGGCTCTGCTCGACGGCATGCCAGGTTGGCTCAGGCAGGTGCGTCAGGTTGCGATTGCGCGCCTCGAGGCGTTCGCGGTGCAGTTCGCTATCCGAGCAGATGACCTCGATGAAGCGCAGGCTCTCCTCGTGCTTCTTCGCGAGATCCACCCACTGCTGGCGGGCCGGGTCGACAGCGTTGACCGCGTCGACGATGATGCTCAACCCGTTCGCGAGAGCGGAGTCTGCGATCGTTTCTGCGACAAGATACGCGGCGAGACCGGTGGGCTGGTCAGAATCGATTCCCGCCGACAGGATCGCGGACTCGATCGGATCGACGGAGATGACGGGATAGCCCAAGCGGTTTCCGACGACCTCTGCGACAGTGCTCTTGCCTGCGCCGGGCAGGCCAGCCATGACGACAAGCACGCTTAGATCAGCGCCGCATCCCGCGCAACCACAGTCACGCGGTCGTGATCGACCGACAGGAATCCATCATCCGCGCGCGCCGTGACGACCTCGCCGGACGTCGTCGTGATGCGTACTTCGCCCTCAGCGAGCGTCGCCAGGATCGGCTCGTGACCGGCAAGAATACCGATCTGGCCGATCGTGGTACGCGCGATGAGCTGCCTCGCCGTACCGCTCCAGATTTCCTGGTCGGCCGAGACGACGCTGACTTCGATGTCGGCCATGACTAGCCGTTTTCCTTCTGGATCCTGGCCCACTGCTCTTCGACGTCGCTGATCGCACCGACGTTGTAGAACGCCTGCTCCGCGACATGGTCGAACTCGCCCTTGCCGATCGCGTCGAACGACTCGATGGTGTCCTTCAGCGGCACGGTCGAGCCCTCAACACCGGTGAACTTCTTCGCCATGTAGGTGTTCTGAGACAGGAACTGCTGGATGCGACGAGCGCGGTTGACCGTGGTGCGGTCCTCCTCGCTGAGCTCATCCAGACCGAGGATCGCGATGATCTCCTGCAGTTCCTTGTTCTTCTGCAGGATCGCCTTCGTCTGGGTCGCGACGCGGTAGTGGTCGGCGCCCAGGTAGCGGGGGTCGAGGATACGGCTGGTCGAGGTCAGCGGGTCGATGGCCGGGTAGAGCCCCTGCGACGCGAGGTCACGCGAGAGCTCGGTCGTTGCATCGAGGTGCGCGAAGGTGGTTGCCGGAGCCGGGTCGGTGTAGTCGTCCGCAGGAACGTAGATTGCCTGCAGTGACGTGATCGAGTGGCCACGGGTCGAGGTGATGCGCTCCTGAAGCACACCCATCTCGTCCGCGAGGTTCGGCTGGTAACCCACCGCGGAAGGCATACGACCAAGAAGGGTCGACACCTCGGAACCCGCCTGCGTGAATCGGAAGATGTTGTCGATGAAGAGCAGAACGTCCTGGTTCTGAACATCGCGGAAGTACTCCGCCATGGTCAGTGCAGAGAGCGCTACGCGAAGACGCGTTCCCGGCGGCTCGTCCATCTGGCCGAAGACAAGGGCCGTCTTGTCGAAGACGCCGGCCTCCTCCATCTCGCCGATGAGGTCGTTGCCCTCACGCGTGCGCTCACCGACACCGGCGAACACCGAAACACCACCGTGGTCCTGTGCGACGCGCTGGATCATCTCCTGGATGAGGACCGTCTTGCCAACACCTGCACCACCGAACAGGCCGATCTTGCCACCCTGCACGTACGGCGTGAGGAGGTCGATCGACTTGATACCGGTCTCGAAGAGCTCCGTCTTCGACTCGAGCTGGTCGAATGCCGGTGGATTGCGGTGGATGGGCCAGCGCTCGGTGATCTCGAAGGTCTGGCCGTTGACCTTTGTCGGGTCGTCCGCGTCTGTGTTCAGAACATTGCCGATGACGTTGAAGACCTTGCCCTTGGTGACGTCACCGACGGGCACGGAGATCGCGGCACCGGTGTCGCGAACCTCCTGGCCGCGGACCATGCCGTCGGTCGGGTTCAGCGCGATGGCGCGCACCAGGTCGTCACCGAGGTGCTGTGCAACCTCGAGCGTGATCTCGGTTCCAACGCCGTCGATCGTGATCGTCGACTTCAGGGCGTTGTACATCGCCGGGATCGCGTCGTGCGGAAACTCGATGTCAACGACGGGTCCGGTGATGCGGGAGACGCGGCCGATGCCGAACTCCGGCTCGGCTGTAGTCCCGCTTGACTTCTTTGCGGTGGCTGTTGGAGTCATTTGTTTCTCTCTCTCAAGTAAAAAACTGTGCTGTTTAGTAAGCGCGTCCCCGCCGCGCTTACCTGGCCGAGGACAGGGCGTCTGCGCCGCCCACGATCTCGGAAATCTGCTGGGTGATCTCGGACTGGCGAGCGTTGTTCGCGAGTCTCGTGTAGTTGGTGATGAGCTTGTCCGCGTTGTCGCTCGCCGAGTGCATAGCGGTCTGGCGCGCGGCGTGTTCCGCGGCGGCCGACTGAAGCATGGCGTTGAAGATGCGGCTCTCGATGTACACCGGCAGCAGTGCGTCGAGCACCGAGCCAGCGTCGGGCTCGAACTCGTACGACGGCAGAGCCTGACCGGGTTCGGGCGCTTCGACGCCTTCGACGATCTCGAGAGGAAGCAGGCGCACAATCTCGGGGATCTGCGTCACTGAGTTGACGAAGCGGTTGTAGACGATGTGGATCTCGTTGACGCCACCGTCGGACTCTGGCTGAACGAACTTCTCAACGAGCGCCGTGCCGATCTCCTTCGCGCGATCAAACTCCGGACGCTCGGTGTCGCCCGTCCAGGCGGTCTCGGTCGGGCGACGGCGGAAGGCAAAGTACGCGGCGGCCTTACGACCCACCGTGTAGTACACAACCTCTTTGCCTTCACCCTGCAGGCGAGCAGCAAGCTCCCCGGCTTCGCGAATGATGTTGGTGCTGAACGCACCGGCGAGTCCGCGGTCGGAGGTGAACAACACGACGGCGGCGCGAGTGATCGTCTCAGGCTCGGTCGTCAGGATGTGGTCGACATTCGAGAAGGTCGCGACGGCGGACACCGCGCGCGTCACGGCGCGCGAGTACGGCCCGGATGCTGCGACTCTCGCCTGCGCCTTTTGAATGCGCGAAGCGGAGATGAGCTCCATGGCCCGAGTGATCTTCTTGGTCGTCTGGGCAGCCTTGATTCTCTGCCGGTAGACCCGAAGTTGCGCTCCCATTGCTTACTTTCTTCTCGTTTTGATTACTGACTCCGCCCGAGCATCACGTCGGTGAGGTCTCGACAAGCTCGACCCGCCTATCGGCGCTGCTTGACGATCTTCTCCTGCGCGATGTCCTCGGACTCGGTCGGCTTGAACTCTTCCTTGCCGGCGAGGGTCTTGCCGTCGCCGGTGACGAACTCGAGCTTGAACTTTTCGACAGCCTTCTCGAGCTCGTCCGTGGTCTCATCGCTCAGCACGTTGGTATCGCGCAGGGTGCTGAGAATCTCGGTGTTGCGACCGAGGTAGTCGAGCAGTTCGGCCTCGAAGCGTAGAACGTCTTCGACCGCGACATCGTCGAGCTTGCCGTTGGTGCCGGCCCAGATCGAAACGACCTGGTTCTCAACCGGGTACGGGGTGTACTGCGGCTGGCGTAGCAGCTCGGTCAGGCGAGCACCGCGAGCGAGTTGGCGACGGCTGGCGGGGTCGAGGTCCGATGCAAACAGCGCGAACGCCTCGAGCGAGCGGTACTGCGCGAGTCCGATCTTCAGCGTTCCAGACACCTTCTTGATCGACTTCACCTGCGCGTCACCACCAACACGTGACACCGAGATACCGACGTCGACCGCCGGGCGCTGGTTCGCGTTGAACAGGTCGGACTGCAGGAAGATCTGGCCGTCGGTGATCGAGATCACGTTGGTCGGGATGTAAGCGGACACATCGTTCGCCTTGGTCTCGATGATCGGGAGTCCCGTCATCGAGCCGGCGCCGAGTTCATCCGAAAGCTTCGCGCAACGCTCCAGCAGACGGGAGTGCAGGTAGAACACGTCACCGGGGTATGCCTCACGTCCCGGCGGGCGACGCAGCAGCAGCGAAACCGCACGGTAGGCCTCAGCCTGCTTCGACAGGTCATCGAAGACGATGAGAACGTGCTTGCCCGCGTACATCCAGTGCTGGCCGATGGCCGAGCCGGTGTATGGGGCGAGGTACTTGAAGCCGGCAGGGTCGGATGCCGGCGACGCGACGATAGTCGTGTACTCCATGGCGCCAGCATCCTCAAGCGCGCCCTTGATCGAAGCGATCGTCGAGCCCTTCTGGCCGATGGCGACGTAGATGCAGCGAACCTGCTTCTTCGGGTCGCCCGACTCCCAGTTGGCCTTCTGGTTGATGATGGTGTCGACCGCGATGGCCGTCTTGCCGGTCTGGCGGTCGCCGATGATCAACTGGCGCTGGCCACGGCCGATCGGGATCATGGCGTCGATCGCCTTGATGCCGGTCTGCATCGGCTCCTTGACACTCTGGCGCTGCATGACGCCTGGCGCCTGAAGCTCGAGGGCGCGACGGCCCTCTGACGCGATCTCGCCCAGACCGTCGATCGGGTTTCCGAGCGGGTCGACAACGCGACCGAGGTAGCCCTCACCGACCGGAACGGACAGGACCTCGCCGGTGCGAGTGACTTCCTGGCCCTCTTCGATTCCAGCGAACTCGCCGAGCACGACGACACCGATCTGGGTCTCCTCGAGGTTCTGCGCGAGGCCGAGTGTGCCGTCGGAGAAGCGAACGAGCTCGTTCGCCATGACGCCCGGCAGTCCCTCGACGTGCGCGATGCCGTCGGCCGCGTCGGTGACGTACCCGACCTCGGTCTTGGCGGATTTGCCTGGCTCGTACGCCTTGACGAAGTCCTTCAGCGCATCGCGGATCTCATCCGGGCTGATGGTGATGTCTGCCATTGTGTTCCTTACTCGTGAAAAATCTTGGGGTGTCTAGCTGACGAGCCGAAGTCTGAGGTCCGCGAGGCGGCTCGAGACGCTGCCATCGATGACCTCGTCACCGATCTGCACGCGCATGCCGCCGACGATCGAGGGATCGACCACCTGCTGCACGCGAACCGGGCGACCGTTCTGTTCGCTTAGCGCATCGACCAGCCGTGAAAGCTGCTTGGCGTCGACCGCGCGCGCAACCGTCACCGTCGCGATGCTCAGGTTCGCCTGGTCGGCGACGATGGATGTTGCGTACCGGATGAGTTCTCCGATCCGGCGCCCCCTCGGCTGGGCGACCAGGGCGCCGAGGATCGCGATGCTCTGTTCGCTCGCCTTGCCGTCGAGAAGCGCGTGAATGAGCGAGACCTTGCCGTCCGCGGCACCCAGCCGACTGCCGAGTGCCAGTTCGAGCTCGGAGTTGGATGACACCGTCCGCGCAAAGGAGAACAGCTCGTCTTCGATTGAGGTCGTCTTCGGCGCGGATTCCGCCACGGCGCGGATTGCCAGCTCCTCGATGCCCGCGATGAGGTCGGACTCGCTCGACCACCGAGCGGTGGACAGCGTCTCGAGCACGCTGCGCCCCGCAACCGTGTAGTTCGCGAAGAGCTGGTCGACGATTCCCTTGCGGTCCGATTCGAGTGCGGTGTCGTCGGAAAGCGCTGCGGCAAGCTGCGGCGAACCGTCGACGAGCAGGGCAGCCGCAAACAGCTGCTCACCCGTGGCGAGGTCTACCTTCGCCTGGGCGTTCAGCGTCACGACGGCTTTCGCCAGCGCTTCTCTTGTCGCAGAACCCATCCGTGTTACGCCTTTGCCTTAGCTGCTGCCGATGCGCGGTCTGCCGCCTCGAGATCCGCGATGAAGCGATCAACGATGGCGGTGGCCTTCTCGTCGTCGGTGAGCGTCTCACCGATTACGCCGGACGCGAGGTCGATCGCGAGCGAACCGACCTCGGCGCGAAGTGAGACGAGTGCACTGACTCGCTCGGCCTCGATGGAGGCCTTGGCGTTCGCGGTGAGGCGAGCGGCCTCGGCGTTCGCGGCCTCGACGAGTTCGGCACGGATGCGCTTGGCATCCTCGCGGGCCTGCTCGCGAATGCTTGCCGCCTCCGCGCGAGCCTCAGCGAGTTGGGTGTTGTACTGCTCGAGGGCTTCCTGGGCGCCTGCCTGTGCTTCTTCGGCGCGCTTGAGGCCACCCTCGATCGCGTCGGCACGAGCATCCAGAGCCTTGTTCAGGTTCGGAAGGATTTTCCAGATGAACGCGATCAGGATGACGACAAACGAGAGCGTTCCCCAAAGAAGGTCGGGGATGCTCGGAATGAGTGGGCTTGGCGTGTCGGTGGACGCAGCGGCCGCCGTGACGAATGCGCTTAGCATTCGGACTCCTTAGCTAGGAAGCGGATGGTTACGCCGGGATGGGGAACGGGATGAAGCTGACCGCGATCGCAATGAACGCGAGCGCCTCGGTGAGTGCAATACCGAGGAACATCAGACCCGTGAGACGACCCTGCAGCTCTGGCTGGCGAGCAACAGACTCGATGGTCTTTCCGACGATGACACCTACGCCGATACCGGAGCCGATAGCGGCGAGGCCGAAGGCGAGTGGTGCGAGCTGTCCTACAACGTGCATGGTTGTTTCCTTTCGAGGGTGGCTTCGGTCCGAATGTTGATCCGGGGATCAGTGCTCATCGGCCAGCGCCATCTGGATGTAGATAGCGGTAAGGATGGTGAAAACGTAGGCCTGCAGCACGGCGACGAACAGCTCAAGCACCGTAAACGCGATACCGAAGGCGAACGTTCCTACGCCGAGCAGACCGATCAACTGGCCGTTTGCCAGAACTTCGAAGAAGAAGAACTGCGTCGCCGTGAAACAGAGGGCAAGCAGGAGGTGTCCGGCGATCATGTTCATCGTGAGACGAAGGGTCAGCGTGATCGGACGAAGGATGAAGGTGGAGAACAGCTCGAC
>DASXNG010000228.1:0-7008 GCA_036495225.1 Galbitalea sp.
AGCTTGCGGGTGTCCGCCGGGTGGGCGGCGCACGCCGAAGTACTCCGAACGTGAGGCCTCGACGACGCCAGGCGGTGCGCACCGCGGCTGCTCGACCACCAGACGCCCAATCCGGGAGACAGCCTTGTCTGGCGAACGGGAGCGACTGTAGGTTCCTCTCAATAGCTTCGTGCACCTCACATCCCCCGATGGAGCGTCATGCCCGATCTCGAAACCAATTCGATTCAGCTGTTTCCGCAGGTCGACGACCCGCCGATCGGTACCTACGATCGGTCGGCAGAACCGCTATACGGGCGCAACCTCCGCATCGCGCTAGCCATGCGAGGAGGGGTGAGCCTGGCGGTCTGGATCGGCGGCGCGGTCGGCGAACTCGACCTGCTGCGCCGCATCCGTTGGACGGCGGACGGCAGGTGCCACTTCCTCTGGCCGACCGCGAAGATCGACGAACTCGACCAGCTCGTACTGAAGCGTGCCCGCGTCTACGCGCTCGCGCTGCAGTCCCGCGGGTACGACCGGGTCGAGTACGACGCCCTCGCCGGTGCGAGCGCGGGCGGGCTCAACAGCATCCTGTATTCCGTCGCGCAGCGAGCGGGCGCCAAGCTCGACTCCGTGCTCGGCGTGTGGGTTCAGGATGGCGCGTTCTGGAGCCTCATGCGCGGCCCCGGATTTCGCGGGCTCGACTCCCCGCTCGACGGCGACGGGTTCTTCGCCCCCGGCGTCAAGCAGGCGCTCGAGACCCTGCGGGGAGACCCTGCCAACCAGGTCAAGGCGCACGTCGCGCGGCACATCGTCGTTGATCTCTCTGCGACCGTCATCGACACGCAGGATGCCGGCGACCGGGTTTCCCGATCGGGACGCGGCGAGTTCCACTTCGTCGGCGCCGAGCACGGCCAAACCGGGTCGAAGACAATCTCGAGCCTGAAGGAGCTCGGCCGTTCCGTGCCGACCCTCGAAGCGGAAGACAGCGAGATATCGCTGGCACGGCTCGCCTACGCCGCGCGGAGCACCTCGTCGCTGCCCGGCGGTTTCGAACCCGCGCTCATCTATTCGTCATACTCGAACACCGACACCAACACGAAGAAGCGCATCGATTTCTCCTACGCGTTCCACGTCCAACGGAAGGGATTCGAGGCGCCGTTCCGAGTCGTGGATGGCGGCCTGACGGACAACATGCCCATCGATCGTGCGTTCCGCGCGGTAAGAGGGCTCACCTCCGAGGTCTACGCGGACCGAGCGATCATCTACCTTGATCCGGCACCGCAGGCCACGCCGCTGGTGCGCGCACCGAGCAAATACGACGGCCCCGCCGCGGCACAGACCCTCCCGCTCGAGCCAAAACCGAAGCCACGCACCGACCCGTCGTCGCGGCTTCTGCGGGTCATCGCTCGAGCGTTCGGCTTGCGCGCGAACGGGGAGAACGCTGCCGAGAAGGAACAGCAGATCGACGATTTCCGCCAGCAGCTCAACATGGCTGCCGCCAGACGACTGAGCACCGCGCCCCTGTCCGCAGCGGCCAGCCCCCTGCTCGACAGCCCCTTCACGAAGTCCTGGTATGACATCTCGATCGCGTTGTCCGACTACTCCAAGCACCGTGCGGTCGCGGACGCGAACCTGCTCAGCAGCGTCCTGCAGAACCCCGCGGTCTGGCAGCTCGAATCCGACCTCCCAGAGCGACACTCCTACTTCGCTTTGACGCCACTGCAGCTCGCGAACCTCGAGCAGATGGTCGCCGCCAACTACCTCACAGCTCCGGGCGGCAAGGCGAACGCCATCTTTGCCGGGCCGCTCGCGGTGATCGACAGTTGCCTGAGCCTGCTCACCTGGGTTCGCGCAATCGAGGACGCGAACTTCGTGAGCGAGGCGAAGACCGCGCGGCTCGCGAGCATCGATCGGGTGACGGATCCGCGAGGCAGCATCCGCAGCGTCATTTACAGCGCACTCGACGCCGCCACCCGACAACGGGATGTCGTACTTCAGGACATCTGCCTCGACGTGCTGACTCACGACGACCGCACACCACCGCGCTCGAGTGAGAAGCCGGCCGCCAAGGCTGCCGCGGACGGCCTGCTGGCCGCTCCCACCGCCGCGATGGTTCAGCTCATGAAGGACCTCGACGAGATCCGCAAGGAGCTCGCCGACCTCACGGTGAAACTGCCTCCGCCGGTCTACGATCGCGTTCGCATTTGGGCCGGCTTCCCGACGAATGGGGCGACATCCGCGATCGAGGTCGCAGCGTTCTGCGCGGCAGCCGGCATCCCGGATGCGATCTCGAGCGTCAAGTTCTGGGACATCTCGGCCGCGACCCCGGCCGCCGAGTCGCAGGGGTACGTGCGGTTGCGCGAAGAGGACTTTCGGCTCGCGCTCAAGTCGATCCTCGCGCTTCCTCGAGCGAAGGACATCAACGCGGCGGAGGTACGGCGACTGTTCGCGGATCGTCCGCTGTCTGCCAATGCAAAACTCACGGGCACGGCGCTCGGCGCGTTCGCTGGATTTCTGAGTGGCGACTGGCGGCGCAACGACTGGCTGTGGGGGCGTCTGGATGGCGCATCCGGAATCCTCGAGTTCCTGCAATCCATCGATCCACCGCGTACGGGGCTCAACACCGCCGGCGGCGACGACACCACGGTCGCCGACCAGCGGGAACTCGTGCAGGAGTCGATCCTGCAGGAAGCCTGGCTGACCCAGCGGCGCGCTCAACCCTCGAAGCTGCCAGCGGATGTCGGCCTCGGACGGGCGCCGTTCTGGCCAATGAAGCCTCCGACCGAGTCGACGACACCCCACGACATCGAGGTTCCGGATGTCGCGGAGTTGCGGTCACAGGTCGTTGTGGGCAGCGACACCATCGCCAACCTGTCCCCCGGGTATCGCGTGGGCGTCGCATCCCGAGCCGCGCACCTCGCTTTGCGCGCGTTTGGGCGGTGGAGTGCCGGGTTCTGGACCGTGATCGTGTCTGTGCTGTTGAAACCGATCCTGACTCTCTTGCCGGTGGTCGTCGACGTGCCGAGGGCTCTACTGGTCGGGTCGATCGTCATCGGGCTGTGGACTGTCGGCTCGATGACCAGCGGCGTTGTCCCGTCGACGGCGCCGATCGATCCGACGTCACACCGATGGTGGCCGCTGCTGCCGATCGGCGCGGCCGTCGTGGTGTTCTTCGCGCTGCGCGGCATCTCGAGCGCCGCGAACAAGTGGAACGAAATCGACCGGGAGTTGAAGAGCCTGGGCGGCGACGACCGCGCATCCGAGGCATTGAAGGACGTGCAGTCGAGGCGCGGTCCGCAGTTCGCGTGGGCGATCGCGCTCTTCGTGCTCGCGGTCGTCGTGATCGTTCTCACGCTCCTCGGCAACGCGTTGTGGTCTCTGACCTGGCCGAGCACGTTCAGCGGGCTGGTCGTCGGCATCGGACTCGCGATTGCGTCGTCGCGACGCGCGGGCCAGGTGCCGACGCGCTCCGGCTACCCGGTGTGGACGATCATCGTGACACTGTTCGCCGCGATTGCTCTCGCGCTTGCCATCGCCTGGCCGCGCCTGCTGTTGTCGTGGCTGAACGGAATCGGGGATGCCTTCCACAATGCGAACCTGCACGGCGCGTGGTGGGGACCCGCTGGGTCAACCTCGCTGCCGCTGGCGATCGCTGCGGTGGCTATCCTGCTGTCGCTTGTGTGCAACTGGGGATGGCAGGCGGGATTCCACCCGCAGCCGCTCACGTCAATCCCGCTGGCTGTGCTGGCGGTGCCGTGGTGGCTGATCTCCGCGGCCGTAGCAGGGGTGTTCGGTTACGCGGCCTGTTACGTGATGCTGTTCGCGACGCACAGCCCCGACTCGCGCATCGTGCAGGCTGTGTGCGCGCTCGTCGCGCTGTGGGTCTCCGGCACCGTCCAGTCGTACCTCACGCAGCTGCAGCTTTACACCCCGAGCGACGAGTCCGCCCGCCGCCCCTAGCCCGTAGCCGGTTGAGTAGCGCAACGCCGCTCTCGTAGTCGGTTGAGTAGCGCGTGTAGTTGGTTGAGTAGCGCAACGCCGAAGGCGTTACGCGTAGCGAAACCCACCTGCCCCCATTTACTTACAACACTGTCAGTGGTCCGCGCGAGACTTCTCGTATCAGGTGTCGTTCTCGTCGCTCACAGAATCGTCGTAAGGCTATGAACACTCTCATTCGGTCTCGCATCTCGGTCGTCACAGCGTTTCTGGTGCCGGGTTTCGTGCTCGGCATGTACGCGGTCAACATCCCGGGTTTGAAGGAGCACGCCGCCCTGACCTCCGGTGCTCTCGGCAGCGTCTTCGTCTTCGGAGGCATTGGCGCGATCGTGGGCAACCAACTCGCCGGCTTCGCGGTCGACCGTTTCGGCAGCCGCATCGTCACGATCGTCGGCGGAGTACTGACGTGCCTCGCGATCGTTCCGCCGGCGCTCGCGCCGAACGCGTTCGCGCTCGCTCCCCTGCTGTTCGTCTTCGGAATCGCCCTCGGCGGAGTGGATGTCGGCATGAACCAGCAGGCCGTGATCGTGCAGCGCGCGTATGGTCGCCCGATCATGGCGTCTTTTCACGCCTTCTATTCGATCGGCGGAGCTCTCGGCACGGTGCTCGGCGGACTCACGCTCGTCCTCGGGGCGCCGCTCGTCGTTTCGTTGGCCATTGCGGGTTTCGTCGGGCTGGTGTTCGTTGTGGTGGCTGCGACCGGGCTGAGTGCTGCGGATGTTGCTTCGCCCGCGCCCGCGGCCGACATCCCCTCGGAAGGGCGCTATCACATGCCCAGGATCGTCTGGCTGCTCGGTTTCGCGGCGCTGCTACTCATGCTCTCGGAGGGCGTCGCCAACGACTGGAGCTCGCTGCAGATCACGCAGCGGTTGGGTGAGCCGCCGGCAGTCGCTGCGCTCGGCTATGGTGCCTTCGCTGTTGCGATGACGGTGGCGCGGTTGTTCGGAGATCGTGTTGCTGGGCGGCTCGGGGCTGTTCGCACGGTTCGTTTCGGCACGCTCATCGGTGCCGTCGGGCTTGCGATCATCGTGGTCTCGCCGTGGTTGCCGTTGACGATCGCGGGTTGGGCGATCCTCGGCCTCGGGCTGTCAGGTTGTGTGCCGCAGATCTTCACCGCTGCTGGCAACGTGCCGACAGCCGCTCGTGGCGTCGTGATGTCGCGCGTCGTTGCTCTCGGCTACTTCGGGCTGCTGGCCGGGCCGGCCGTCATCGGCTGGACCTCCCAGGCGACGAGCATTTCTGCGGCTCTGGTCATCCCTTTGGTGTGTTGCCTCGTGGTGGCCGCGATCGCGAACGTGGTCCGCCCGCGTGCCTCGGTCCCTGAGGTGGTCCCTCGCGTTCGGACTAGCCGCTCTTCGTAGTCGGTTGAGTAGCGCCCGCCGAAGGCGGACGCGTAGCGAAACCCATCCTGAGTCTCAAGCCAGGTTTCGACACGCGTAGCGGCGCTGCGCTACTCAACCAACAACGAAAAACGGGCCGCCACCCGTAGGTGACGGCCCGTCGTCAAGTTCGACGCGATCTTCGTGATCGGTCGCTGAGCCTGTCGAAGCGCTTAGCGGCGCAGTCCGAGTCGCTCGATCAGCGAGCGGTAACGCTCGATGTCGATGTCCTGCAGGTAACCCAGCAGGCGCCGACGCTGACCAACCAGCAGAAGCAGGCCACGACGTGAGTGGTGGTCGTGCTTGTGCTCTTTGAGGTGCTCGGTCAGGTCTTTGATACGACGCGTAAGCATCGCAACCTGAACCTCGGGGGATCCCGTGTCACCTGGGTGGGTAGCGTACTCGTCGATGATCGCCTTCTTGACATCGGCTTCAAGAGCCATAGAAGTGATCCCCTTTCTCCTCGTTGCGCGGTGCCCATCACCCAATGTGTGAGCTCTATTTATCCGCGGCCGTTAGACGGCAACCTTGTGAGTTTAGCAGAGGATGAGGCTCACCCCTCCGCCGCTTTGCTCTGGTCCATCCACCACTCCGTGAACTCGCTCGCGCGGCCGTCGGCGTCGTGACGAATGACCCACAAGTTGCTGTACGTGATGGTCGAATAGACCGTCACGCCCTGCACGATCCACACGTCATCCGTCGCCACCACCGGATGCCACGTAAACGTCGTGTCGCCGGGTTGGTCGGCTCGCTTCAGCCACTCCCCCACAATCGCGTCGCGGCCGCGGAACGGCTCCTGGAATGGCTCGAAATAGTAGGAGGCATCCTCCGTGAAGAGGGCGGCGATGTCATCCGGATCATTCGAATCCCACGCAGCACGGTAGGCGGTCATCCACTTTGTCACAGCGTCAGTCATGGTCAAGGTCTAGCAAGAACCCGCGACATCCCACCAGTGCCAGGCTGCGAAACTGGTCGCATGGCTGAAGACTGGCGCCGCATCATCGCGACCCTCGCCGACCCGACCCGGCGGCTCGTGTACGCGAGCATCGTCGCGGATGTCGCGGTCGACATCCCGCCCAAGAAACGCGAGAAGGCCCTGGCTGCACTGTCGGCGGCCGGGTTGATCGTCGCATCCGGTGATGGGTTCGTCGCTTCGGAGACGGTGTTCGCCGAACTGCTCACACAAGCCCCGGCAGTAACGCGGACTGGGATCGAGCGCTTCATCCGCGACGGCCGCATCGAGCAGTACCCGGCGCGGCCCACCGACCGCGACGAAGTGCTCGCCTGGGCAGCGACTCAAGCACTCAAGCCGGGCGAGGTACTGACGGAGCGTGCGCTCAACGAGCGGCTGCTTGCGATGACGGATGACGTTGCATCCCTTCGCCGGTACCTGGTCGATGCAGGGCTGGTGGTTCGGGATGCTGCGGGCTCGGGTTACTCGCTGGCGGGGTAGCTCGTCGCCGGCCCCTGAGGTTCTCGAAAAGTTGGGGGTCGAGCAGCCGCAGGGCGCAGCCGTTGGCGTCGTCGAGGCCTCGGCTGCGGGGTGACTCGGTGCCGGGTGATTGGTTCGTGACACTTCGACAAGCTCAGTGCAAGGATCTCGACGACGGCGCGCTGCACGGCGCCTGCTCGATCCCCAGCTTCTTGGCATCTT
>DASXNG010000229.1:0-6816 GCA_036495225.1 Galbitalea sp.
GGGCGCGATACCGGCGCGGTCGGCCGAAGACTTCTGGGTGCAGGAACGCAAGACGTTCCTCTGCGTAGTCACCCATCAGGCCACGTCATCCCCGGTTGGTGCGGCGCGCGGGATGGTGGCGACAGGCCAAGCAAGACCGTCACCATCGTTCGGGTCGTCCTCCGCCGGAGGCACGGCAGCCAGAGGCGTTGGAGTTGGATCGGCGAACTTCTTTGCCTTCATCCCGCGAAGGAATGAGTTGGCGGTCCCGGCTTCAGCGTCATAGTCGCAGACGATCGCGAGCTCCCCGGCGGCGCGGCATTCTTCGAAGATCGTGGCGAGTTCCTCCGCCGTAGCGGCGCGGGCGCCGAGGTCCCACCAATCCTTGGTGGCCTTCGTCGGACCCTTCGGGGTTGCGGGACGGCTCGCGCGGCGTTGAGTCGGGGCTTCCGCAGGGGCGCCGCGGTCGATGTACTCCGAATCAGGATCCGGGTCATCCGTGGGCAGCGTGAGCAGTTGCAGGAGGAACGTGCGGTACGCCACCGACATCGCTTTCGCGGTGCCCTTATCCGACATGTCGGACGCTTCACCCGGGACCACAGAGACGATCGGCTCGCCACCGTCGGTGCCGTACCAGGCGTACTGGACCTTCACATGCACTTCGAGGGTTGCGCCACCGTTCTTGGTGACGCCGTGCTCCCACTTCTTGCTCAGCAGGGTCGGGGCGATGAAACCGCCAACCTCACGCAGGGCTGGACCCACAGCGTTCATGACCGCGTCAATGCCCCGGAACTTGAAGTTCTGCTGCTGGTTGGTGCTGTCCTTACCGACGTGGCCGACGATGCCCATCACGCCGGCTATGGACTGCGCTGCGCTGACTTTGGGGATGGTCTTTGTCTCAGGCATTTTTCGTTCCCTTCACTGCGGTGACCGTCAGTGAGGTGCTCGACTTGAGCACCTTCTTCTTGTGGAGTGCGAGCAGATCGGCCCACTCCTTGTTGATCGCTTCGTACTTCTCGAAGAGATCCGGTGCGGCAGCCTTGGCTGCGTCGACGTCGACCTCATCGACCGTCGTTGTCGTGACGGACCGGGTGACCTTCGCGTACGGGCTCGACTGCGTGTAGTCGGCTTTGGTGGCGAGCTTCGCCTGCAGCGCGCTCCATGCGACGCCCTTAGCGGTCGCCTCGACCTTTTCTGCCTCGCGGTGCACGAGCACTTCTTGGGCGAGTTCATCCAGCTCGAGGTCGTAGTTGACTTCGGTTACGGGTTCGGCGGCGAGAGCTTCGAGGAATCGATCGGCAATCTCAATCAGCCGCGCGATCTCGGTGTCGTCGCGTTCGACCCACTGGAAGCGGGGTTCGTCTTCGAGTGGTTGTGGGTCGGGCCATTGGTCGTCGTGCTGTTCCCAGGCGAACAGGACGCGCTGGGCGCCCATCACGTACATCTGCCACAGCATCTGCACGTAGTAGTCGCGCGGGATTTTCATCAGGTTGTTCTTCGACGTTTTGATTTCGGCGAGCACGAGGTTGCCGTTGAAGTCTGACCCGATCCCATCCGGCGTGGCCATGAGGAGGTTGTTGCGCTCCGAGCCGTAGAGCATTTTGTTTGGTGCGATGTCGAACCGCTCCTGCACCCACGCGGCAATGAACTCCTCGCGGGCTTTGCCGTACTCGGTGTAGCGGTTGCCGGTGAAGGATTCGACACCGGAGCGCTTCTCGTTGAGGATGCGTCCGAATGCTGCGCCGCCGGCTTCGAGTTTGCTGATCTCTGTAGCGGTCACTCCGGAGCGGCGTGCTTTGAGCCACACGGCGCGATCCTCGGATGAGGCGATCGCGCGGTCTTCGAGGGTGATCATCAGAAGACCACGTCTTCTGGGTGGGCCTTCTGGCCGGTGACTTTGACCCACGGCTTCGCGAGGGCGTCGTAGTGTTCCTGGGTGAATCCGTCCTTACCGATCGTGTGGCGGAGCAGGACAGCGAGAGCAGTGCCGTAGGCCGAGTAGTCGTCGTGCCAGTCGTCCAGGCGGCCGCGCAGCGCACCCCGCGCCGCCTCGAGACCCGCCCGGTCGGCTCGGCCGTCGGCGACCACCGACCATGCGTTCCAGAAGGCGTCATCGCGGGCGGCGTAGAGCGCGTTCTTCTGCGCGGTGCTGAGATTCTTGAACGCATTGATGATCGCGACGACAGCCTCGCCTTGTGGACCGAACAGGAGGTATGAGGGGAGTTCGCGGAGCACCTTCACGCCGACGGCGGCGCGCTTGTTCGGCATGGAGTTCGCGTGAGGCGCCCACGCTCGACCTACAGGGGCGACCTCGAAGAGTCGCGCCCCCTCGGTGGCATCCCACCGGAAACCGGTGCAGTCGCCTGAGGAGATCGAGATCGAGATGTAATGGCTGGCGTCCTCGTCCTTGCGGACCGCACG
The DNA here is from genome assembly GCA_036495225.1 of Galbitalea sp. Classification (GTDB taxonomy): domain Bacteria; phylum Actinomycetota; class Actinomycetes; order Actinomycetales; family Microbacteriaceae; genus Galbitalea. The sequence continues at coordinate 2,401 of DASXNG010000229.1, forward strand.
GGGATGCTTGACCGCGCTGCCGAGCGCGGCGGCGTAGTCGATCATGCCGGAGAAGAAGTCGGTGCCGTCAGGTCTGACGGCTTTGTAATACGTGACCACGGGGATGCCTTTCAGAATTTGATGAGAATGACGAGGGCGAGGAAAGCGGCGACGATGACGAGGCCGACGATGACGAGGGTTTTCATTTGCGTTCCTGACGCTCGGACCGCACAGAGGCGATCCAGTACAGGAGGCCGAAGACCACGACGACTGCCAGGCAGACGACGAGAAGAGGCTTGGGCACGTTCTGCGCGATCGCGAGAAACAGGAAGACGGCGATGATGGGTGCGAGGAGAACGTTCACAGGAACACCGCAATCAGGACCGCGGCGACGCCGATGAAGATGGCAGTGGCGATCGCCCCGATGAAGAACGAGACGACGTCGAATCGGCGTGTGTACGGGATGTGGGTTTCGCGGACTCTCATGCGAAGGCCTCGAATTCGATCGGCAGCACAACGTTCGGGGAGCGGTCCTTGAACAGGGGCGCAACATCCTCGACCTTCAACCCGGCGATACCGGTGCCCACTTTGGTGACAAGGAACGTGAGGTCACGGCGCGTGTTGGCGAACCAGAGGAACCGTCCAACGGCGACCTCGAGCTCTTCGGGACTGCCCATCGTTGGGAGCGCGTACGACTGGCCTTGGGGACCTTCGCCCTGGCCGACGATCGCACCGAAGTTGTTGACGGCGTAGCGGGCGGCACCGCCTGCGTGGTGGCCGGATTCGTGGGAACCGAAGACGAAGATCTCGTTGTCGCGCAGCTCGGTGATGTTGTCAGGCGTGTTCACGAGACACCTCGTCCCAAATGACGTATCCCTCTTGCGGGAGGTATCCGGCTTCAATGGCCCACTGCAGGTCGTCTGGACCGGCGCCGCATGCGATGAGCGCGCGCACGAAGTTCTCGTTGACTGCGGTTTCCGAGGGCGGACGCCCCGCGATGACGAGGAACGTCATGATTCCGATGTAGGTGGAGATGGCGGCGGCACGGACTGGCTCTGGCGCGAGCATCGCGTCGAGTTCGATATCGGCGAGGTCCTTCATGACCACACCTCGAAGACGCGTTCGATCATCGGGAGGTCGAGTTCGACGTAGGCGTTGACCAGATAGTGCTGGCCGTTCACGACCTCGTCGACCCTGAGCGGTGGTTTGCCGCGCTGGGCGATGTACTCGGCCTTCACGGCCTTGCCGAACGATCCGACAGCGGCCATTAGCGCGTGGCCTGAGTAGCCTTTGCCCTCAAGGAACTTCGCCAGGTCGACGGTGTCCATGCCGTCGTGGTCGAGGAGAAGGCGCGCACGGTGTGCTGCGTCCGAGGGCGTGATCAACGCGAGGTCGCGCGCTTCTTGGAGATCGCGGAGTTTGTCGATGACGGTCATTTCGCCACCGGCTTGTCGTCGGGGTGAATCTCGCCCATGACGGAACGCCACGGTGTGGAGAGGATGTCGTACTCCTGCTGCGTGAAGACCGTTCCAACGAGGGGACGACAGAGCAGAGCGAGAGCAGCGCAGTAGGACGAGTAGTCGCCGTGCCAGCCGACCAGGAGGACGCACAGCGCATCCCGCGCCGCCACGAGACCCGCCTGGTCGGCCCGGCCGTCGTCGAACACCGCACTCTCGACACGCCAGAACTTGTCGTAGTCGGCGGTGTATGCGGCATAGAGCGCTTCGCGCTGCTCCGGCGTGCGCTTGTCGAACTTGTCGATCAGCTCGAGGATGCGTTCGCCTTCCGCGCCGAAGAGTTGCCAGGCGGGAAGTTCGCGGATGATGCGGATACCGGTGACGGCTCGCTTGTTGGGGAGGTCGGAGGTGTGGGGCGTCCATGCTTCGCCGATGGCTTCGACTTCGAGGAGTCGTGCTGGCCAGCGCATCCCGGTGCAGTCCGTGGGGACGGTGGCTACCGAGAAGTAACTGTTGGCGTTGACTGCGTTGGCTTTGGGGGAGGGGTGGGTGACGGTGCGGTCTTTTTTGAGGCGCGCTTTCGCCGGGGTGCCGTAGTCCACTTTCCCCGTATGGAAGTCGAATCCGTCCGGAGTAATTGCCTTGTAGTAGGTCTCAGGCACGGTGCTGTCCTTTCACGATGATTGAAATGAGCGCCACACTGACGCCGTACAGGGCTGCGAGGTTTGTCTGTTCGCCGCGTGTGCCTGTGTAGGAGGTGCGGATGTCGGTTACTTGCTGGTTGGAGAGCTTGGCGGCGGGATTGCGTTCGCCGCGCAGCATGGTGAGCGGTCCGTGTCCGCGGGTGCGCCCACGTTCGGTTCTGTCGCGAACGTTCGTGGCGGCATCGCCGACGTACAGGTGGTTGGGGTTCACGCACGGCGGGTTGTCGCAGGTGTGGCATACGAATGCGCCTGGCGGTACGTCGATGCCAGCGATGATGAGGGAGATTCTTGGGGCCACGACGTTGCGGCCCTTGTGCCAGATGCGGCCGCGGCCGTCGGCGTCAGCGGCGCCCGTCCAGTTCCAGCATTCTTCGTTGGAGCGGACGTCGACTCTGCGCCAGAAGCGCTCTTCGATCGGTGCAGCGGTCTTGGTCATTTGGGATGCCTTCTGTTGGTGGTGATCGGTTGAAGGAGGTGGTGGCCGCGCCGGGGGTTGAACAGTTCGGGTTCTGTCCCGCGGCCACCTGACCGGATGGGGGTTATCCGGCGGTCTTGAGGGACGCGAGGTATGCCTTCTCGGCGTCCTCGCGGGCTAGGCGCGTGAGAGCGATGAATGCGACTGCCGCACCGCGCCGTAATGCTTCCGGTGAAGGGTCGGGACTCATGCCGCGTCCTCGAACCAAGACAGCACTGACACTCCATAGACGTCACTGATGCGGCGCAGTTCCGAGACCGAGAGTTCATCAATGTCACGGATTTTGCGCTGCAAGGTGGAACGGGGGATGAGTGTCTTTTGTGCGAGTTCAACCATCGGGATGCCGAGCTCAACGCGCATTTGCTCTACGCGTTCGGGGGTCCGCAGCTCTTGTTTAGTGCCCATATGGACACTGTACATGAGAGTGCCCGATTGGGCACTATTGAAACGACAGAAATAAAACTCGTTTTGTCAACGGGCAAAGAGATAGTTGTTATTAGTGCCCAAATTGGGCATAGTGTCCGGATGGACACTGAAAAAACGGGCGATCCGGATAACGCTGTGTTAGCCGCCGCGCTTGCTGCTCAGAAAGAAGACCTGGGCATGAGTTTCGAAACCCTAGCCGAGCGCACTGGCCTCGGACTTCGCACCGTCAAGCGTTACATCCATGACGAGCGAGTCATGAACATCGCCACCGTACGCAAGATGACGGCGGCGCTCGAGCTTCCGTTCGGCAAGTTCATGCGCGACCACGTCACTGGCGGCGAGTAGGCCTTCGACGTCCCACTTGTGCTTGCGGGCGGATCTGATGAACTTCGCTGCGCTCATCTTCTCGATGCGTTTCAGTTTCATCATTCCCCCTTTGGCGTAGACCAAACCGTACGCCCCCACACCGACACAAAAAAGGCTCGCTCGGCGCAAATAGCTCGCTCGCTTTACCCCAGTTCAGGGGGTGTTCGGCGTTTCCGTATCACAATTGTGATGAGACTTGACATCAACCAGATGACGGATTCTTGCGGATAGTTTCAGCGATGTGGGTGCCGGTCGGAACACGCAGCCTGGCGCGCTCACGCGAGCCATCGCCACGATCCTGAATGATGCGTTCCTTGAACTACTGCAAACGCAGCAGCAGTTCGGGCAGACCCTCCGCATCCCACAGTCGACTCTCTCGAACTATCTGCGCGGGCATACCGTGATCGACATCGAAGTACTCGCGGCCCTCTGCAAGGCGCTCGATCTTGATCTCGTCAACGTCATCGAGACCGCAGTCGCGAACATCGACAGCGACTTCAACTGACGATTGCCACCGCCGAGCGCATCCCTTATCGTCACTCTATGACGTCCCCGCCGAGAGCGATTCTGTACCTTCGGCAGTCGACGTATCGCGAGGAGTCCATCAGTCTCGAGCTCCAAGAGTTCGAGGGCCGAGCGTATGCAGCCCGCAACGGGTACGAAGTGGTCGGCGTCGAGGGCGATCCGGGAATTTCGGGACGCACATGGAACCGCCCAGCCGTTCAGCGCGTTATGAAGATGATCGACGATGGTGACGCGGACGTCATCGTGCTGTGGAAATGGTCGCGGCTCTCACGTTCGAGGCTCGACTGGGCTGTAGCTGCGGATCGGGTCGAGTCGGCCGGCGGCCGCATCGAATCGGCAACCGAACCGATCGACGCAACGACGTCGACCGGCAGGTTTGCGCGCGGCATGATGACGGAGTTCGCAGCGTTCGAGTCTGAGCGAATCGGGGACGTGTGGCGTGAGTCTCACGCGCGCCGGATCCGCAACGGCCTCCCAGCGAACG
>DASXNG010000230.1:0-7943 GCA_036495225.1 Galbitalea sp.
GCTGGAGGACACCGTCATCCCACCAAGATCACTCGTTGCCGGCGTGCCAGCGAAGGTGCGTCGCGAGCTCACCGAAGACGAAATAGCGGGCGTCAGGCTCAACGCGGCGCATTACGTCGAGCTGGCGAGGGAGCACCGCGAGCTGGCATAACTCACCCGCGGGAATCGCTACCATAATGCGCATGGAGCACTCATTCTCGCCGCGAGCACCACTGCTGGTCGCGCGCGTAGTGGGTTTGCTGTTCCCCCTATTGATCGCGGCGATCATTGGCGCATTCTTTCAGGGACCGCACATCTGGGAGTCACTGGGCACGGCACTCGTCTCGTTTGCACTCGTTGCGTGTGCAGCGGCGCTCTACGTGTGGCTGCACACGCGTAACACGAGAATCACGAGCGCGCCCCAGAGCCTCACCGTTCGCAATTTCGTTGGCGCAACATATTCGGTTGCGCCACACCACCTCGCGCGGATCCTGTTCATCGGGAGCATCAAACCAATGCGCGGCGGCAACAAGGGCGACCTTGGCGCCCGCACCCTCGTGCTCGATGAAACCGGCCGGGCCGTGCTTCGGTGGCATCAGTCCCGTTGGGACGTTAGCCAGATGGAGGCGCTGATCGCCAGTCTGCAGCTGCCGGTGGACACCCTCGACGGACCCGTTTCGCTGAAGGACATCCACGCCCGGTACCCTCGCGCGCTGCGTTTCGGTGAAGCACATCCCTACGCCACCGTGGCGCTGATCGTGGGGATATTCGCAGCGTGCTGCGTGGCGATCGTCGCCGTCGTGTTCGCTACGACGCCGTCCTGAACTGGTCGACACGCACTTGCTGCCAGACTGGCAGAATGCAGACGTTCACGCCGACCTTTTCGGCGTACCGGTCGCGTCTTGGCCGAGTGTTGCCTGCCCTCGCGATTCTCATCGTGTTGGTCTACTGGAGATTCGATCAGCCCGTCAGCGTCTTCCTGATCGAGTGGATCGTCATCGTCGGCGCATCCGTTGGACTTACGGTGCTGTACTTCAGAAACACGCGCTACACGGCGGCGCCGCGTGCACTCACCATTCGCAACACGTTCGGAATCTCACACACCGTCGCCAGCCACCACCTCGAACGGGCGGTTCTCGTCGAGCGCTACGTCACCTCCCGAACGGAGGGTGCGAGTTCGATCCCGCGTCTGCTGATTCTGGACGACGAAGGGCACTCCGTGCTGCGCTGGTCGGGACTGGCGTGGTCCGAGGCGCAGATGCGCGAGCTCGTCGCGACGCTCGAGGTAGAGCTGACCGTACTGTCGGGGAGGTTGGGCTCCGGCGACATCCACCGCCGCTATCCGAGGGCGCTCGGACCGTGGGAGTCGAACCCGATCCTGGTTGCCGTGGTCATCATCCTCGGGCTCGGCGTTCTGACGGTAACGGTGCTGACCGGGCTGGGGCACGCGTAAGGAGCTAGGCACTCGGCGTCCCGAGGATGACGTTGGCCACCACCAGCGCGAGGATGGAGACCACGGCAGCCGCTAGGGTCACCCAGCGGATTCGGGTCGCCGTGTCCAGCGCGGCGACGGCCGCGGCGATCGACGCGAGCAGCGCGAGCGCGCCGAGCACCGGTTGCCCGAGCAGTGCCAGCGGGATGCCGACGGCGAGCAGAACCCACGCGGCAACGAGGGCCGCTCGCGAAATTGCCGCCTGCTGGACGTTGGTCGCGTTCGAAGTTCGTTTTCTGGCTGTCGTCGGTGCCGCACTCATGCATTAAGCCAAGCCGCCGTGGCCCGGCCGCGCGTCATCCGCCGGGTCGATTGTGATCCGTCGCTGGGCTGGTCTTGCGCATAACTCAGGCAGAATTTGCGGGCCGATGCCGCGCACCGCAGAAACTCAGGGCTCCGAAACTCGAGCGCGAAATTCTGCCTGAGTTATGCACACAAGCCGAGCGGGGAAGCTGCCGCGGCAGTACGCGTTAGCCGACCAGGTTCTGCGCGAAGACGTGCGGCGTGAAGCCGGTCAGGTCGCCGATGCCCTCGCCTTGGCCGACGAGCTTGATCGGGATGCCGGTCTTTTCCTGCACCGCGAGCACGAAACCGCCCTTCGCGGAGCCATCGAGTTTGGTGAGCACGAGGCCGGTTACGCCGGCGTGCTCGATGAAGGCCTCGGCCTGGTTAAGGCCGTTCTGGCCGGTCGTCGCGTCCAAGACCAGGAGCACTTCCGCGATCTCAGTCTGCTTCTCGACCACTCGGCGGATCTTGGACAACTCATCCATCAGCCCGCTCTTGGTTTGCAGGCGGCCGGCGGTGTCGATCAACACAATCTCGATGCCCTCGCGTTGCGCCTTCTCGACCGTCTGGAAGGCGACGGATGCCGGATCCTGGCCTTGCTGCTGCGGGCGCACGATTTGCGCGCCGCCACGCTCCGCCCAGGTCGCGAGTTGCTCGACAGCCGCCGCGCGGAACGTGTCCGCGGCCCCGACCACCACGGTGCGCCCGTAGTTGGTCAGGAACTTGGCGAACTTGCCGATCGTTGTCGTCTTGCCGACGCCGTTGACACCGACGACCAGGACGACGGCTGGCCGGTTCGAAAGGTGCAGCGTTGGATCAAGGCGCGCCAGACGCTCCTCGAGGTTTTCGCGAAGCATCCGCTTAAGGTCGGCGGGGTCGGTAGTGCGGTAACGCGCGACATCCGCTCGTAGTTGATCGACGACCGAGTCGGTGATGTCCGGGCCGAAGTCGGCCGCGATGAGAGCGTCTTCGAGATCGATCCAGGTGTCTTCGTCGATGGTCTTTCGCGCGAACATGCCGCGAAGGGCGCCGGACAGTGACCACGATGAAGCCATGCAGCCAGCTTAGGAGGTGCCGCCATTGCTACCCGTCTGCGCAGCGCCCGAACGCACGAGGCTCCGACCCATTGCCGGATCGGAGCCTCGCTTCACGCCTGCGGGTTAGACGCCGTAGTCGCCGCTCATCTCCTGGATGGGCTGGTAGTACGCCCTCATCCCGATGATCCTCACCGCAACGGTAACCGCCGTCGCCGGCACCTTGTAGGTGCTGAAGTACGCGCCCTTCACCGCGGTGCCGTTCACGTACCACTGGTACGCGACGACCGTCGCCGTCGGCAGCCAGGTACCAATGTGAGCGGTAAGCGTGTGACCAGGCAGGAAGGTCCCCGTCACGGTTGGCGACGACGCGATCAGGAACGATGCACGGATGACATCCGTCGTTTGCTTGCTTGTCACGGACGTCGTCGCGAACCCTGGCTCAGAAGCGGTAACCGTCACCGAGATGGCGGTCCCAACCATTGACCCGCTCAGGCTGAGCGTCGATTTCGTTGCGTGATAAATCGCAGCACCGTTCGAACGCCATTGGTACTTGAGGGTTACGGCGCCGGGTCCCCACGAGCCGGCGAGGGCAGTCAGTGTGTAACCGTACTGGGCTTGTCCCGCGATCGACACGGTGTTCGAGGCGGATGACGGCCCTGGCACAGGGACGGTCGCAAACAGCGGGTAGCCGGTCTTGGCCGTCGTCGCCGTACCCTTGGTCACCGACGTGTATCCGGCTGCGGCCTCTGTGACCTTCACGTCGACGTGCTGACCGAGGTCAGCGATCGTCTGCGTGTATGTCGTCGCCGTCTGACCGGCGATCTTGATGCCATTGCGGTACCACTGCTGGGTCGGGTTGACGGGAGTCCAGCCAGTGCCGACGTCATGCACCGTGAGTACCTGGCCAACGTTGCGCGACCCGGTTACGGCGAATGTACCGGCATGCGGCGTTCCAACGCCCACAACCCCGCTGAGGTTCGACTGCACGGACACGTTTGAGTACCCGGCATTGTGCTCGCCCACGAAAAGCTTGATCCGCTTTCCGAGGTCGCTCGCGACGGGTGTGTATGTCGATCCGGTTCCCACCGTCGCGAGTCCGTCAACCCAGGTGTAGCTGGCGGGCGCCGGCGCGGGGCTGAACCCCTTCAGCACGGGAACGATCGGCACACCTACGTGCACATTGCTCGGGAGGGTGACCGTCCCCGCATGCGTCTCGTCGGTCACCGTGCCGGTGAAGCTGACAGTAATGAGAGCGGCATACGTGACGGTGCCTTTGGTCACGATTCCGATCGAAGCGTAGGCGTCATGGCCCTGCGCGCTTTCCTGGAAGTTGAGGTAGAAATCGTTGGCGATGCGACTCAGTCGGGCGGTGAGAGTGCCGCCAGACGCCATGACGTAGGAGTAGGTCGGTGGGGCTGCGACGTCTCCTGGCGCAGAACTGAGGAGGACCGCGGTCGGGTTCGCACATCCACTGCACCCCGCGTAGTTGTTTGCCGCCGCCTGGGCCGAGTCGTCGACGAACCCGTTTTCGTCGAAGAGCAACTCGAAGGGCGTTGAGAAGAAGCGCAACGCATTCAGGTCGGACAACGCCTGCTGTTGTGGGGTTGCGGTGGCCTCAGCGGCCCCGATGCCAGCGGGGGAAAGCGTGAGCGCAGCTGCAGCGAGCAACGCAACGAGGATTGCGGCCGTGGACTTACGGCCGGGGGCTTTGGCGGACATGTCGGGAACTCACCTTCTGAGCCCGGGGACGACCGGGGTCAGACGATAGGGTCCCAGTCAACAGCAGTCATAGACATGAGCAACAATTACTCTCTTTTCGCCCGGCGATGAAAGTCAGGCGCTTGCGGCGACCCGTTGACCAACGACTGCACTGATTCCGTCAGCGCGCATCGAAACGCCGTAGAGCGCATCCGCGATTTCCATCGTGCGCTTTTGGTGAGTGATCACGATGAGCTGGGATGTCTGGCGCAGGTCCTCGAAGATCGTGAGCAGGCGACCGAGGTTGGCATCGTCGAGTGCCGCCTCGACCTCGTCCATGATGTAGAACGGGCTGGGGCGCGCCTTGAAGATCGCGATCAGGAGGGCGACAGCAGCCAGGGACCGCTCGCCGCCGGACAGCAGCGAAAGTCGCTCGATCTTCTTGCCAGCCGGCTTGACCGTCACCTCGATGCCCGTCGTCAGCAGATCATCCGGATCCGTTAGATGGATGCTGCCGCTGCCACCCGGGAACAGGATCGGGAAGACCTGGTTGAAAGCGGCCTTCGTGTCTTCGAACGCGTTTCCGAAGATGTCCTGCATCTTCTCGTCGATCTCATCGATGATCGTAAGCAGGTCGCGCCGGGTGTTCGTGAGGTCCGCGAGCTGCTCGGTGAGGAACTTGTGACGCTGCTCCAACGCGGCGAATTCCTCGAGTGCCAGCGGGTTGACTCGACCGAGCTGGGCGAGCTTGCGCTCTGCGCGAGCCAGGCGCGCCTCCTGCTCAGCGCGGTCGTAGCGGCGACCGGCGGCCTCGGTCGGCGGCCCTTCGACAAGCTCAGGGACCGAGTCGGGCCCAGGGACCGCGTCGGGCTCTTGGACCGAGTCTGGGTCCTGGACCGAGTCTGGGTCTTGGACCGAGTCTGGGTCTTGGACCGTGGTGAGTTCCTCGTCGGTTGGCACGAGCTCCGCGGGTCCGTATTCGTCGATGAGCACGTCTTCGACGAGGCCGAGCTCCTCCCCCGCCCGCTCGAGCAGGGTCGACAGCTGCAGCTTCTTTTCGTAGAGCTGCATCTCGATGCCGTGCACGGTGTCGCTCAACGAGGTCAAGCGTTCGCGCAGCGAGTTTTCGGTCGTGCGCAGCTCGACGAGTTCCTGATTCTGCTGCGATCGCTCAGACTCGCGGGCCGTGAGCGCAACACGCGCCTCGGAAACCGATCGGTCGACAGAGTCGAGGACGGCGGGCAGAGCAGTCACGACGGATGTCGCGGACTTGACCTGGCGCTGACGCAGCACAGTGCGCCTCGCCTGTTCCTCCGCTGCGGCACGCTCGGCGATGAGTTGCCGCTGCATTGCATCGGCGCGAGCATCCTCCGCGCGAACACGCTCGCGGGCGGTCTCCAACTGGATGCGCAGTTCGATCTCCGCGGCTCGCGTGGCTTCGAGCTCCAGCAGCATCCCGTCGCGACTCGACACGTCGAGGATCGGCCGCGGCGTCGATGCGTACTCGTCCCGCTCGGCCTTGGCGCGTTCGACGTCTTCCTCGGCCGCGCGCGCGGTTTCGGTGGCCAGCGCAACAGCGGCGGACAGTCGCTCGGCTTCGGCCTGCGATGCCTCGAGCTGGATGCGGAGGCGGCCGAGTCTTTCGCTGTGCGCTGCGAGGGCCGCGTCGAACTCCCGAAGATTGGCGAGAGCTGTTGCCGCATCCGTCTGGGCGGTTTCGAGCTGGCCACGCTTTTCGGCGAGCGCGAAGCGTGCGCGTTCTATCGAAGTGGTCACCGTAGTGAGCTTCTCGGCGGCGGCATCCCGCTCGGCAACGAGTTCAAGGCGCGAGCGCTTCGCGCCCGTTCCTCCGCGCAGAACGTACTCGGTGAGCACGTCGCCGGCGCGCGTAATCGCCGTGATTCCGCCCAGCTTTCGAAGTGCTGGCCACGCTGCCCTGGCAACCTCGAGGTCGTCGACGACGACCACGTGGGACAGGATGCCGACGACTCCGGCAGGCGCGGTGACAAAGTCTGTCGCTGCCGAAACCCCACTCGGAAGCGAACCGAGAGATTCCGCACCTGGCGCATCCGCCAGGACGATTTCGACTCGACCGGCGTCGGAATCTCGAGCACGACCCAGCGCAGCGACGGCCGCGGCCTGATCGTCCGCAAGCACCGCGTCGGCGAGGGTTCCGAGTGCCGCAGCGATCGCCGCCTCGTAGCCCGGGGTCACGCGAACGTGTTCTGCGACGAGTCCGCGGATGCCCGCCGTGCCGACGATTGAGGCGGAGCCATCCTTCTGGTCGACCGCCATCGAGAGTGCGGACGTTCGCGCCGCGAGCGCGTCCCGCTCACGTTCCAGTGAGTGCAGTTCGTCGCGGCGGGTCTCGATGTCGGCCTGCAGCGTGGAGACCGCGGCGTCCGCTTCTTCGTAGATCGTGTCGAGCTTGCCGTCGCCGGCATCTGTCGTAGCGGCTTCGGCCTCAAGTGCGACGAATTCGGTGCGGGTGGCGTCGCGTCGTTCCTCCGACGCCGCAAGAGCGTTCTGCTGACGCAGCAGTTCGCCGCGGGTGGCTGCCAGGCGTGACTGGGCAACCTCAATTTGGCCGGCGAGTCTGGCGATCTCGAGGTCGTGCTTCGACACGAGGGCGCTCTGTGCGCTGATCTCTTCGTCGAGCGAGTCGAGTGAGGCACGCGCCGTCGCCGTGTCGGCGGCGGCCTTGCCGACCGCAGCCTCCGCTGTGGTCACCTCCTCGCGCAGGCGCGCCGACTCGGCCTTGACGTCGTTGACCATGGACTCCGAGATCGTCACGCCGGCGATCTGCAGCTCCGCCTGCTGGCCGAGCAGAGCGAGCTTCTGGTTCGCCAGCGTGTAGAGGCCGCGAAGGTGGTCTTGCACCTGCTCGAGGCCGAAAGTGGTCTGGCGAGCGAGATCGACGGCATCCCCGACCATCGCCTGCTCGATGCGGCCAACGCGCAGACGAGCCTGGTCGAGCTGCTCCTGCAGCACGATCCGCTCGCTCTTGCGCTCGCTCTCGCTCCTGCCGAACTGCGTCAGGGCTTCGCGTAGTTGAAAGACGTCGTCCGCGAGAAGTCGCGCGCGGGCATCCCGCACGATTGCCGCGATCGTTTGCGCCTCGCGCGCAATCTCGGCCTGGTGACCGAGCGGCTTCAGCTGGCGACGGATCTCGCCCGCGAGGTCAGAGAGACGAGTCAGGTTCGCCTGCATGGCCTCCAGCTTGCGGATCGTCTTCTCCTTGCGACGACGATGCTTCAGGATTCCCGCAGCTTCCTCGATGAATCCGCGGCGGTCCTCAGGGCTCGCGTGCAGGACGGCGTCAAGTTGCCCCTGCCCAACGATGACGTGCATCTCCCGGCCGATGCCGGAGTCGCTGAGCAGCTCCTGGATGTCGAGCAGCCGGCAGGTGTCGCCGTTGATCGCGTACTCGGAGCCGCCGTTGCGGAACATGA
>DASXNG010000231.1:0-2520 GCA_036495225.1 Galbitalea sp.
TTCGTCAGCAGGCGTTTTGCGGTCAGGAAGGGTTTGCGTCTGCCGAGAAGCTCATGGAGCTTGTCTCCGGCGATCCATAATCCTGGGAGCACGCGGACGTCCGTACGGTTATCGAGCGACAGGCGCAGCGGCCCGGGCCGCATGGCGACGGTTCCGGTTGGCGCGAGGACCCTGTCGATGACCAATGAGAGGCTCTGGCGTTCGCGAGTCGGCTCGCCCTTCACGTCGAGGAACTGCGTCGCATGCGTCACCGGGTCCATGATGATCACAAACTCAGCGGGCAACTGCAGCGAAATAAGGGCCTTCTCGCCGGGCGGCAGCTCGACTGCGTCGAGGGTGATTTCCTCGATCACCTGCTCGAAATCTTCCGGAACATCAATTCCCGAGCCCCAGAAGATTTGCCGAAAATACTCTGCAAAGGGAAGTTCATGCGGATCATGCGCTGCGATCTTGCGCACCCGCCGGCTGACCGTGAACGTCACCTCGACCATCTCGTCGAGGGTCGGCTGATAACCGGCCGCGCAGAGAGCGCAGGCGTATTCGTCGCGGTTTACGCTCTTGAGCGTCGCGCTGGTATCGAGCACGCCTCCGCAGCCCGGGCACAGCACGTTCCATGACAGATCGAAGAGCCCGACGCGTGCGGCGTGGAGGAAGGCCGCGATCGACCGCTCTTCGTCGAGGCCCCTCTTTGCTGCGAAATCCAGCACATTAATGCGGCTGAGCTCGCGATCCGGCGCGTCGCGCACGAGCTCCTCGATGGCAGCCACCGTGCTGGGATCGGCCGATTGCTCCAACGCCGTAAACAGGCTTTTGGTTTCGCTCATGATGGGACCTTTAGCTCCGAAGCATTCGGCTCTCGTCGATGCCGTCAGGGAATCTCATAGACCGCGAGCTCCTCGGCAACGCCGCGGAGCGCGCGGCTCTGCGGCACCGGTGTGAGCCCGCTGCTTTCGAGCAATGTCGACGCCTTCGGGTGGGTGACCACCGATTTGGTTGCCAATATCGAACGCGAGTCGGCCAGACCCTGGACGCGGGCCGCGATATTTACGGTGCGACCGAAATAGTCCTGGCGGTTGTTGAGCACGACCGCCAGGCAGGGCCCTTCATGGATGCCGATTTTGAGCAGCAGCTCATCGCCGCGGTGGTGCGTGTCGTTTAAGCTTCGCATCGCCTCGCGCATGCGCAGCGCTGCAGCGACCGCACGATCAGGCGTCGGAAAAGTCGCCATTACCGCGTCGCCGCTGGTTTTGACCACGGCGCCTGCCTCGGTCGCGACGATTTCGTTGAGGACTTGGAAATGCGCTCGCACGAGGTCAAACGCGACCAGGTCGCCGACGCGCTCGTAAAGCTCGGTGGAGCCCCTGAGATCCGTGAACAGAAACGTCAAGCTGGTGATTTTCAAGCGCTGATCGACGTCGATTGTGTCGGCGCCGTAGATGTCGCGAAAGACCTGGTTAGTCAGAAGGCGTTTTGCGGTCAGGAACGGCTTGCGCTTGGCGAGGAGTTCCTCGAGATCACCCCCGCCGACCCACAATCCCGGCAACACCCGGGTGTCGGTGCGGTTATCGAGCGACAGGCGCAGCGGCCCCGGACGCAGCTGCACGGTTTCGGTCGGCGCACGCACCTTGTCAAAGACGAGCGAGAGGCTCTGGCGTTCGCGCGTCGGCTCGCCCTTGACGTCGAGGAACTGCGTTGTATGCGTCACCGGGTCGAGGAGGATCACGAATTCCGCCGGCAAGTGCAGCGAAAGCTGGGCCTTCTCACCCGCCGGGAGATCGACCGTGTCGAGCGTCATTTCAGGGATCAGCCGATCGAGGTCGTCCGGAAGATCGATGGCTGAACTCCAGAATACCTGACGAAAATATTCCGCGAACGGCAACTCGTTCGGATCATGGGCGGCGATCCTGCGCACGCGCCGATTGATCGTGAAAGTCACCTCGACGATTTCGTCGAGCGTCGGCTCATAGCCAGCCGCACACCAAGCGCAGTGGTATTTCGCCCGGTTCACGCTTTTAAGCGTCGCGCTCGCGTCGAGCACACCCCCGCAACTCGGGCACAGTACGTTCCACGACAGTTCGAAAAGCCCGAGTCGGGCGGCATGGAGGAAGGTCGCGATTGCGCGCTCTTCGTCGAGAGCCCTCTTTGCCGCAAAATCCAGCACATTGACGCGGCTGAGTTCGCGATCCGCGGCGTCCCGAACCAGCTCCTCGATCGCGGCCACTGTCTCGGGATCGCCCGACTGCTGCAGCGCCGCAAATAGGTTTTTCGCTTCGCTCATCGGAAGGCTTGCCTCCGTCATCGACCCTGGTTCCGACGGACAAACTCGCGAGGGATGTCTCCCCGGCATGGACCGAGACGATGCGGCCCGCCAAAGGAAGACTTCCGATCTCGTGCAACCAACAGAATGTTGGACCGCGATCTCATTAGGCAAGGCTGCCCTGCGCCAATTGAATTCGCTTGCATCAGTGACGAAAGGCAGTTATGGATGCGACTTAGTCGCATTCGCCTCATCTCGAAAAC
>DASXNG010000232.1:0-22058 GCA_036495225.1 Galbitalea sp.
CGTCGCGCAGATCGTCACCTACGGAACGATCAAGGCCAAGCAGGCGCTCAAGGACAGCGCGCGAGTGCTCGGCATGCCGTTCTCGGTCGGCGAGAAGCTGACGAAGGCGATGCCGCCCGCCATCATGGGCAAGGACATGCCACTCGGCGACATCCTGAACAAGGATGCCGCGCGTTACAAGGAGGCCAGCGACTTCCGTGCGGTGCTTGAAACCGACCAGGAAGCGGCGCGCGTCTTTGATACCGCCCTTGGTATCGAGAACCTGAAGCGACAGTGGGGCGTTCACGCCGCCGGAGTCATCCTGTCCGCTGAGCCGCTGCTGGACGTGCTGCCGATCATGAAGCGCGAGGATGACGGCGCAATCATCACGCAGTTCGACCAGCCACCCCTCGAGTCGCTCGGGCTCATCAAGATGGACTTCCTCGGCCTGCGCAACCTGACCATCATCGAAGACGCGCTCAGGATGATCGAGAAGAATACCGGCGAAGCCCTCGTCATCGAGGACCTCGATCTTGACGCGGACCAGAAGACGTACGACCTGCTCGCAAGGGGCGACACCCTCGGTGTCTTCCAACTTGATGGCGGACCGATGCGCGCCCTGCTTCGCCAGTTAAAGCCCACCAACTTCGAAGACATCTCCGCCGTCATCGCGCTCTATCGCCCCGGGCCGATGGGCATGGAGTCGCACACCAAGTACGCCCTTCGCAAGAACGGCCTGCAGCCGATCGACGCGATTCACCCGGAGCTGGAGGAGCCGCTCCGCGACATCCTCGCTGTCACCTTCGGTGTCATCGTGTACCAGGAGCAGGTCATGGCGGCCGCGCAGAAGGTGGCCGGATTCACGCTCGCGCAGGCCGACACCCTGCGCAAGGCGATGGGTAAGAAGGACAAGAAGGTCCTCGACAAACTCCGCGAAGGCTTCGCGGCGGGCATGCGCGACAACGGCTTCACGAACGCCGCGATCGACAAGCTCTGGGACACCCTGATGCCGTTCGCCGACTATGCCTTCAACAAGGCGCACAGCGCCGGCTACGGGGTGCTCAGCTACTGGACGGCGTACCTCAAGGCGAACTACCCGGCGGAGTACATGGCGGCGCTCCTGACGAGCGTCGGAGACTCCAAGGACAAG
Source organism: Galbitalea sp. (assembly GCA_036495225.1). Taxonomy (GTDB): domain Bacteria; phylum Actinomycetota; class Actinomycetes; order Actinomycetales; family Microbacteriaceae; genus Galbitalea. The sequence goes on from DASXNG010000232.1 coordinate 1,130, forward strand.
CTCGGGATGTACCTGAACGAATGCCGCAGGATGGGCATCAAGGTTCTCGCGCCCGATGTTAACGAGTCGTTCGTCGACTTCACGGCGGTGCCGTCAGAGGATGGCCCAGGCGACATCCGCTTCGGTCTTGGGGCGGTGCGCAACGTCGGCTACAACGTGGTCGAGGGAATTCGCCAGGCACGCGAGGAAAAGGGTCGGTTCGAGTCGTTCTACGACTTTCTCGCGAAGGTGCCGATCCCCGTCGCGAACAAGCGGACCATCGAGTCACTCATCAAGGCTGGCGCGTTCGATTCGCTCGGGGCGACCAGACGCGCCATGCTCGAAATACACGAGGATGCGGTCGAGGGCGCAGTCAACGTCAAGCGCACTGAGGCGACCGGCCAGGCAGGCTTCGACTTTGACAGCCTGTTCGACGAGCCGCAAGCTCACAGCCGGGTGCCAGAGCGTCCGGAATGGTCGAAGAAAGACAAGCTCGCGTTCGAGCGGGAGATGCTCGGACTCTACGTCTCCGATCACCCGCTCGCCGGCCTCGAGGCTCAGCTCGCCAAGCACGCCTCGACGAGCATCACCGAGTTGCTCGCGAGCGAGGTCGACCGCGACGGCGAGACGGTAACGATCGCCGGTTTGCTGACGAACGTCCAGCATCGCACCGCGCGGCAATCCGGCAACCAGTACGGCATGGTCACGGTCGAAGACTTCGGTGGTGAGATCACCGTGATGTTCATGGGCAAGACCTACCAGGAGTTCTCGCCTGCGCTGCAGAGCGATTCGATCGTCGTGATTCGTGGTCGCGTGTCAGCGCGCGACGACGGCATGAACCTGCACGCGGTAAGCATGTTCTCCCCGGATGTCGGTGCAAGCCTCGGCAGTGGTCCGCTGGTGATTTCGGTTCCAGAAGCGCGGGCGACCACAGACAACATGACCCGTTTGAACGACGTGCTCATCCGTCACTCCGGCGAGAACGAAGTGCGTCTGAAGCTCGTGCGCGGGGAGTCGGCTCGGATGTTCGAGATCCCCTATCCGGTGACCGTCTCAGCCGACCTGTACGGCGAGCTGAAGTCCCTTCTCGGGCCGAGCTGCCTGAGTTAGTAGTACCGCTAGACCTCTGTGCCGGGTGCCCGGTATGCGCGCTCGTGGTAGAGCAGAGCCTCATCCTCAGGTCCGAGCGCACCGGTCTCGATCTGTACGACGATGACCGCGTTGTTGTGCACAGGGTGAACCTCGATGATCGAACCGATCATCCACGAGGTTGCACCGTTGAGAATCGGCACGCCGTATGGGCCGGGTGCCCAGTGGTCACCCGCGAAGCGCGAGTCATGGTCGGCCGCGAGCTTCTCCGCGAGATGCCTGGTGCGCGGGCCGAGGGTGTGGATCGCGACGTGATTGCCCACGGTCATCGCGGGCCATGCGCTTGAGACCTGCGCCATGTTGAACGTCGCGAGCGGAGGAACAGCGGCAAGCGAAGCGAGCGACGTGGCAGTAAATCCCACCGGACGCCCGTCTGGCGCGAGCGCGGTGATCGCGGCAACTCCTGCTGCGTGCCGACGAAAGGCGCGCTTGAACGCCTCGAGATCGTCTACGGCGATTTCGGTGTATTCGTCGTGCTTCGGTGTGCCATTCATACGTATTAATCAAGTCTCGTCCACGCGGGCCTATTCCATTGACCCAATAGCATGGGGAAGTCATGATGCGGACCATAGATCTCAGAGACAGCCAGCCCACCCGAGCGGAACTCGCGCGTCTCGCGCCTCGAGCGGTAACGGATGTCACGGTTGCATCAACTGCCGCAGCCGAGCTCATCCACGACGTTCGCGCACGGGGGAGTGACGCGCTCCGTGACCAGGCGGAGAGATTCGATGGCGTTCGTCCGACGCTCATTCGAATCGATCCCCGGGCGATTGCGGAGGCGACCAGAGCTCTCGACGCACCGGTGCGCGAGGCTCTCGAGGAAGCAATCGAACGCATCACGAGAGCGACGCGCGCGCAGGTGCCCGTGCCGGTTGCCACGACACTTGGCGATGGCGCCGAGGTCATTCAGCGCTGGCAGCCGATCTCGCGGGTCGGGTTCTACGTCCCAGGCGGAAAGGCCGTGTACCCGTCGAGCGTCGTCATGAACGTCGTGCCTGCGCACGTCGCAGGCGTCGGCTCAGTCGCACTGGCTTCCCCGCCGCAAAAGGACTTCGACGGAGGGGTTCATCCGACGATCCTCGGGGCCGCGGGCCTGCTGGGGATCGATGAGGTGTACGCGATGGGTGGCGCAGGCGCTATCGGCGCCCTCGCCTACGGCGTCGCCGACCTCAGCCTCGACCCGGTCGACCTCATTACCGGACCCGGCAATGTGTACGTCGCGGCTGCGAAGCGACTCGTGCGGGGCCAGGTCGGAATCGACTCCGAGGCGGGTCCAACCGAGATCCTGGTGATAGCGGATGAGACCGCAGACGCAGCGCTCGTGGCTGCAGACCTCGTCAGCCAGGCCGAGCACGATGAGCAGGCCGGCGCGGTGCTGGTGACGACGTCGCCTGAGCTCGCCGAGGCTGTCCAGACGGAGCTGGCAAGGCTCGCGACATCCACGAGGCATTCCGATCGTGTGCGCGAAGCGCTCACCGGCCCGCAGTCCGCCGTCGTGCTGGTGGGCGATCTGGTGTCAGCCGCCGCCTTCAGCAATGCTTACGGCCCAGAGCACCTCGAGATCCAGACCGCGGAGCCCGGCGCAGTGCTCGACCTGATCGAGAGTGCTGGAGCGATCTTCCTTGGGGCGTTCTCCCCCGTGAGCCTTGGCGACTATCTGGCCGGATCCAACCATGTGCTGCCCACTGGGGGCCAGGCCCGTTTTGCTTCGGGGCTCGGTGCGTACACATTCCTTCGGCCGCAGCAGGTCATTCGTTACAGCGAGAGCGCGCTCGAAACCGTAGCCGACAAGGTCGTCACCCTCTCACGCGCGGAGGACCTGCCTGCGCACGGCGACGCCGTGAGCGCGCGGTTCACACGGTGACCGCCTCCCGGCTCCACTGCGTTCTGCGGCGTATCCTGTAGCCACCATGTTCTGCCCCTTCTGCCGCCATCCGGACAGCCGCGTCATCGACTCGCGCACGAGCGACGATGGGCTGTCGATTCGTCGGCGTAGGCAGTGCCCGGAGTGCGGGCGTCGATTCTCGACGACCGAGACCGCCAGCCTTACGGTCATCAAGCGCAACGGCGTCGTCGAGCAGTTCAGCCGGGAGAAAATCGTGAGCGGCGTGCGCAAGGCGTGCCAGGGACGCCCGGTCACCGACACGGACCTCGCGATACTTGCGCAGCGCGTCGAGGAGAACATTCGCGCGACCGGGGCATCGCAGATCGAAGCGAACGACATCGGGCTCGCCATCCTGCCGCCGCTGCGTGAGCTGGACGAGGTCGCATACCTTCGATTCGCGAGTGTCTATCAGGCGTTCGAGTCCCTTGAAGACTTCGAGTCGGCGATCACGCTTCTGCGGGTCGAGCACGACACGGCTACAGCAGACTGATTCCCGACGACCGACCGATAGCCTGAGTTCGGCATGTATCCGACACTCTTCCGTCTCGTTCTTCGGCACATGGACCCGGAGCGAGCCCACGGCCTGGCGTTTTGGGTCATTCGGCTACTGCCACTTCCGATCGTGTCCGGGATCACGCGACGGATGACGGAACCGGCGGCTTCTCTCTCGGTCGAGGCGCTCGGCCTGAAGTTTGACTCCCCGTTCGGAGTCGCGGCCGGGTTCGACAAGGAGGGTCGCGGCATTCGCGGGCTGTGGATGTTGGGCTTCTCACACGTCGAGGTCGGAACGGTCACAGCGCTCGCGCAGCCGGGGAACCCGAAGCCGCGACTCTTTCGCCTCATCCCCGACCGCGCCGTGATCAACCGGATGGGGTTCAACAACCACGGAGCGGCATCCGCAGCCTGGCGCATTGCGACTGCGCGAAGGCGCGGCAGGCGACCCATCATCGGCGCGAACATCGGAAAGAGCCGCGTGGTCGCAGTCGAGGATGCCATCGACGACTACCTGCGCAGCACAGAACTGCTCGCACCGGTCGCAGACTACCTGGCCGTCAACGTGAGTTCGCCGAACACCCCGGGCCTTCGCGGCCTTCAGGAGATCGAGCGCCTCGAACCACTCCTCATCGCCGTCCGACGTGCCGCCGGTGCCACTCCCGTGCTGGTGAAAATCGCTCCAGACCTCACGGATGCCGAAATCACCGCGATCTCGCAGTTGGCCGTTCGTCTCGGGCTCGCGGGCGTCATCGCAACGAATACGACGATCTCGCGCGAGAACCTGGTGACGCCGGCATCCGACGTCGAAGCTGCAGGCGACGGGGGACTCTCGGGGGCGCCGCTGGCCGCTCGCTCGATAGAGGTCTTGCACACTATCAGGCGGGTCGTTCCGCCCGAGTTCTGCGTCATCTCCGTCGGCGGCGTCGAGACCGGCGATGATGTCGCCGAGCGACTGGCAGCCGGCGCGACCCTCGTGCAGGGTTACACCGCGTTCCTCTACCGCGGCCCGTTCTGGGCGCGGCAGATCAACCGTTCGCTCGCGTCTAGGAGGGACGCTGCCCGCGCTTAACCTGCGGCTTGGGCAGACGCATTGAGCGCAGCTGGATCGAGCGCGTGATCGGGTAGAGCCCGACCTTCTCGACGCGGTCGGCGCCGAATTTCGCGGCGAGTTTCCTGCGCAGGGAGATCACGAGGAACGTGCAGTCAATCGCGATCAGGATGATGAGTGCCCACAGGCCGAGCGTCGCGTAGCTCGAGATCTGCGGATTCACGAACCCGATGATGAGGATGATGACGAGAACGGGGATCGAGAGTTCGCCGAAGTTCCAGCGAGAGTCGACGAAGTCGCGAACGAAGCGCTTCTGCGGACCACGGTCACGCGCTGGCAGGTATTTCTCCTCCCCGGCCGCCATTCCGACACGGGCTCGGTCCCGGGCGGCGCGCTGCTGCTCCTTGGTGAGCTGTTTCGCCTCGGGAGACTTGCCCCCGACCAGCGGGCGCTTGCGCGCGGCCTCCTGCTCCTTGCGGGTCGGAGTTGCGCGGCCTTTGGCCGCTTGTTCGTTCTTGAGTTCTTCTGCCGCGAGGCGTTCAGTTTCGCTCTGGATGGGCTTGGCCACGATGAGTCCTTCGATGAATGTCGCCTTAAGATTACCCGCATGACCGAAAACGGACCGTCCGCAGATTCCCCTTCCACTCTCGACTCCCTCGCGGACGCGGTGCAGGCCGGATTTCCGACCTCGATTGCTGACCTGTCAAACCTCGTTCGCATCCCCTCCGTCTCCTGGGATGGGTTCGATCCGAGCCACGTCGAGGCGAGCGCAGAGGCAGTCAAGGCACTCTTCGATGGACTCGGTGTCTTCGACTCTGTCCAGGTCTCGCGGGCGAAGTTGGCTGAAGGCGATGGATTCGGGCAGCCGGCCGTTCTGGCCTCAAGACCAGCGAAGAATGGCAAGCCGACCATCCTTCTCTATGCGCATCACGACGTGCAGCCCCCGGGAAAGGACGCAGACTGGGATTCCTCGCCGTTCGAGCCGACCGTTCGCGGCGAGCGGTTGTTCGGCAGGGGAGCGGCGGATGACAAAGCCGGCGTGATGGCGCATGTTGCAGCCATCCGCGCATATAAGGCGGTGTTCGGAGACGACTTCGACCTGGGTCTCGCCGTGTTCGTCGAGGGTGAAGAGGAGTTCGGCTCCCGCTCGTTCAAGAACTTCCTCGTCGATCATCGGGAAGAGTTGGCGGCAGACGCAATAGTCGTCGCGGACTCCGACAACTGGAACATCGACACTCCGGCGCTCACGATTGCTCTGCGCGGCAACGTCAAGTTGCACCTGACCGTGTCGACGCTGGATCACGCATCGCACTCCGGGATGTTCGGGGGAGCGGCACCCGATTCGATGCTCGCGACCATCAAGTTGCTGTCGACGCTCTGGGACGACAACGGATCGGTTGCTGTCGACGGACTCACCTCATACGAGATGGAGACGCCCGACTACTCCGAGGAACTTTTCCGCGAAGAGGCGGCGCTACTCGACGGGGTGGCACCACTCGGAACCGGCACCATCCTTCATCGCATCTGGGGGCAGCCGTCGGTGACAGTGACGGGCATCGATGCACCGACGGTGACCAACGCGTCGAACACCCTCGCAGCGTCGACGACCGTCGTGATCAGCGCGCGCATCGCTCCCGGCCAGAAAGCCGCAGACGCGTTCGCGGCTCTGGAAAGTCACTTGCGCGCGAACGCACCCTTTGGTGCGCACATCGAAATTTCTGATGTCGATCTTGGCGATCCGTTCCTCGTCGACACGAGCGGGACATCCGTTGCGGCAGCGCGAAGCGCGATGGCTGAGGCGTGGGGTGTCGACCCGGTTGACACGGGCGTCGGCGGATCAATTCCGTTCCTTGCCGACCTGGTCGAGCAGTTTCCGAACGCGGAGATACTGGTCACGGGCGTCGAAGACCCGGACTCTCGCGCCCACGCACCAAACGAATCCCTCCACCTCGGAGTGTTTCGACGCGCCATCCTCACCGAGGCGCTGCTGCTCGCAAAGCTCGAGGGCCGCGCGTAGACTTATGCCAGATTTAGTTGCTTTAAGGAGCGAGATGACCGACACACTCACGACCTCAGCCCCGGCTGCACCGTCACAGGCCACCAACGCCCACGGCGTTTCGCTGACCGACACCGCCGCCGAGAAGGTGCACAGCCTGCTCGTGCAGGAGGGCCGCGACGACCTGCGCCTGCGCGTTGCCGTACAGCCCGGCGGCTGCTCAGGTCTGATCTACCAGCTGTACTTCGACGAGCGCCTGCTTGACGGTGACGCCACGGTGGAGTTCGCCGATGGTGTCGAGGTTGTCGTCGACAAGATGAGTGTTCCCTACCTCGACGGCGCATCGATTGACTTCGAGGACACCATTCAGAAGCAGGGGTTCACGATCGACAACCCGAACGCTTCGGGCAGTTGCGCCTGCGGCGATAGCTTCCACTAGCGTTCGGCTGGCATCAAGCCAGCTCCCAGCCACCGCAAAGACCGGATCCAAGGATTCGGTCTTTGCGCATTTAAGCCGAGAACACGAACAAGATTTGTGCCGATCTTCCGGGGTTAACGGCCCGGTTGGGCGGGGTGCCATGTGCGGCGGGTTATAGACTTGAGCCAACAATCTGTTCGCAATATTCGAGAGGTTCCAGGTGCGCCGCAACCGCCGTCTTCGCCTCGCGCTCATCCCCGTGGCGGTCGCTGTCACTCTTGTTCTAGCCGGGTGCAGCCAGCAGCAACTTGTCGGTTTTCTGCCAACAACTCCGGGCACAACAAACCACGTGGACGAGGTCATTGGCCTCTGGAACACGTCGTGGATCGTGTTGCTCGGCGTCGGTGTCCTCACGTGGGGTCTCGTCATCTGGGCAGCCGTCGTTTATCGTCGCCGCAAGGGTCAAACCGGGCTTCCGGTTCAGCTGCGCTACAACTTGCCGATCGAGATCTTCTACACGATCGTGCCGCTCATCCTGATTCTCGGGTTCTTCGCCTTCACCGCGAAGACCCAGAACAACATCGAGACGCCGCCGGTGGCCGCACCGCAGGTGCACATCTCGGTGTACGGCGAGCGTTGGGCGTGGACCTTCCAGTACGACGACGCAGACACATACAGCCCTGGCATCCAGGCCCAGACGGAGGCGCTCAGCGGCAAGCTGACTGCCCCTCTTAACACGCTGTACCTGCCGGTCAACAAGCGCGTCGAGATCAAGATCTACTCGCGCGACGTCGCCCACTCCTTCTGGATCGTGAATTTCCTCTACAAGAAGGACATGATCCCGGGCAAGACCAACTACATGTACTTCATCCCGGAGAAGATCGGCACCTACCAGGGCAAGTGTGCGGAGCTGTGTGGCCAGTACCACTCGCTCATGCTCTTCCAGGTGAAGGTCGTCTCGCAGGCCGACTACGACACGTACGTTGCGGAGAACCGCATTCAGTACCCGGGTCTTCTCGGCTCGAACTACAACGCGAACACGAACCTGCCGGGCACCGGCTCGCCGAAGGGTTAGACATAGATGACCGCGTCATTTACCACGCTTGAACGCCAGGGCCAGATCGGCCGGCCGGGCGCAACGACTCGCAAGGGCAACCTGGTCATCGGTTGGATAACCTCCACCGACCACAAGACCATCGGTTACCTGTACCTCATCACCTCGTTCCTCTACTTCTGCCTCGGTGGCGTCATGGCGCTGGTCATTCGCGCCCAGCTTTTCGAGCCAGGCGAGGCCCTTGTCGGAACTCCGGAGCAGTACAACCAGCTGTTCACGATGCACGGCACGATCATGCTGCTGATGTTCGCGACACCACTGTTCGCCGGCTTCGTGAACGTGATCATGCCGCTCCAGATCGGTGCGCCGGATGTCGCGTTCCCGCGTCTTAACGCGTTCGCGTACTGGCTGTACAGCTTTGGCTCGCTCATCGCAGTCGCGGGATTCCTGACGCCGCAGGGTGCAGCATCCTTCGGCTGGACGGCGTACGCGCCGCTGACGTCGACGACGTTCACGCCCGGCCTCGGCGGCAACCTGTGGGTGTTCGGTCTTGCCCTCAGCGGTTTCGGAACGATTCTCGGTGCGGTCAACTTCATTACGACGATCATCACGATGCGCGCGCCCGGCATGACTATGTTCCGGATGCCGATCTTCACCTGGAACGCGCTCGTCACGTCGATCCTGGTCATCATGGCCTTCCCGGTCCTCGCCGCGGCACTTCTCGCGCTCGGCGCCGACAGAACCCTCGGCGCGCACATCTTCGACGCGGCCAACGGGGGAGCGCTGCTGTGGCAGCACCTCTTCTGGTTCTTCGGGCACCCTGAGGTTTACATCATCGCGCTGCCGTTCTTCGGCATCATCAGCGAGGTGCTACCGGTGTTCAGCCGCAAGCCGATCTTTGGTTACAAGACGCTGATCTACGCGACGATCGCGATTGCGGCGCTGTCCGTGACTGTGTGGGCTCACCACATGTACGTGACCGGTTCGGTGCTGCTGCCGTTCTTCTCCTTTATGACGATGTTGATCGCGGTACCGACCGGTGTGAAGATCTTCAACTGGATCGGCACGATGTGGCGTGGGTCTGTCACCTTCGAGACCCCCATGATGTGGGCGATCGGCTTCCTGATCACCTTCACGTTCGGCGGTCTCACCGGCGTCATTCTCGCCTCTCCGCCCCTCGACTTCCACGTGTCAGACACGTACTTCGTCGTCGCGCACTTCCACTACGTCGTCTTCGGCACCGTGGTGTTCGCCATGTTCAGCGGGTTCTACTTCTGGTGGCCCAAGTGGACCGGCAAGATGCTCAACGAACGGCTCGGCAAGATCCACTTCTGGCTGCTGTTCATCGGGTTCCACACGACGTTCCTCATCCAGCACTGGATCGGCGTTGAAGGCATGCCGCGACGCTACTGGAGCTACCTCCCACAGGACGGCGTCACGTGGATGAACCAGGTCTCGACCGTTGGAGCCATGCTGCTCGGCGTCTCGATGCTTCCGTTCCTGTACAACGTGTACATCACGGCCAGGCGTGCACCCAAGGTGACAGTCAACGACCCGTGGGGTTACGGACGCTCGCTCGAGTGGGCGACATCCTGCCCACCGCCGCGTCACAACTTCACCTCGATTCCGCGCATCCGCTCCGAGTCGCCGGCATTCGACCTGGCTCACCCCGAAGCAGAAATCGCAGTCGGCGTTGGCCCGCTGAAGGATGCTCCGGAAGTGGATGTTTTCGATCTCGCCGATCAGAAGGTCAAGTAACCATGGCAACAACCCTCAAGCTGTTCCTTATCCTGACGGTGTTTTGCTTTGCGGCAGCAGTTCTCTACGTGCTCTGGGGCCTCTGGGACCCGACGTACGGCGACCTGTCCAATGGTCAGCACCCCGAGTTCGTCGGCTCGGTAGCGCTGCTGCTGGTTGGCGTTCTCTCCGCTCTGATCACCGTGTACCTGTTCATCCAGCGCCGCGCCCAGAAAGGCACGGAGCTGCCGGAGGATCGCTGGGATGCCGAGATAGACGATGGTGACGCCGAGCAGGGGTTCTTCAGCCCATGGAGCTGGTGGCCGGTCTCGCTCGGTGCCTCCGCCGCACTGATGTTCCTTGGCCTCGCGATCGGCAACTGGATCTGCTTCATCGCGGTGCCGCTCGCCGCGATCAGCCTCATCGGGCTGCTCTTCGAGTACCAGCGCGGATACTTCGGGCACTAGCAACCCACGCTTCTGGGCCGTCCCTTCGGGGGCGGCCTTTTTGCGTTCTGGAGTTGGTTGAGCAGCGGCGCGCAGCGAAACCGCACTTGAGCGTTCGGCAGAGCCAAAGGCAGCATGGACTGAAGGGACGACTCAGAAGTTCTACGCGTTCGCGGTGACTTGCCTTTGAACCAGGAGCGCCTCCAAATCGTTTAATACTGTGAGGAGCTGATCCATGACAATCAGAACCGAGAGCCGCATCACAGTCGCTGGGAGCATCAGTGACGTCTGGGCTTACCTGTGTGACGTCGGACGCTGGTCGGAGTGGGCGCCAACGGTGCTCGAATGCCAGCTACGCGACGGCGGCACTCTCGCACCCGGCGCGTGGGTGGAACAGCGGGCGAGGGACTTTGGGTGGAATCACAGCCGCAAAGAGCAGGTCACAGCCATCGACGCGCCCCGATCCATGGCGTTTGTCGGCACCATGGGAACGTCCGCGGCACGCTGGGGAATGGAATTCGAGCCGATAGACGACGGGCACACAGACGCCATGATGTGGGTTGAGGTCGACCTCGCCAACATCATGCGGACTGTCCCCGGTCGACTCCAGAGGCAGATTCAGCGCGTGAGCAACATCGAGATGGCGGGCATCAAGGCCGCGGTTGAGTCAGACGTCCAGGCAGGCGCGGGGTCGCAGTGAGCCAGATCGACCCTTCTCGAGAGCGGCTGATCGAGATCTACCGCAAAAAGGCCAGGCATTACGATGTCACCTCCCGGCTCTACCCGACGCCAGGCTACCCGCAGCGGGCGCAGCGCTCTCGCGCCGTGAAGGCACTCGGCCTCCGCAGGGGAGACACTGTGGTCGATATTGCCTGTGGCACAGGCCTGAATTTTTCCCTGGTCGAGGAGGCGATCGGTCCAGGCGGCCGAATCGTCGGCGTCGATTTGACCGACGCAATGCTCGCCCGTGCATGGGAGCGGGTCGAGGCGAGTGGATGGGGCAACGTCAGACTGGTGCAGGCCGATGCGACCGAGTTCGGCTTCCCGGAGAAAGTCGACGCGATCCTGTCCACCTACGCCCTGACACAGGTGCCCGAGTGCGGACAGGTCGTCGCTCACGGTGCCGCGGCCCTCTCCGGTGGTGGTCGCTGGGCGGTGCTGGATCTGAAGCTCCCAGACAGCACGCCTCGTTGGCTGTCGCGGCTCGGAATCGCAGCGGTGGGGACTTCTGCGTCTCTCGATGAGTGGATTGCACGCCGTCCGTGGGAGACGATCCGGTCGGCCATGCAGGATAGTTTGGTCGATCCCACTTGGACCGAGCTCTCGTTCGGGACAGCGTTCCTCGCCGCCGGATCTGGCCGAACACCTACGCAAAAGGGCCGCCCCCGTAGGGACGACCCAGAAGCGTAGGCAACTCGCTTAGTGTCCCGCGTGGCTCTCGATCTCGGTGCTCTCGCCGCCCTCGAGTTCGCCGTGCCCAGCGTGGTGCTGGTGCTCGAGCTCGGTCGCGGTGACGGGGGTGATGCGGTCCTCGAAGAACCAGCTGGAGGCGACTGCGCGGATGCGCTCCAGCGGGGAGATGCGGCCGCGGGCGTCCGGGCGCACCATGAGTGGCTTGTAGTCGTCGAAGCTCACCAGGCGCCAGCGCTCGTAGTCGGACAGCTGCTCGTGAACCTCGATGTACTCGCCACCGGGGAGACGCACGATGCGGCCGCTCTCGTAACCGTGCAGAGCGATCTCGCGGTCCTTCTTCATCAGGCCGATGCACATGCGCTTGGTCACCCAATAGGCGATGATCGGGCCGATGATGAGTGTGACCTGAAGGGTGTTGATGACGCCCTCGATGGTGAGCCCGAAGTGGGTCGCGATGAGGTCGGAGCTGGCAGCGGCCCACAGCACCGCGTAGAACGTCACACCCGCTGCACCGATCGCGGTACGAGTGGGCGCATTGCGTGGGCGGTCGGCGATGTGGTGTTCACGTTTGTCGCCCGTGACCCACGCCTCGATGAAGGGATAGATCGCCACCGCGACGATGAACAGACCCAATACGAGCACCGGGACGATGATGTTGAGCGATACCGTGTACACGCCGAGCATGAAGCCCCAGTCGGATGGCACGAGGCGCAGTGCGCCATCGGCGAACCCGATGTACCAGTCCGGTTGGGTACCAGCCGAAATCGGCGATGGATCGTACGGCCCGTACACCCAGATCGGGTTGATGGTGAAGAACGAGGCGATCAGCGTGATCACACCGAAGACGATGAAGAAGAATCCGCCGGCCTTCGCGGCGAACACGGGCATGATCGGCACGCCAACGACGTTGTCGTTCGTCTTGCCTGGCCCCGCGAACTGCGTGTGCTTGTTGATGACCAGCAGTACGAGGTGCACGCCGAGAGCCGCGACCAGGATGGCGGGCAGCAACAGGATGTGCAGCGTGTAGAGACGCCCAACGATCGCGGTCCCCGGGAATTCTCCGCCGAATAGGAGGTAGGAGGTCCAGGTTCCGACCACCGGGAGGCCCTTGACCAGGCCGTCGATGATGCGCAGGCCGTTGCCCGAGAGCAGGTCGTCCGGTAGTGAATAGCCCGTGAAGCCCTCCGCCAACGCCAGGATGAACAGCACGAAACCGATCACCCAGTTGAGCTCACGCGGCTTGCGGAACGCCCCGGTGAAGAAGATGCGCAGCATGTGCAGGCCGATGGATGCCACGAACAGCAGCGCGGCCCAGTGGTGAATCTGGCGCATGAGCAGGCCGCCGCGGATATCGAAGCTGATGTGCAGCGTCGAGTTCATGGCAGCGGACATGTCGATGCCCTTGAGCGGCAGGTAGGTACCGTCGTAGGTCACCTCTGCCATCGAAGCCTGGAAGAAGAACGTCAGGAACGTTCCGGTCAGCAGGATGACGATGAAGCTGTACAGCGCGACCTCACCGAGCATGAACGACCAGTGGTCGGGGAAGATCTTGCGGCCCAGCTCCCGGACGAGGCCCGAAATGCTGGTTCGTTCGTCGATGTAGTTCGCGGTAACGCTCGTAAACGATTTGCGCTGAGGCACTACTGCGGTGCCGCGAGGAGTCTCGGTGGCGGTCACGCTTCACGCTCCCAAAAGTCTGGTCCTACTGGTTCATGGAAATCGCTTCGTGCGATCAGGTATCCCGCGGCATCCACCGTGATCGGAAGCTGGGGAAGCGGACGGCGAGCCGGTCCGAAGATGACCTTGGCTTCGTGCGTAATGTCGAACTGCGACTGGTGGCACGGGCACAGAAGGTGGTGAGTCTGCTGCTCGTACAGGGCAACTGGACACCCGACGTGCGTGCAGATCTGCGAGTAGGCAACGATGCCTTGGTAGTTCCAGGTCACCTTTGACGGCGAGACGTGCAGGTCCTTCGGGTCAAGCCTCATGAGCAGAACTGCGGCCTTTGCCTTTTGCTCGAGCGCGTCTGCACGCTGCAGCAGGCCCTCAGGGATGACATGGAAGGCGGAGCCGAGCGTGACATCCGAAGCCTTGATCGGCACGCCCGTTGGGTCGTGTGTGAGGCGGGTGCCGGCCTTCCACATCGTGTGCTTGAGCAAGGGAACGGGGTCGGCGTCCGGGGCAAGTCCGCGGAAGAGCGCAACCGCGGGAACCGGCGTGAGCACCAGCGCACCGATGAGGCTGTTCCTGATGAGGGTGCGCCGGCCGAACCCGGACTCCTCGTTGCCCAGCTCGAAGACCTCGACGGCCTTCTCACGGGTTGCCTCGCTGCCTCGGGTGCCGTGGCGGTACTCGACGCTCTCGTCTTCACGCATGAGCTGCTTGGCCCAGTGCACGGCACCCAGGCCGATGCCGAGCAGCCCTAGCGTGATGCCGATGCCCAGGAACAGGTTGTCCGTGCGAACCGTGTTGAAGTCGGTCGGGTCGATCGGGAAGGTCATGTAGGCCGCGAGGGCGAACACACTCCCGATGATCGAGATGAAGAACAGTCCAACGACCTGACGAGCTGCGCGCCTCTCCTTGACAGGGTCAAGGTCGGTCTGGCGCGGGTTATGCGGCGGGAAACCGGGGTTGACGACGGCGTCGGTAGGTACAACACCGACTCCTGCGTCCGATGACAGTTGCACGGCGGTTCCGGCGTTTGCGCCGGACTCTCCGTGAACGGTGGGATCCTCGACCGAGGTCACACCGTCGTCGTGCTGTGCCATTCTCTATCCCTTTCCAAGTCGCGAAATCCGCCTACGACCCAACTGCGTGAATGCCTCTCGCACGTCAGTTCGCTTTGGCCGTGAGCCAGATCGTGACGCCGATGATGGCGCCGAGCCCGAAGATCCAGATGAAGAGGCCCTCAGATACCGGGCCAAGGTTGCCGAGATCGAGCCCGCCGGGCGACGGGTTCGTGTCGAGGTACTTGAGGTAGGTGATGATGTCCGCCTTCTGGGCGGGCGTGATGTTCTTGTCGTTGAAGACCGGCATGTTCTGCGGCCCTGTCACCATCGCCTCGTAGATGTGCTTGGCCGTGACGCCGGTCAGCGGTGGAGCGAACTTGCCCTCGGTGAGGGCGCCACCGGCGCCAGCAACGTTGTGGCACATTGCGCAGTTGACGCGGAAGAGTTCTGCACCCTTCGCCGCGTTGCCGTTGCCGCCGAGGTACTGCTTGGAGGGCTCAGCTGGGCCGGGCGCCTGCGCCGCAACGTAGGCCGCGAGTGCCTGCGTCTGCTGCGGCGTGAATTCTGGGGTCTTCTGCTCTTCCTGCGGTCCAGTGGCCGCGGCCGGCATCCGTCCTGTGCCGACTTGGAAGTCCACCGCGGCCGCACCGACGCCGAGCAACGAAGGCCCCTCCTTGGTGCCCTCGAGGTTCAGACCGTGGCAGGTGGCGCAGTTGGCCTGGAACAGCTTCTCGCCCTGGGTGGTCAGCTGGGTGCTCGCCTGGGTGGTCGAGGCGCTTGCACTCGAACTCATGAGGGCATAGGCGCCGCCGGTGGCGAGGAGACCGATGGCAATGAGAGCAACGGAGGCGAGCGGGGAACGACGGCCAGTCTTGCGACGCCTCACCTTAGGGGTGGGGGTCACGGTGCCGGCAGTGCGGTTCGAGGTCGTGGTCTTGCGCATGCTTCTTCCTGTTTTCCGCTGCTTATTTCAGAAGGTAAATGACGGCGAACAGTGCGATCCAGACAACGTCCACGAAGTGCCAGTAGTAGGAGAGGACGATGGCGCTCGTCGCCTCCTTGTGCCCGAAGTTCTTGGCCGAGAATGCGCGCCCGATGACGAAGAGGAACCCTATGAGGCCGCAGGTGACGTGCAGACCGTGGAACCCGGTCGTGATGTAGAAGGCCGAGCCATAAGCATCCGAACTCAAGGCGACGTTCTGGCTGATGAGGTCTGCGTACTCGTTGATCTGCAGGATGACGAAGACCGCACCCATTGCATAGGTGACGAAGAACCACTCGACCATGCCCCATTTCGCCGGGCTCCAGCCTGTGCGGCGAGGCTGGAGGCGCTCTGCCGCGAACACGCCGAACTGGCACGACACGGAAGACAACACGAGGATCGTCGTGTTGATTGCCGCGTACGGTACGTCGAGTTTTGAACTTTGGATTGCCCACAGCGCGGGAGATGTCGACCGCAGCGTGAAGTAGATCGCGAACAGGCCGGCGAAGAACATCACCTCGCTGCCAAGCCACACGATCGTCCCGACCGCGACAATGCTCGGACGGTTCACAGAGGAAATGCCGACCGGGCGAGTAAGAGAGGTGCTCGTCACTGTTCCATTATGTCCGATATCGAAGGGCCGATCTTCCATTCCTGCCGCCAGTCGCGACGAATCGTTAGGATTTTGGGCATGCCCCAAGACCCCACCTGGACCAGCGTCCTCAGCCACCTTGTAGCTGGCTCTGATTTATCCATCAGCGAGTCAACATGGGCCATGCAGAGTGTGGTCGCGGGCGAGGCGACGCCATCGCAAATTGCGGGCCTCCTGGTGGCGTTGCGCATCAAAGGCGAGACCGTCGATGAGATCGTCGGATTCCGGGATGCGGCACTCGCAAATGCCCTTCCGCTGGACGTCGACCCCATGGTTTTGGACATCGTCGGCACAGGGGGAGACCCATACGGTGCCGTGCTCAACATCTCGTCCGTGGCATCCGTCATCGTTGCCGCGACCGGCATTCCCGTTGTCAAGCACGGCAACCGTGGCGCAAGTTCGGCGTCCGGCGCTTCCGACGTGCTGGCCGCCCTCGGACTCAACCTCGACATCCAGCCGGATCGGGTCGCAGAGGTGCTGCGGGAGACCGGGATCACCTTCGCCTTCGCGTCCCTGTTCCACCCCGGGTTCCGCCATGCCGGACCGACTCGCTCGCAGTTGGGCATTCCGACGCTGTTCAATATTCTTGGCCCGCTCTGCAACCCGGCGCGGCCGGAGGCATCTGCCGTGGGAGTGGCGAGTCTGGAGCGGGTGCCGCTGGTGGTCGGTGTCTTCCAGACCAGGGGAGCGACCGCGCTGGTCTACCGGGGTGACGACGGCATCGACAAGTTGACGACGACGGGTCACAGCCACATCTGGGAGGTCTCCCGCGGTTTCGTCACGGAACACGACCTCAACCCGGCCGACCTCGGCATCCCGACCGCAAAGATCGAGTCCCTGCTCGGTTCGGACGCCGAGCACAACGCCGCAGTCATTCGAAGCGTGCTCGCGGGGGAGAGGGGCCCGGTTCGGGATGTCGTGCTTCTCAACGCCGCCGCGGGCATCGTTGCGTTCGAGCTCGCGAACCAGCCAGACCTCCTTCGTGTACCGATCATCGAGCGCCTCGGTGAGGCGATGCTGGGTGCCGCGGAGTCGGTTGACTCAGGGGCTGCGGCCGCGAAGCTTGAGCAGTGGGTGGCGGCGAGCAACGCGTAGAGATGCCGGTCCCTGAGATTCTCGAAGGGCTGGGGATCGAGCTTGTCGAGATCTCACCTGCGGTGTAACTCGGTACCGAAGAACAAAAGCGACCTCGCCGGTGGTAAAGGTGGTCGGTGGAGACAACAGTGGTCGGGCGCCCGACCACTTTTGTGCCAACCGACCACATACGCAAGTTGCTGCGAAACCAGGCCCAAGCGGATTAGTCCATGCCGCTTTTTGCACCACGCGGCTAACAAACTGCAGCGGGGAAGGCCTCTACTCCTCCCAGTCGAACGTCCGGGTGACGGCCTTCTTCCACTTGCGGATCAGCTCCGCGCGCTCCTCGGCGCCGATGTGCGGCTCCCAACGTTTGTCCTCGCGCCAGATTGACCTGAGCGCGTCGCGATCCGCCCAGAACCCGACCGCGAGACCGGCGGCATACGCCGCCCCGAGTGCAGTCGTCTCAGCGACCACCGGGCGCACGACGGGAATGCCGACGACGTCGGCCTGAAATTGCATGAGCAAGTCGTTCGCCGTCATGCCGCCATCGACGCGGAGTTCGTGCGGAGTCGTGCCGAGATCCGCCTCTGCGGCGTCGAGAACCTCGAGACTTTGGAACGCGGTCGCCTCCAGGGCAGCACGTGCGAGGTGCGCCTTGTTGACGAACCTCGTCAGCCCGACGATGGCGCCGCGAGCATCCGGTCGCCAGTAGGGAGCGAACAGTCCGGAGAACGCCGGCACGATGTACGCCCCGCCGTTGTCGTCGACGGATGCAGCGAGCTTCTCGACATCCGCGGCGCTGTCAATGATCCCGAGGTTGTCCCGGAGCCACTGCACGAGTGAACCGCTGACCGCGACCGAGCCTTCGAGCGCGTAGCGAGGGGCCTCCGTCCCAAGCTTGTACGCAACGGTCGTAAGGAGACCATTGCGCGACCGCACGATTTTCTCGCCCGTGTTCACGATGAGAAAATTGCCGGTCCCGTACGTGTTCTTCGACTCACCGGCACCGAAAGCCACCTGTCCGAAGGTCGCGGCCTGCTGGTCACCGAGGATGCCGGCGATCGGCAATTCACGGAGCAGACTCTCCGACGCGGCCGTGCCGTAGACCTCTGACGAGCTGCGAATCTCGGGCAGCATGACGCGTGGTACCCCGAATTCGGCGAGGATGTCGTCGTCCCAATCCAGTGTCTGCAGGTCCATGAAGAGGGTCCGCGAAGCATTGGTGACGTCAGTCGCGTGGACGCCTCCGTGCGGGCCCCCCGTGAGGTTCCAGAGCAGCCAGCTGTCTGTGGTCCCGAAGAGCAGCTCGCCCCGCTCCGCACGGGCACGTACGCCTTCGACGTTCTCGAGAATCCACGCAACCTTCGTGCCCGAGAAGTAGGTTCCGAGCGGAAGCCCGACCTTCCTTCGCCACCTGTCCACGTCGCCGGCGGCAATCCGATCCACGATCGAGGTGGTGCGCGTGTCCTGCCACACGATGGCGTTGTAAACCGGCCGTCCCGTCGACTTCTCCCACACGACTGTCGTCTCACGCTGGTTGGTGATTCCGACAGCCGCGACGCTGTGCCGGGTGACGCCAGCACGGCCGAGCGCAGAACCGATCACTTCCCGCGTGTTGTCCCAGATCTCGATCGGATCGTGTTCGACCCAGCCGGGGCGCGGGAGGAGTTGCTTGTGCTCGAGTTGACTGACAGACACGACGCTGCCCGCTCGATCGAACAGCATCGCGCGGGTACTTGTCGTGCCTTGGTCGATTGCGAGGATGTAGTCGGTCATTCGATGCCTTCCGCTCGAACGAGAATGTCCATCGAGAGTTCCGCGACACTTGTGGCCCCGGCGAGCCCGAGCGAGAGGTCCAGTTCGGCAAGGAGGTTTCGCAGCACCGCTTCTGCACCAGCCCGCCCGGCGACGGCGAGACCGTAGACCCACGGTCGACCGACGAGAACCGCCGCGGCGCCAAGTGCGAGTGCGATGAGGATGTCTGCTCCCGACCGGATCCCGCTGTCGAAGAGCACCGGCACTCGTCCACCGACCCGCGCGACGATAGCCGGGAGGGCGTCGAGCGATCCGACGGCGCGGTCGAGCTGCCTGCCGCCGTGGTTGCTCACGATCACCCCGTCCATGCCGTGCTGGATCGCGAGTTCAGCATCATCCGGATGTTGGATTCCCTTAAGGAGTATCGGCAGTTTTGTCCTGGTGCGCACAAACTCGAGGTTCTCCCACGTGAGCGACGAGCGAGAGAACACCTCGAGAAAGGTGTCGACAGCGGCGCGCGGCTCAGGTGAGCGCAGATTCGACCAGAACGAGCCGGGGTAGTGCCGCGACATGTCAAGCAGGGTGCGGATCACCGTGCCGTTGATTCTCGGGGTTTCGGCCTTCTGTGCAGACGCGATGCGCTCCCGAATCAGCCGCTGGAAGACCGGGTCGCTCGTGTACTGCGCGATGCCGAGACCGTGGGCGAATGGCAGGTATGCGACGTCAAGGTCGCGCGGTCGCCAGCCGAGCATGTGTGTGTCCAGTGTGATGACGATGGCCTCGGCGCCCGCGGTTTCGGCCCGAGCGATCAGGCTCTCGACCAGGTCGTCTGAGCTGCTCCAGTACAACTGAAACCATTTCGGGCCGTTTCCCGCTGCTTCGAAGGTCTTCTCGAGTGGCACCGACGCCTGGTTCGAAGCCACATACGGAACACCAAGCGCGGATGCCGCCCTCGCGATGCCGAGGTCGGCGTCCGGATGTGCGAGCTCGAGAACACCGATCGGAGCGGCGATCACCGGGCTCCGGTACGAGCGGTCAAAGAGCGAGACCGAGAGGTCGCGAGAACTGACATCCCGCAACATCCGCGGGACGATCCTCCACTTGTCGAAGGCGGCGGTGTTGGCCGCTGCAGTCGCCTCGCCGCCCGCTGACCCCGCAACATAGGCGAAGGCCTCGTCGCTCATCGACCGGCGGGCAGCCGCTTCGAGCGCGGCAGCGCCGACCGGAACCACGGCGGAAATGCCGACCGCGCCGCCTCGGTAGATGGCCGACTGCGTGTCCCTACCGACGCTCGACGACATGCGGGCTCCTTCGCTCAACTTCCTTGCGAGACTAACGTGATCACCCCAGCAGGGTGATGGTGTTTTGTCGCGTCGTCCGCATGATCGAACGTGTAGCTCGCAAGGTACGACTGGGCAGGGAGCGCACCATGGCTTACGCAAGCATGGCAACGGCGATCAAAAACTCGACCATCGCGGTGTACTCGACGAACGTGGAGGCGCTCGCCGCCACCAAGCTGCTCAGAAAGGCATCCTTCGACGGGGACCACGTCTCCGTGATCGGCAAGGGTGTCAAGGAGACCAGACAGGTGCACGGCTGGATTCCCCACGGCAGCAAAGCTGGCAGCTTTGGCGGGTGGGGGGAGCTCTGGGGTGGCCTGTCCGGCTGGCTGGTGCTGGGCTTCTTCTGGCTTCCCGGAATTGGCTGGGTTGCCGCGGCGGGATGGCTCGCACAAACTCTCGTCGGGTCGGGAATCAGCGCGGGTCTCGGCGCGCTGACTGGTCTCGCCGTCCCTGCCGATGAAGTGCCAGCTTACGAGAACGAGCTCAAGGCCGATCGCTATCTTGTGATCGTCCACGGTGATTCCCAGTCGGTCGAGCGTGCTCACGCGATCCTCGAAAGCGCAGGACCTGTGCGCGTGAATTCCTACGCCGCTTGACCCACTGGATGGCCGATTCCCGTCCTTCGGGTGGACGGGAATCGTGCTGTCCGGGGCGTTTCGCCTGCGCGGAAGCTAGATGAGCCCGAGGCGTTCGGCCGTGGCGATGGCCTGCCGTCTGGACTGAACGTCGAGCTTGCGGTAGATGCCGCGCATATGCGTCTTGACCGTATTC
>DASXNG010000233.1:0-31358 GCA_036495225.1 Galbitalea sp.
TTCGCCCTTTTCTCGATGGTGTCGTGCGCCTCCTGGAGCGTTCCGTGAACCTCATCCAGTACCGGGCGCACCTTGGCCAGCGACCGGAACGAGTTGGCGGCGTCGACAATCACGATGCCGAGGAGCGTCCAGGCGATCGCGATGGTGACCTCGTGGGGGATGCGCGCAAGCACGAACGTGACGAAGGGGTGAAGCACGTACAGAAGGAACAGTCCGAGTACTCCGAAGAGGAGTGAGTTCTCGAGGCAGATGCGCCCGTGGAGGTTGAAGCGCTTCTTGCTGTAGTCCCACAGTTTGACGTGGAAGATCTTGTCGAGCGCGAGGTGGGTGACGTATTCGAGCACGCTCGAGATGACGACGCTGGCGGCGAAGACGAGGAACGGGTTGGTGATGTACGGCGAGACGAAGTAGATCAACGCGAGCGCGCCGAAGCCGTAGATGGGCACGAACGGGCCCGTGAGGAAGCCGCGATTCTCGAGCTGGCCCGTGGTGACGAGGACGAAGCCGACTTCGGCGATCCACCCCACAAACGAGTAGAACGACAGATACAGGAAGATCAAGCTGAAGTCGTACAGCATGGGGTCTCCGATTCGCCCGTCAGTAGATTCTGCGTTGCCGCACGATAGTCCCGCCCGGTCAGGAGCGTGGTGGGGTGATGACCTGGTCGTGAATTTCGGTGGTCAACTGCTCGATGCGCTTCGTCAGCTGTTCGATTTGTTTGGTCATGGTGGTGTTGGAGTGCAGTTCCTTTTCTGTTGAACCGAAGTCGCGATCCGCCTTGGCCTGCTGAAATGCGGCCTGGCGGTTCTGGCCGATCATGACGAAGGTGGACAGGAAGATCGCCTCAAGCGACACGATGAGCGTGAGAGTGGGCCACGGACTCTTCTCAGCCCAGAGCATCCACGCTGCGAAGATGACGACATGCAGGTAGACGAAGTTCATCGATCCGGCGAACGCCGTGATGGCGTCGGCGATACGGAGCTGGATGCTCGCTGCCCGCTGCTGTGCTTGATCCACCACCGCCGGATGGTGCACCCCACCCCTGCGCAGGAGCGCACTAGGGCGGATGATGGTCCGTTTCGGCAGGGTCGTCTGGGTGCTCATGGTCTTCACCTCTGTGTCGTCGAATGGCGTGCGCACGTTGTAACTATTCGTTCGTATTTTCTCCGCCGGGTCAATGTGCAGTTCGCCACCCATCGGGTGTCGGTTGTGTTGCGTGGGACACCTGCCGCCGCCCCGCGAAAATTCTGCCCGCCTCCGGTCCCTTCTGCGGGATGCTAATGGTTATGCGATTCACGTCATCCGGTCAGGGTTGACTCCTGCCATGAGCCGGGATCTTCAGCCGTCGTGGCCTCTGCTGGCTGAGTTGACAGAGCGCCTGTTCGAGGACACTCCGAATTTCGACATGCTGCTCGCAGACGCAGTGCGCCGCGGCGTGCCCATGTATCGCGACCGTTCGCCGGCCATTGCCGAAGCCCTGCGTAGTTCATGTGAGGCGCACATCGCTTTCATTCGTGGGGAGCTGGGCGGGGAGGGCATCGAGGACGAGGACATTCGGCAGCTGGGCCGCGAGCGCGCGACCGCGGACTTCCCGCTGGTGAGCGTGCTCGACGCGTTGCGGGTCGGCACTGCCTTTCTGTGGGCAGAACTCATGGCGTTTGCACGACGTAACGGACTTGCGAGCGATGCGAAGTTGGTCGAGGTGGCGTCCCAGGTTTGGGTCATGAACGACCGGATCGTCGGTCTGATGCAGGACGGCTATCGCGACCGGCAGTCGGAACTGCTGGTGGCGAGCCAGTTCGGGCGGTTTAGCCTGGCCTATTCGATCCTTACGGGTGCGCCGGAAGCAAGTTGGTCTCTGTCGGAAGCCGTTGACGCATTGCACCTTCCGAGGGACGGAGGCTACGTCGTGACCTGTGTACTGGCCCTCGAGCCGGGCAAGCTCCCGTACCCGAATGCGGAGCGACGCCTGCTCGATCACCACATCACTTCGACGTGGATATTGCTAGCAAATGTTCAGTTCGGCATTGTCAGTACTCAGCAACCTCTCGCCGTTGAGAATGCCTTGCGAATGCTGAATGATGCAGGCGCAACGGCCGGTCTGAGCCCGAGGTTTGAGTCTTACGCTGACGCGCCGCAGGCGTCCCGTCTCGCCCGCGTAGCACTAGCCTCGGCCCGTCCCGGAACGGTCGTCGTCTTCGCGGAGGCTCCGATCGAGCTGATCGCGGCTGCCGCTCCCGACGTTTCTTCCCAACTAATCCAACCCATTCTTGGCGAGCTATTGAATGAAGCCGAACCACAACGGGCGGCACTCGTTACGGTTCTCGTGGAGTGGTTTCGGCTTGAGGGCTCGGTGAACAAGATCGCGCGGGAGCTTTACGTTCATCCGAACACGGTGCGCAATCGAATGCGACGTATCGAGGCGCTCACGGGGCGATCGTTGTCGAGTCCAACGGATGCGGCCGAACTCTACCTGGCGGTGTCGACGCTGGCCCAGCAGACTCGTGACCGCGCTGGGTCCTGAGTCGGCTGGGCCAGCAAAGAACTACTCGGCGACCGCGTCCGCGGCGGCGCGGTCGAGTGTCGCCTGGAGTACCGCGTACTCGGCTTCCTGGATCGCGTAGCTCGCAAAGTCGACCGCGTCTGCAGCGTCCAATTCAGATTCGTCAGCGATACGCTCCGCGTGCTTGGCTTCGCGACCCGCGTTGCGAGCCGCCACCTTTGCGTGGAGTGCGTCGAAGTGGTCGGAGACCTTCTTCTGCATGGCGGACCAGTTGGCCGCTGCCTTATCGTTGGCGACGGTCACGTCATCCTCGAATTCTTCCTTGGCTGAGTCGAGGGAGGCGTGAAGTTGGTCGATCCGCGCCTGCACCTGTGCGTCGTTTCTGGTTTTGACGCTTTCGGCGGAGTCCTCAAGGGCCTTGGTCTGGCTGGCGAGCTTGCTGAGTTCATCTGAGAGAGCCATGATGCGTTCCTTTGATTGTTGTTGGTTCTTTGTGTGGTGACAGGTGCAAGTGGTTATTTGGTCAGCGCGCGTACCGCGAAAGCCGCGCTGATTTCGGCGACCCCGCGGAATAGCGCAGACAGCGCGACGAAGAGCACGAGAACGAAAATGCTTGCCGAGAGCGAAGACGATGCGATGAAGCCGAGCACAACCTGCAGGACGCCAGAAGCGAGTTGCAGTGCGGCGCCGGGAAAGTAGGCAAGGCTGAAAAGGCTCGACACGATGTCGTACGTCCCTGCGAAGACGAAGTAGAACCCGGTGACGAGTGCGAGCGAGACGAAACTGTCGCCCGGGTGGACGAACACAAGCACCGCGCCGAGGACGAGTAGTACGGCGAAGATGACGTGCCATACACGCCAACCGGTGGGTGTGACAACCGCTCGGAAGATCTCGCCTCCCGCGGCGAGCAGGATGAGTATTCCGAACAGAACCGAGACGAGTTCGACCGTGGAGGAGTCAAACCGCAGAACGACGAATCCCACGACGATCCAGGCGATGCCGACGATCAGAAGCACCCACCAAAATCGGCCGATTTTCTTCGCGACTGACTCGAGCGGTGCGAGAAATGAAGTTGACATGTTGCGTCCTTGTGATCGGCAGCGCAGAGGCTGCGGTCGGTGGGTGGCTTGAACTTCGATACTGTCTTGGGCTGGTGCGAGTCGCCATGGCGCCCGTGACACGATCCGAGGCGAAATCGTGTAGCGAACAACATGGGGTGCTCTCAACCGATCGGCTGAGCCGAAAAGTCATCCGAAGCGCGCCGAGTGATGGCCACCGAGCCGATGTGCGAACGCCCAACCCCCATGAGGCTGAAAGCACAAACTTTCTTGCTCCCAGGAGGCTCCCGTGACATCCACCGCTATCGCCCGAACGCACAACGCGTTCCGACCCATCCAAATCCTCGTCGCCAGCTACCTTGTCGTCAGCATCGGCACGGTGGTCGCAGCGATTCTGATGCGCGACGACCCTGCGCTCGTCAACACGGCCGTCTGGATTCGGGGGAGCATTGTCGTCGCGACCTCGATTCTCATGTGGTTCTTCGTTCGTGGCGCCGCCCGCGGCTCGAGCAAGGCGTACCTTCGGCTGCGTATCGCATCCGCGGTGATGGTTGTCGCCATCGCCGTCATCCTCACGGTTCCCGGCCCGTTTCCGCTCTGGATGAAGCTTGAGCAGGCCGTCTGCGGAGTCGTCCTTCTCGTGGTCGTCATCCTCGTGAATCAGAAGTCCGTACGCGCATCGTTCCGCCGCGAGTAGATTTGTAGTTGGGGAAGGGCGAAGATGAGCAATCTGGGGCCGCGCTCCCGCCTACTGCAGGATGCGCGCTTGTTTCCGATAATCGGGATCATGCCGTACCTCCTGCTCGCAGTTCTTGCCGTCTGCACGATCGTCTCTCAGAACGCTGACATCCCGGCGATGTTCATCGACCTCGCCCTCTGCGCGGTGATTGCGGCATGGATCTGGTGGATGTTCACCCGCCACCCGGCCTGGCGGGATCGGCCCATTGTCATGGCTATTTTCGTCGCCGTTGTGGTCGCGCTCACTTTTGTTCTGGTGCTTCGCGAACCGTGGTTCGGTTTCTTCGCGATAGCCGACTATGTGTTCGTCTTCGCACTGGTGCCGTGGCCGTGGCGGCTGATCGGAATCGCGGCGGTCGCGATCGTGGCGGGCACCGCACAGGCATACGGCGTTCCGAAGGACACTCCCGCCGGAATCTTCACCTACCTCGCAGTGGTTGCCGTGAACATCCTCGTCATGTGCGGGCTCGGGTGGATCTTGTGGAACGGTGACGAGCTCAGCTTCCAGCGTGCGACAGCCCTCGCCGACACTCGTGAAGCCAATCGCAGGCTCAAAGCGACACTTGCCGAGAACGAAGCCTTGAACGACAAGCTGGTCGCGCAGGCGCGGCAGGCTGGTATCGATGAGGAACGCCAGCGGATGGCGCGAGAAATTCACGACACGCTCGCCCAGGGCCTCATCGGCATCATCACCCAGCTGCAGGCCGCCGACCAGGCGAGCGAGGACCCGGCAGAATGGCGCCGCCATTTCGAGGCGGCGACGGCCCTCGCGCGCGAGAGTCTCAGCGAGGCGCGCAGGTCTGTCGAGGCGCTGCGCCCGGAGCCGCTAGAGGTGGGGCGACTCGGCGACGCCATCGTGACCGTCGCAGAGAAGTGGTCTGAGCTCCACGACATCCCGGTGCAGGTTTCGACCTCGGGAACGGCGCGGATGCTGCCGGCCGAGGCCGAGGTTGCCCTGCTGCGCACCGCTCAGGAGGCGCTGGCAAATGTCGCTCGGCACGCGAACGCGAGCTCCGTGGAGCTTCTGCTCGCCTACGACAGGTTCGAAGTGAGCCTCGAGGTGCGCGACAATGGCGCGGGATTCGAGCAGAAGCAGTCCACCCGCACCAAGGATTCCGGCGGGTTCGGGTTGGTCGCCATGCGCCAGCGCATCGAGGGCCTGTCAGGCACGCTCAGGGTCGAGTCGATGCCCGGCTCCGGAACCGCCGTCTCCGTCAGTGTGCCTGCCGAAACGCAGGACGCAGCGTGACCACGCCCGGGGCACGCGCAATCACGCTGCTCCTTGTCGACGACCATCCAGTCGTTCGGGACGGTCTGAATGGCATGTTCGCAACAGACCCGGAGTTCGAGGTCGTTGGCCAGGCTGCCGAGGGAAATGAGGCGATTGCCCTCGCGCGAAAGTTGAAGCCAGACGTCATCCTGATGGATCTCAGAATGCCGGGCATGGACGGCGTGCAGGCGATCACCGAACTCGTGAACAAGGGCACGACGTCCCGCATTCTGGTTCTCACGACCTATGACACCGACACGTACGTGTTGCCCGCGATCGAGGCCGGCGCGACCGGCTACCTGCTGAAGGACGCTCCACGCGATGAACTCATCGCTGCGGTGCGGGCGGCGGCGCAGGGAGAATCTGCGCTCTCGCCAGCCGTCGCTACCCGCCTGGTCACCAAGGTGCGGACTCCGGATGTCGCCGCGCTCAGCCGCCGCGAGGTGGAGGTTCTCGAACTCGTCGCCGCCGGCAACGGCAACAGTGAGATCGCTGCCAAGTTGTTCATCAGTACAGCCACCGTCAAGACGCACCTGCTGAACGCCTACGGCAAGCTCGGGGTCAGTGATCGGGCCGCCGCCGTCGCGGAAGCCTACAACAGGCGGCTGCTGAGCCCCGCGGTGGGTGAATAGCGCGCCCGGCGTTCAGACGACACGATAGAAAATATCTTGAAGTTGCGCTCACGAATACGAGTAGGCTGAAGTTACCCCCGTTCGGGGGCATTCCCCCCGGATGCCCTCGCTGCGATTGATGAAGTCAACCCGAATTGGACATCAGTCATGAGCACGTTCACGACGTTTACCGACCCGTACCCCACCGTCCCCCGCGCGCGCCCTTTGGTGACCAGCTTCGACGGCGAATCACTTGTGCAGACCCTGGGCGATACCGACTTTGCGCTGTTGATGCGTACCGTCGAGCTCGTGGTTCAGGCAGGCGTGTATTCGCAGTTGCGCCTGCAGCATGCGATGCGCATACCGGCCAAGACGGCAACCCGGCTCACGACGCTGCTCGAAGCGTTGAGCGTCATTGACAGCCACAGGGTGGGTGACGCGCGCGAAGTCCTCCCAACCGTCGACCACCTCCCGCTGCTGCTCGTGAGGCTTCTGGCAAGCCGCGACTCTGTTCCGGCGTTGCGCGAGGCGAGCTAGCGGAGGCAGACTTACGCGCTGGCGACCACAATCGTCGCATCCAGTTCACCTGAATGCTCGATCCTGGCCGCGAGACCGGCGCGCGAGAAGAGCGCCGCAGTCAATGGCGACTGCGGCACACTCGTCTCAATCAAGAGCGAACCGCCGGGAGCGAGCCACTCGGAAGCCTCTGCCGCGATCCTGCGGTGAAAGTCGAGCCCGTCGTCGCCGCCGTCGAGGGCCACGAGCGGCTCGAAATCCCGGGCCTCCGGTGGCAGCATCCCGATGGCTTCGGTCGGCACGTACGGCGCGTTGACGACCAGTATGTCGACACGACGGCGAAGGGATGACGGGAGCGCCGCGAACAGGTCGCCGAGGTACACGGTTCCCAGCCCCGAGAGGTTCCGGCTCGCACAGGCGAACGACGCCGGCATGATGTCGGATGCATGCAGCTCGATGTCAGGTCGTGAGTGGACGAGCGCCGCGCCAACCGCACCGGTGCCGCAACAGAGGTCGACGACCACGGCGCGCTCGGGCATGAGGTCGAGCGCGCGCGCAACGAGGAACTCTGTGCGCTGCCTCGGCACGAAGACGCCAGGGTCTGTCTCGATACGGAGCCCACAGAAGGCCGTCCAGCCGAGAATGAGCTCGAGTGGAGTGCCCTCCACTCTGCGTGCAACCATCGCGGCAAGGTGATCGGGGGACTCCGCGCCCCGAACCAGGAGCCTGGCCTCATCCTCCGCGAACACGCATCCGGCAGCACGCAACGCGTACGTCACGTCGGACTCGGTGAGGGGTGGGGGAGCTGCTGTCATGGCTGCTCTCATGGTAAGCAGTAGCGCGTCGCATCCACCTTTTTCAGGAGGTCCTAGCTCCCCGCGCCGACCTTCGACTTGGTGGCACCGGCGGATGAACGCACCGGCGCCGACTTCTTCACCGGAACGTCCCGGTGCAGTGCGTGCCCGGAGTTGCCCTGGTCGAGCCCCGGCGCAGCGATGACCTTGCCCGGGTTGAAGTTGCCCTTCGGGTCGGCGGAGTCGAAGAGTCCCTGCATTACGGCGACGCCCTCGGCTGAGATGTCGTCTTCGAGCCATGGCGCGTGCTCGAGTCCGACTCCGTGGTGGTGCGAGATCGAACCGCCGTTGTCGATGAACGCCTGCTGGATTGCCGACTTTACGATGTCGTAGTCGCCGAGCTGATCCTTGCCGAAGACGAAACCGAAGGTGAAGTAAAGGCACGCACCCGAGTGGTACGAGTGCGACAGGTGGCTGATGATGACGCCCTTGCGGCCGATCTCGTCGAAGGCGTCGTACGCCGCCTTGGCGACGCCGTCGTGAAGCTGCTGAAGCTTCGACCACGGAGCGGCGCTCTCGGACACGTCGCCGGCAGCACCGCGGTCGAGCAGGAAGTCGCGGATGTACGGAGTGTCGAACTTCTTCTGGTCGTAGAGGATGCCGGGGCCCTTGCCTACGCCCATGCCGTTGTACTTCTTGACGATCTTGTCCACGAGCTTCTTCTGAAGCTTCGCGTGCCTTTCGCTGCCCTCATAGCCGATGAAGGAGAGGCAGATGTCGTCGAGATTCCAACCCTTGGCCTTGAAGATTTGCGGAAGCACGGTGCCGGAAACGAACTTCGTGATGCCGTGGCTCTCCTTGGAGGTGGCCAGCGAGAACCTGGTCTCCATATTGTCGGAGATACGGGTGATGGTTGGTGCCGCATCGCTCTCGGAGATCTCCTGCATGGCCTTCAAGCCGATCTCGAAGTTCGGGAAGAAGTAGGCATAGACGTCACGCTTTGCCGGGACCCGGTGAACCTGCACCCAGGCTTCGGTGACGATTCCGAGACGGCCCTCTGAGCCGAGGATCATCTCGCGAACGCTCGGTCCGTTTGAGGCGCTCGGGATCGGGCGGATGACGACGACGCCACCGGGACGAACCATCCGAAGTCCGCGCGTGATGTCGGCGATGTCACCGTACTTGTCAGACTGCATGCCGCTCGATCGGGTGGCGATCCAGCCGCCGAGGGTCGAGTGCGTGAAGCTGTCGGGGAAGTGGCCGATGGTCCACCCCTTGGCACCGAGCTGCTCCTCGAGGTCCGGACCCAGCGCGCCAGCCTGGATGCGGGCGAGACCGGAATCCGAGTCGATCTCGAGCACCTTGTTCATGCGCCCCATGTCGAGCGAGATGACGACGCGCTTCTCGGTGCGAAGCGGCTCAAGGCTGCCACCGATGTTGCTGCCACCGCCGAACGGGATGATGACAGCGTTCGTCTTGATTGCGACATCGACGATCTGCTGGATCTCTTGTTCCGTTTCGGGATAGACGACGACATCCGGAGTGCGCTCGATGTGGTTGGCGCGGATTCGCACCAGGTCGCGCATGCTCTTGCCGTAGGCATGGACGACGCGCTCCATCTTGTCTGTGGTGACGTTCGAAATGCCGACGATGTCTGAGAGCGATTTCGTAAACGCCGCAGAAGCCAAGGAGGGCGCAACCGTGATGGCGTCGAAGTCCGGTGCGCCGGCAACGGTCGCGGCGTGCAGGTCGAGCCCGAGGTGCTCAAGGATGAAAGGAGCAAAGCCCGGCTTGTCTTCGTGGTGGAATCCGACGCCTTCGACGCCCCATCCCCACCACTTCATGTGCTTTACGTCAGTCACTTGTGTGCTCCTTTGGACGATGTCTGCTGCCCAAGGATATCGGCAGAATTCAGGTCACGTAGACGCACGATCTCGAGCCGAATGCGTTCGGTGAAGTCGACCGGATTCTCCCCATCGTTGGCGTACATCGGCTCGCCGATGATCACGCCGACGGGCAGTTTGCCACGCTTCGGCCAGTTGGTTCCTCGCGGGTGCGCGAGGTGAACACCGATGAGGGCGACGGGAATGCACGGGACGTCGCATCCGGAGGCCAGGGCGGCTGCACCCGGCTTGAACTGACCGAACTCGCCATCCGCTGATCGCGTTCCCTCTGGGAAGACGAGCAAGGGGATGCCTCGCTGAAGCAACGACTTTGCGCTGACCGAGCGGATGCCGCCCTTCGTGCGCTGCACGGGGAAGGCGTTGAAGAACAGGGCGGTTAGGCCGCGACGCCACCAAATGTCAAAGAAGTAGTCCGCCGCGGCGCCCGCGGCGAGGTATCGCACCAGGTGGCGCGGAAGACCGCCCACGATCAGAGGGGTATCGAGATGACTCGAGTGGTTGGCCACAACCACGTAGCCACCGGTGACGTCTTTGACGTTCTCCTGGCCCTTTACCGTGACGGTGACAAGGAAGTTCCACACCAGCGGGCGCAAGAGCCCACGCTGAGCGACAAACCTCGCTGCGGCCTGAAACTTTGAGTTGAACCGGTCGTGCGTGTGTTGTGACGGTGCGGCGGCAATGTCGGCACTGTCTGGAACATCAACGGTCAAGTGACAACCGGCTTTCTTCGATCTGAGGAGATAGCTCCCGAAATCGACCTAATCGCGCTCTTCGGTGCGTGTCGAGCCAACCAAATCAGCGTACGGTACCGCAGGGTCGGTATCGAGATCACTTTGCCACGATCTACGTCGCGAAGCGCTGCTCGCACGAGCGGATCTGCTTCGAGCCACATCACATCGGGGATGCTGCTCTTCTTAATGCCGGCGCGATCGTGGAACTCGGTTCGCACCCAACCGGGGCAGAGTGCGGTCACCGTGATCCCCGTACCCCGCAACTCAACGGCGAGGCCTTCCGTGAACGAGGTCACCCAGGCTTTCATCGCCGAATAGCTGCCCATGGTGATGAAACCGGCCGTGCTTGAGACGTTGACAATGGCACCCTTGCCGCGGGGAAGCATTCCCCTTGCGGCCGCGCCGGAGAGAACGAGCACTGCACGTACCATGACCTCGAAGCCGCGGTCATGCTCCGTCAGGTCCGGATCGGTGAGAGCAGCGTGCACACCGAACCCCGCGTTGTTTACCAGCATGTCGATCGGGCGGTTCGGATCTTCCAGTCGAGCCGCGACCCTGTCGACGTCGTCGCGGTTGCTCAAATCGGCGCTGATGAGCTCAACCGTTCGACCGGTAGCGCGCAGCTCTGTGGCCATCGACTGTAGGCGATCCGCCGAGCGAGCCACCAGAACTAAGTCGTAGCCGCGGGCAGCGAGATTCCTGGCGAACGCAGCACCAATGCCGGATGTTCCCCCAGTGACGACCGCTACACCCATGGCACTTACGATACGGTCTTGACAGGTAACTTTGTGCAGCGCACGGTTGCTTCGAGATAAGCAAGGGCCTCTTTTCATGACAACTACTGGCGATGTCGGTCAGCGAGTGCGGTTTGACGTGCGCGAATTCACGCGAACCGCGCGCGGAAACCACCGCGAAAGTCTTGAGCTGGCCGAATACGCGACCCAACCGCTCAGCGCCGACAGCATGCGGATGGTGCGGTACCTCGAGCGCCTCGAGAGCGCCACGATGGAGCACCTCAGGAATTTGCTTGTCACTGCGACCCACAAAGACGCGCGCGTTACCGCCTTCCTCGTCACATGGGCATTCGAAAAATTCTGGATAGCGGACGCGCTCGACGCAGTTCTCGAGGCCAATGGCAGCCCGCGTCTCAAGGATGCGCCAGAGGGCAAGCCGGCGAAGCGTCGCGGTGAGGCCGGAGAGCGTCGTGGTCCGATCCGTCGCGCACTCTCAGCTATTCGCCTCGGCGTCCCGATCATCGCAGTACACACAACGACCGGACTCATTGACGAGTGGATCACTCGCACGGCCTACCTCAGACTCGCCGCTCACAGCAAGAGTGCGGCGCTCGCATCGACAGTGTCGATGATTCTCGACATCAAGCAGCGTCACGCCGATTTCTTCGACGACGACAGCCGCGTCCGGCTCAGCGAATCGCCGCGTGCCGTGAAACTCACCCGAAAGGCCCTTGTGAACGCAGCCTGGCCCATCGGCGCGATCGACCGCGCCGCCGACGATCGAGCCTTCTTCGAAACCTATGTCTTCGGCGGTGAAGAGGGGTTGGCCAGTGCGGCCGAAATCGAGGCCAAGGTCGCAGCTCTGCCCGGACTCGACTCGTCAATCGGCGCGGCCGTAGCCCAGAATCTTCTTCCGTGAGCGGCAAGGTGGCGAACGTCGATCTCGGATCGGCGAAAGTATTTCTGACTGGCGGCACTGGCTTTCTCGGGCAGGCCGTGCTCGAGCGACTGCTGTCCGATCATCCGGACACCCACATCACCCTCCTGATTCGCAAGAAGGGCAGCACCTCCGCGGAGGACCGACTTCGCATTTTGCTGAAAAAGCCGGTGTTTTCGGTGTGGCGCGAGAAGGTCGGCGACGCTGAGGTGGAACGCGCGATTCATGAGCGTCTGAGCGTCGTGGAGAGCGGCCTCGGCGCGCTTCCGCCGCTTCCCAAGGACCTGGATGTCGTCATCCACAGCGCTTCGACGGTGTCGTTTGACCCTCCGATCGACCAGGCCTTCGACACGAACGTCGGGGGAGCGGTCGGGCTGTACGAAGCCCTGCTGGCGGCGGGCGGCGACCCGCAGGTCGTCCATGTCTCCACCTGTTACGTCGGCGGCATCCGCAAGGGTGTTGCTCCAGAAGCGAGCCTGACGCACGAAGTCGACTGGCGTGCCGAGTATGAGGCTGCCAAGAGCGCTCGGGTTCGAGTCGAGTTGGCCTCCCGCCAGCCGGACCAGCTGCGCGAATTCATTGAAGGCTCGCGCGCGGTGCACGGCAAGGAGGGCCCGCAAGCGGTCGCCAAGTATGCGGAGCAAGCTCGTGTCGAGTGGGTTCAGAGCCTGCTCGTGGACTACGGCCGCACGCGAGCCGAGAGCCTCGGCTGGACCGACGTCTACACGCTCACCAAGGCTTTCGCGGAGCGCGCCGCCGAAGAAATGTGGGCCGCGAACGGTCACCGCCTGTCCGTCGTACGACCAGCGATCATCGAGAGTGCCCTGCAACATCCGTATCCAGGGTGGATCGACGGCTTCAAGGTCGCCGACCCGCTCATCCTTGCCTACGGACGAGGACAGCTGCCCGAGTTCCCCGGGTTACCGGACAGCGCGCTCGACGTCATCCCCGTCGACTACGTCGTCAACGTCATCCTGGCTGTCGCCGCGAACCCTTCGCCGGTTGCTGACCCGCAGTTCTATCACGTGAGTTCAGGCGCGAGTAATCCGCTGCCGATGCACGAGATGTTCAAGAACGTCAACGAGTTCTTCAAGAAGAACCCGATGCCGCAGCAGGGTTCTGGCGAGCACATCGTCGCGCCGACCTGGAAGTTCCCCGGCGGTCGCAAGGTGGAGAGTGCGCTTCGGCGCGAAATCAAGCGCAACGATCGCCGTGAGAAGTGGCTGGAGAACTTCCGCTCGACCGACCGCAATCGTCGCAAGATGGCCAAGGTGCTGCAGCGCAGGGCCGATCTCGAGCTGATGAGCAACTTCACCGAGCTCTATCGCGCGTACGTGCAGACCGAGATCATTTTCGATGACGCTCACACCAAGGCACTGCAGGCCTCGCTTCCCGCGAAGCGCAAAGACGACATCGGGTTCGATGTCGAGGCGATCAACTGGGGCGATTACCTGCAGAACGTGCACTTCCCGGCCGTGATGGCCATGACCCGAGCATTCCAGGTACGCCCGGGTGCGACAGAACGTGCCGCCAAATCGCTGCCGGAACGCACCGACGTCGTCGCGGTCTTCGACCTCGAAGGCACTGTGGTCGACGGAAACCTCGCCCGTCAGTACCTCTGGGTTCGCTCGGCTGGATTCCGCAAGGCGGCGTGGCCGGGGGAGTTCCTCAGCCTGCTGGGCAACACTCCGGGCTACCTGCGTGCGGAGCGTCGTGACCGCGGCGAATTCATCCGCCTGTTCCTTCGTCGATACAGAGGGATGCGCGTCGCACGTCTCGAGAAGGTCGTTCAGGGCGGGTATGGCGACACGCTGCTGCGTCACACGCTGCCAGCTGCGGTCGAGCGCATCCGCGAACACCGCGCCGCCGGACACCGCACGGTGCTTGTCACCGGCTCGATCGGCATCCTCGCCGAACCGCTCGCTGGTCTCTTCGACGACGTCATCGCGAGCAGCATGCACCAGCAGGATGGCGTGCTCACGGGGTACCTCGATCGGCCGCCGCTCGTTGACGAAGCTCGCGCGGCCTGGTTGCAGCAATACGCGAAGGCGCACGGCCTCAACCTCACCCAGTCTTACGGCTACGGCGATAGCCACGCTGACCTTGTCTGGCTCGAATTGCTCGGAAACCCGAGCGCCGTGAACCCAGACACCAATCTTTCGCGGGAAGCGCAGCGTCGACGGTGGAGAATCTATAACTGGAAACGCGGTTCACACGGACTGACGCATGATGGGATAGTAGCTGCAGGCAAGCGTTCGTCGGAGCTGCAGAAGGGACAGGAAGCCTAGGGCGACCTAAGCATCCAACACGCGCATGGCATTTGATGTTGACAAGTACACCGCGACGTCGGTCAGCGTCAATTGGGACGACCTCGATCTCGAGAAATTCCGGGATGAGCCGCTCAATGAGACATCCCTGCGCACCCTTCGATACATGACGGATGTCGAGTACCACACCGTCTGCTACACCCGCGACCTGCTCACAACGCCCTCGCACAAAGAGGCAGACATGAGCGCCTTCATGACCATGTGGAACCGCGAGGAATTCTGGCACGGCGAAGCACTCGCAACAGTTCTCGGCATGCACGGCATCACCGTCGACTTCGACGAGCTGAAGGCAAGCAGGATGAAGCTTGGCTGGAAGGACCGCCTCGACCCGATCAAGCAGTCCGTTCTCGGCAAGATCGTCGGCAACGACTTCGTCGCGGTGCACATGGCATGGGGCGCGGCGAACGAATGGTCTGCAATCCAGGCCTACAACCGCATGGCAGACCTCGAACAGGATCCGGTGCTCGCCGAACTGCTGCGACGCATCGCGAAGCAGGAAGCGCGCCACGTCGCGTTCTACACCTCGCAGGCTCGCGATCGGCTGGCGAAAAGCAAGAAGGCGCAGGTCATCGCGCGCCTTGCCCTCGGCAACTTCTGGGCCCCCGTCGGTTCAAGCATCATGGACCGCGAAGAGGTTGTCCACGTGATGAACCACCTGATGAGCGGACCGGAAGGACGCAAGGCCGCCCGCAAGATTGACGCGGCCATCAGCGGACTACCGGGGTTGACCGGCCTCACCATCGTCGAGGATTCCCTCAACTCGCTGGGCATCGCCGCCTAATTCGCGACACCTTACGTAATCATCCGTAAGGTGTACAGCCCTGTCTGTTCTTCCTTCTAGGATGGACTCCTGCGGACCCGAAGCCGCAGAGGGAAGTGGCACCATGACAGCGGATCTCGACTCGACGAGACGGCTCCTCGATGCTGCGGCAAACATTATCGCCAATGGCGGCTTCGCCACCTTGACAATCGAAAGCCTTGCCCGCAAGGCGGGAATTCCGAGTGAGCAGGTCTACGCGGAATACAGCAGTGTCGAGCCGATCCTCGTGCTCATGCTCAACCGCGAGTTCACCAGCATTTACATGGAGATCGTCGACCATATCGAGCGTGATCCACGCGGTGGCAAGCTGTCCAGGATCTACTACTACACGCTTGCCGCCGTGTACGAACGACCTCTAGCTCGAGTGCTGTACACGATCGATCCGGAGGCGATGAACTCGATCATGCGCAGCGCCAACAGCATGGGATACGTCCCGGGCGTCGGCATCCGTACCGATCTCATAGAAAAGATGCAGCGGCTCGGGATGGTGCGTCGCTCGGTTGACGCAACGACCGTGTCGTACATGCTTTCCGTCTTTTCCGCGGGTCTCGCGCTTACCGCGCCGCACGACGACATCGACCGAGTCGTTCGCGGAATCACCGATCTGCTCGGCCAAGTCGTCGACGAAAATGTCGAGGACACCCTCCCGGGCAAGCGCGCGTTCTACGATTGGGCGTTGAGTCTCGCCGACAAACGATAGAACCGAGGAAACAGTGTCACAACAGCTCGAACTCGGTTTGGACACGTTCGGCGATGTGACGCGAGGGGTCGACGGTAGCCCCGTTCCTTACCCGCAGGTCATTCGGGATGTCATCGAAGAGGCCGTTCTCGCGGACAGCGTCGGCGTCGACTTCTTCGGAATCGGCGAGCACCACCGCGCGGATTTTGCGGTCTCGTCGCCAGAGATGGTGCTGGCCACGATTGCCGGACGCACTTCGCGCATCCATCTGGGCTCTGCGGTCACCGTGCTGAGCTCCGACGACCCCGTGCGCGTGTTCCAGCGTTTTGCAACGCTCGATGCGGCCTCGTCGGGTCGGGCGGAGATCATCCTCGGTCGAGGTTCGTTCACGGAGTCGTTTCCCCTTTTCGGATTCGAGCTGAGCGACTACCAGCAGCTGTTCGAGGAGAAACTCGATCTGTTCTCCGAGTTGCTGAAGGAACAGCCCGTGACCTGGGCGGGAGCGCTGCGGGCACCGCTCAACGAGCAGGGCGTGTACCCGAAGACGGAGTCTGGCTCACTCAAGACCTGGATCGGAGTCGGCGGCAGTCCGGAGTCCGTCGTGCGCGCTGCCAGATACGGGATGCCGCTGCTTCTCGCGATCATCGGGGGAGCGCCTGACCGCTTCGCGCCGTATGTGGACCTTTACCACCGCGCTCTGGCGCAAATGGAGATGCCGGACCTGCCGGTTGGCGTTCACTCCCCGGGGCACATCGCCGACACCGACGAGCAGGCAGCGGAAGAGTTGTGGCCCGACTACAAGCTCATGCGTGACCGCATCGGCGCCGAGCGGGGCTGGGGTCCGATGAGTCGCGAGGAGTACGACTCGGAAATCGCGCACGGCTCGCTCTACGTCGGGTCGCCGGAGACGGTTGCCCAAAAGATCGCCGCAACCGCGCGGGCCCTGGGGATTGCCCGTTTCGACCTCAAGTACAGCGCCGGTCCGCTCCCGCACGAAACGCTTATGCGCTCGATCGAGCTCTACGGCACGCAGGTGATTCCGCGCGTTCGCGAGCTGCTCGCCGGTCCCTGAGCTTCTCGAAGGGGCCGCACGGCTCGCCCCATCCGCCAACTCAACTCGTGATGGCGGGAGTAATGACTCCCTCCGGAGGGAGATACGTGCCCGTGGCGGGAGTTACGTCTCCCGCCGTCGGACAGTTTTTCCCGCCGGGGCGCGCCCACGAAATCTCCGCGGACGCAAAAGCCCCCAGCGTGCGAGCACGTCGGGGGCTTTCGAGGTTCAGCCGAGGCTGACCTTAAATCAGATAGGGCGGATGTTCTCGGCCTGAGGACCCTTGGGGCCCTGGGCTACCTCGAACTCAACCTTCTGGTTCTCGTCGAGCGAACGGTAGCCGCTCGTTGCGATTGCAGAGTAGTGGGCGAAAACGTCAGCGCTTCCGTCCTCGGGGGAAATGAATCCAAAACCCTTTTCGGCGTTGAACCATTTGACAGTACCTGTTGCCATGCTTGTGACTCCTTGTTAATGCAATTCGGTCGGTCCCGAATCCCGGAGCCTCACGATCATCGCACGCCTAAGCGCGATAATGCACCCCTCACACTAGTGCAGAAGAGTTCTCGGGCGATACAACAGTTCACAAACGTTATCTGAGTAAGTCGAATTGTTTCAGAAGTGTTCAGGGCTCCACATCAACTGATTTGCTCGCGAAACTCACCAGTCGGAGCGTTTGTAGTCCTTCAGGAACACCCCGTAAACGTCCTCGCCGGCTTCGCCTCGCACGATCGGATCGTAGACACGAGCAGCCCCGTCGACCAGGTCGAGGGGGGCGTGGAACCCCTCCTCTGCGAGCCGGACCTTCGTCGGATGGGGGCGTTCGTCCGTGATCCAGCCGGTGTCGACGCTCGTCATCAGGATGCCGTCGGTCTCGAACATCTCGCCCGCGCTCGTCCGCGTGAGCATGTTGAGCGCGGCCTTGGCCATGTTGGTGTGCGGATGTCCCGGACCCTTGTACCTCCGCGCGAACACGCCCTCCATTGCCGAGACGTTGACCACGTACTTGCGGCGAGCGGTCGACGCGGCCATTGCGGGCCGCAGCCTGCTGATGAGTAGGAAGGGCGCCGTCGTGTTCGCGAGCTGCACCTCGAGCAGCTCGAGCGGATCGACCTGCTGCACGTGCTGGGTCCAGCTGTTGATGTGGTGGGTGTCAGGTACGAGCCCGCCCGCGTCGATCGCGGTGCCGGCGGCGAGGCGTTCGAGCGATGTCGAGCCCGCAGCGAGCGCGTCGGCAGTCAGGGCGTCGGCTTTGGCGGCCGCAGCCGCAAGGATCGGGTGACTGCCCACGGACGCGGCGAGCGCCTGCGGATGCGCGTCGTTGGTGTGCCCGAAGGTGAGCAACTCCGGCAGGGGGCCATCCGGCAGCGGGGCCAGTTCCGCCTCGGCCAGGGGTGCGTATGCGCCGGGGGAGCGCCGCACCGTCTGCGCGGCGTTGTTGA
Source organism: Galbitalea sp. (assembly GCA_036495225.1). Taxonomy (GTDB): domain Bacteria; phylum Actinomycetota; class Actinomycetes; order Actinomycetales; family Microbacteriaceae; genus Galbitalea. The sequence continues at coordinate 18,113 of DASXNG010000233.1, forward strand.
TCAGGATGTCGAGCGGCCCGGCTTCTGCGACTGCATCTGCCAGTCCGATGACCTGGGCCGGGTCGCGCAGGTCGATGCCGACTACCCGGAGGCGGTGTAGCCAGTCCGAGGAGTCCGCCAGGCTCGAGAAGCGGCGAACGGCATCGCGGGGGAATCGGGTCGTGATGGTCGTGTGGGCGCCATCCCGAAGCAGTCGAAGCGCGATGTACATGCCGATCTTTGCGCGGCCACCGGTGAGCAGTGCGCGTTTTCCGGCGAGGTTCGCGTGCGCATCTCGCTTGGCGTGGCTGAGCGCCGCGCAGTCGGGGCAGAGCTGGTGATAGAACGAGTCGACCTGCGTGTAGTGCTTCTTGCAGATGTAACAGGCGCGCGACTTCAGCAGGGTTCCGGCGGTCGGAGCCTGTGTGGATGTCGCCAGGGGGATGCCGCGCGTCTCGTCGTCGATGCGATCCGGCGCTCCGGTCGCTGTAGCCGCGACGACGCTGCGATCGGCCTCAGCGACCTGGGCGCGAAGTTCGAGGCGCCGCACCTTCTTCACCGACTTGAACATCTTCGCGGTTGCACGGCGAACCGTGATGAAGTCGGGGTCTTCTTCGTCGAGCTCTTGCAGGCTGGCCAGCACTTCCAGCGTGATGGCGAGCTTTTCGGGGTCGATTCTGGCAGCGTTCTCTGCTGGCAGATCCTCCGAAGTCACATCAGATTGTAAGCGATGGCCAGTTGGCGAGGCTGCGCTGAAGCACAGCAACGAGCTGGTCGAACGTGCGGTCGACGCCCGGCATCCCGAACCCGCCAACCGCGCGGAGCGCGACGAAACCGTGCAGCGCCGCGCGGAAGATTCTCGTCGCGTCGATCGCGTCCTCGCCGGTGAGTCCGTAGCCGGCGAGGGCGTCGAACATGATCTGTACCGCTCGTGCGCCCGCCTCAACCTCGGCCGGGTTGCTTTTGTCCGGGGCGCGGAGGGTGGACGCGTAGCGGCCGGGATGCGCAGTTGCCCAGTCGCGGTAGGCGATCGCGAGCGCGGCGACCGCATCGGGGCCGGCCTTGCCGACGGATGCGCGAGCGAGGACATCCGCGAGTTCATTCTTGGCCCGCGTCGCGATCAGCTGTTGGAGTGCGTCCGCGCCGGCCACGTGCTTGTAGAGGCTCGGCACCTGCACCCCGAGTCGTGCCGCGAGGGCCGCCAGAGTTACCGGAGCGCCCTCATCGGTGAGAAGTTCGGCTTCTTCCACTACGCGGTCTTCGCTGAGCCCGGCCCTAGGCATTAATGCCAGCCAGGAAGGTCAGGATGGCCGGGTTCGTGAGTTCGGGTCGTTGGGCGAGGGCGTAGTGGCCGGCGTTCGGAACGAGCAGGACCTGCGCGTTCAGCTTGTCCTCGATGAACGCGGCCTCCTCGGCGGGCTGCGAGAAGTCGGGGTCGAGGGCGCCCATTACGACCAGGGTCGGAGCGGTGACACCGGGGAGGGCGGCCTCCGCCGGAGCGTGTGTCGTCGTGCGTGCGGTCCTGGAGAAGGTCTTGCCGTAGCCCTTCGCCTTGAGGCTCGCGACCACGCTTGCGATGTACTCCTTCTGGTCTGCGGCAGGGGTGCCCGCGTAGAGGCTCGGCAGGTACGCCTTCCAGACGGAGGCGGCCCATGCCGGAGCAAGCGCCAGCCACATGAAACCGGCCATGAACGGGTTGACCTTCGGGTTGCGCACGAATGGCGCGGCGAGGACCAACGCGGTGACGCCGTCTGGTCGCTCCGCAGCGGCGATCACGCCGGCCGCTGACCCCATCGAGTTGCCGACGATCGTCGCTGGGCCACCGAGGTGGTCGATCAGGGCGAGGATGTCTGAAGCCTCAGCGCCGTCGTCGTAGGTCGTGAACGTGGTGTCGCTCTCGCCGTGCCCGCGAATGTCGAATGTGGCCACTCGGTAGCCGGCATCGAGAAGCGCTGGAACCAGGTAGCGGAACGTCTGGCGAAGGTCACCCATGCCTGGCGCACAGACGACGAGCGGGCCGTGGCCCTGGACGTCGTAGGCAATTCGACCTTCTCCGCGGTCGAGCATCAGAGTGGTGTTCACGGTTGCATCTTTCGCTCGGCTAATGGTCATAGCTCTAAAGCTAATGGCATTAGCCACCGCTGTCAATGCTTCGTTCCTTGGCGGCGCTCTTCCGTAGTTGGTCGAGTAGACGGCCGCGCCGTCGTATCGAGACCCGGTATTTCGTTCCGTGACGCAAAAAGCGGCATGGACAGATCCGGGATGGGCATTTTTCGAGAATCTTGGTCGTTTTCGGGTCTATGCGAGGTTGCTTGCCGGTAACTGTGATCGGGTGGCACATGGGTGTTCTGGCGCCGGGACACAATTGTCCCAACAGTGGAGCAGCTTCAGGCGCCGCCCTTCGAGCACCTCGGGGACCATGCAGCCCCGTACCCTTGACCCATGGCTCAGAAGCTCCTCCTCGACTGCGACCCCGGCCTCGACGATGCACTTGCACTGCTGCTGGCGCACGGCGACCCCAACCTCGAACTCGTCGGTGTGACGACGGTGGGCGGCAACGTCTCGATCGAGAAGACCACTCGAAACGCCCTCGAGTTACGCGAGTACCTCGGCTTTCCCGAGGTTCCTGTTGCGGCTGGCACCGGCGACCCGCTCAAGGGCAACGTTCGCAACGCCGAGTATGTACACGGTGAGGAAGGGCTCGGGAACGTCAAGCTGCCTGGTGCCACGCTCCCGACATCCGAAGTCCACGCAGTCGACTTCATCATCGAAACACTTCGTGCAGCGCCCGGGGAGATTCACCTCGTCGCGACCGGGCCGCTGACGAACATCGCGCTCGCACTCGCCAAAGAGCCGCGGATCATCGAGTGGGTGGCATCCTTCACGATCATGGGCGGTTCGTACACGCGCGGCAACGCGACGCCGGCCGCCGAGTTCAACATCTACGCGGATCCGGATGCCGCTGCCGCGGTCTTCGACGCCGGCTGGACCGTGACCATGGTCGGCCTCGATCTCACCCTCCAGGCGATCGTCTCGGAGCAGATCGTCGAACGGATGCACGCGCTCGGGCGGCTCGGTGTCGACCTCGTCGCGCCGCTCGCCACGTTTTGGACCAACCCGCTCGACGATGACTGGGACGGCCAGGCGCTGCACGACGTGTGTGCGGTCGCGTACGTCGCGCATCCGGAGTTCTTCGTCTCGAAGCCCGCGCGAGTGTCGGTCGAGCTGCAGGGGGAGTTCACGACGGGAGAGACGGTCGTCGACTTCCACTCTGACGCACCCAATGCGCTCGTGCCCATGCGGCTCGACGTCGAAGCGTTCTGGGACTACGTGCACGAGGCGTGGGCCAACGTGACACCGAATGGCTGACCTGCCCGGCGCCCCCGGGTTGATGGGGCTGGCGCCGAGCCCGTGGGACCCGGATGCGGGCTACCTCGCGTTCGAGGAATGGGGAGAGTCGCGCGGCCTCGCGCTGTATCCGGCGCAGGCCGAGGCACTCATCGAGATCGTCTCCGGCAACAACCTGATCCTGTCGACCCCAACCGGAACAGGTAAGTCGCTCGTCGCTGTCGGTGCACACTTCGCGGCTCTGGCGCAGGGCAAACGCACCTACTACACGGCGCCGATCAAGGCGTTGGTGTCCGAGAAGTTCTTCGCCCTCGTCGACATCTTTGGTGCGACCAATGTCGGGATGGTGACGGGCGACTCATCCGTCAACCCGGATGCACCGATCATCTGCTGCACTGCAGAAATCCTCGCCAACCTGTCGCTACGGCACGGACCAGACAGCGACGTCGACCAGGTCATCATGGACGAGTTCCACTTCTACTCGGACCCCGAGCGCGGCTGGGCGTGGCAGGTGCCTCTACTCGAACTCACTGGAGCTCAGTTCATCCTGATGTCCGCGACGCTCGGTGATGTCACGGCGCTCGCCGGGGATCTCACACGCCGCACCGGCCGCGAGACGGCCTCGGTGACCGGCGTCGAGCGACCCGTGCCGCTGCACTACTACTACGAGACGACGCCGATCCACGAGACGATCGAGGACCTGCTGCAGACCGGGCAGGCGCCGATCTACATCGTGCACTTCTCGCAGGCTGCGGCGCTCGAGCGAGCACAGGCGCTCGCCGGGGCCAAGGTGGCGACGCGAGAACAGCGGGATGCGATCGGCGAGGCGATTGGGGGGTTCCGCTTCACGACGAGCTTCGGTCGCACTCTCTCCAGACTGCTGCGGCTCGGGATCGGCGTGCACCACGCCGGAATGCTGCCCAAGTATCGTCGACTCGTCGAACAACTCGCGCAGACCGGCCAGCTCCGAGTTATCTGCGGAACGGACACGCTCGGCGTCGGCATCAACGTGCCCATTCGCACGGTTCTTCTGAGCGCGTTGACCAAATTCGATGGCACCCGGATGCGACAGCTCAGCGCCCGCGAGTTCCATCAGATCGCCGGTCGCGCCGGTCGGGCCGGCTACGACACCGCTGGCACCGTTGTGGCGCAGGCACCGGAACACGAAACCGAGAACGCCCGGCTCGTCAGGAAGGCTGGCGACGACCCGGTCAAGCTCAAGCGAATCGTGCGCAAGAAAGCGCCGGAAGGCTTCGTCTCGTGGGGTGAGCCCAGTTTTCTGCGCCTCGTCGAAGCGCAGCCCGAGACGCTGACCTCGAGCATGACGATGACGGCAGCGATGCTGATCAACGTGATCGGGCGCGGGGGAGACGTGTACGCGAACGTGCACAAGCTTGTCTTCGACAATCACGAGCCGTGGAAGCGGCAACTCGCGCTTGCACGTCGGGCGCTCGCGATCTACCGCACGCTGCGCACCGCGGAGGTGGTGACCCAGTCGGTGCCCGAGCCCGTCGAAGGGCGCGTTGACATCCGACTCACGGTCGATTTACAGCCGAACTTCGCCCTGAACCAGCCACTGTCGCCGTTCGCGCTCGCCGTGTTCGAACTGCTCCAGCCCGCGGAGAGCTCCGTCCCTGAGGCTCTCGAAGGGGCCACCGCGCGCGCCGCTTCCATGAACTCAGCGACCGTGGGCACCGGCCACTATGCCCTCGACATGATCTCCGTCATCGAGGCCACGCTCGACGACCCGCGGCCCGTAACATCCCAACAGCAGTTTCTCGCTCGGGGCGAGGCGGTCGCGGCGATGAAGGCGGAAGGCATCGAGTACGACCAGCGCATGGAACTGCTCGAGGAAGTCACGCATCCGAAGCCCCTCAAGGAGTTTCTGGATGCCGCATTCGCGACCTACAGCGCGTCGCAGGCCTGGGTGACCGACTTCGAGCTGAAGCCGAAATCAGTCGTGCGCGACATGTACGAACGCGCGATGACCTTCGGCGACTACATCAACTACTACTCGCTTGCCCGGAGTGAGGGGCTCGTGCTGCGCTACCTCTCCGACGCGTATCGCGCAGCGCGTCAGACGATCCCGGACGAGGCGAAGACCGAGGACCTCCTCGACCTGATCGAGTGGCTCGGCGAACTGGTTCGCCAGGTCGACTCGAGCCTGCTCGACGAATGGGACGAGCTCGTGAACCCGGCAGAGCTTGGCCCAGAAGGCAAACCCGTACTGCCACCGACTCCGCCCGGGGTGACGACGAACCCGCGAGCCTTCCGCGTACTCGTACGCAACGAACTTTTTAGGCGCGTGCAACTCGCCGCGCTCGAAAAGTGGGACGAACTCGGCGAGCTGGATGCGGCATCCGGCTTCTCGGCGGACCGCTGGGCCGACGCTCTCGATCCCTACTTCGACGAGTACGACTTCATTGGGACTGACGCGGATGCCCGTAGCTCGGCCATGCTGCAACTCACGGAAGGGCCAACGGAGTGGTTCGCGCGACAGATCCTGGCCGACCCGGAAGGCGATCACGATTGGGCGATCAGCGCCACGATCGACCTCGCGGCCTCGAACGAGGCCGGTGCCGCGGTCATCCACGTCGTCGCGGTGGCGCCGTTTACTGCGTAGCGAATGTAGTTGGTTGAGTAGCGCGCGGCGCAGCCGCACGCGTGGCGAACCGGAAATTGAGCGTACGTGCGCGCACCCCATTTCGTCCATCGTTTCGGCGTCGGCGTGCCCGTCGACATGATGGGAGCCTCAGAAATGCTCAGATTCTCCTGTTGAAGGTCCCCAAAGCCGAATTCATCCTGTCGACGCGCGAAGACAACCTCGAATACGGCCAAGTTTCTGCGAAGCCGAGGCAACCGCATCCAGTCCATGGCGCTTTTGTCTTCGGAACGCGCAACCAACCACAGAGAGCGAACTCAACCCAGAACGAGAGGCAATCCGAGCTTGCGCACCAGGAAGCTGTTGCGGAACAGCCCGTGCTGGTCGTACTTGCGCGCCAGCGCGTAGAAGTCGCCTAGCCGAGGGTAGAGGTGCTCGAACTGCTCGATCTCCGCTGCGAAGACCTTGCCCCAGTGCGGCCGACCCCCAAGAGGCAACAGGATCGACTCGATTTCCGGAAGGAGGGCCCCAACTTCGGTTGGCAGCATCTTCCAGGTGAAGTGGATGCCGACGGTTTCGCGGTCGTATGCGCCGCTGAGCCAGAGCCGGTCGGCCGCCATCGTGCGCAGCTCCGTTACGAGCAGCAGCGGTTCGATGCGGGAGCCGATCGAGCGCAGCGCCTCGAAGGCCTCCACCGCCCGATCGCGTGGCAGAAGGTACTCGCTCTGCAGCTCATCGCCGTTGCTGGGGGTGAACTCCAGCTTGAAGTGCGCGAGGCGGTCACTCCACGGGCCGGAAACGCCGCCCTGATCCGTGGTGTTGCTCACCGGTTGCCCTGGCAGCATGTGCTGGTTCTCGGATTGCCAGGTCGCCCCGAAGAATTCTGTTGGCGGCACCGGGGCATCTGTTCGTGACTTGAGCCACGCGATATCGATGGTGTCGCCAAGCCAATTGAGGAAGAGGCTCACGCTGTATGCGCTCGACGTCACCTCGTCGAAGCGGGAGAGCACGACATCCCATGGCAGGTCGCGGTAAAGGTCCTGCCGCACCTCGAAGTTGGGCTCGATATCGAGGGTGACGCGGGTCACGATGCCGAGGGCGCCGAGTGCGACCACCGCACCATCGAAGTCCGCATCGGTGCGGGCGAGCCGCACCAGGTTGCCGGCGCCATCGACAAACTCGAGCTCCGCGACCGCGGTCGCCAGGTTGCCGTTGCGGTCGCCGGATCCGTGCGTGCCGGTCGCAACTGCTCCCGCCACCGAGATGTGGGGGAGCGAGGCGAGATTGTGCAGCGCCCATCCCCGCTCCGTCAACGAGGTCGCGAGGTCGCCGTAGCGAATCCCCGCGGAGAAGGATGCCGTGCGCGCATCTTCATCGATAACCAGGTCCGGTGCGAACCTATCAAGTGAAATCAGGCTGCCGGACGTGTCAGCGAGATCGGTAAACGAGTGTCGCGACCCGAGGGCGCGCACCCGCTCGCCCCGCAGGATGAGTTCCGTGAGTTCCGCAGCATCCGCGGGTCGATGTACTACGCCCGCACCATAGTGAACGCTCGACGCCCAGTTGGTGCCCGCCGGTTGATCCTCGCCAGAGTGGTATGCCATGGCTCCATTCTCGTGCCTTTCGGCTTTCTAGACTGGGGCTATGGCGAAGGGATGGTTCGGACGCCAAGTGTCGACCCGCTGGATCGACTACGGCTGGTCGTACCGACGGCGTCTCGGCTCGCTCCGCGGCCGCGACCCGCGCCTCTTCGCGACCGGCAACCGGCGCCCGGTTCTCATCCTCCCCGGCGTGTACGAGACGTGGCATTTCCTTGAGCCGGTCGCGGAGCATCTGCACGATCGCGGCCATCCCGTGCACGCAGTGCCGACGTTTGGGCGCAACCTTCGGCCGATCGGCGAGATGGCAGAAATCGCGCGTGACTACCTGGAGAGGACCGATCTTCGGGATGTCGCGGTCATCGGTCACAGCAAGGGCGGCCTGATCGGCAAGACGCTCATGATCTCAGAGGGCAGCCGCGAGCGGGTCACCACGCTCGTTGCAATCAACTCGCCTTTCGGGGGATCCGACTACGCGCACCTTGTTCCGCTCAGAGCTCTGCGCGAGTTCGTCCCGACGCATTCGACCATCGTCGAGCTCGCTCAAAGCGCTGAACCCAATGCGCGGATTACTTCGATTTACAGTTCGTGGGATCCGATCATCCCTAACGGCAGCGTGCTTGCGGGCGCCACGAACATCGAGCTCCCCGTGCGCGGGCATTTCAGGATCCTCGATCGCGACGACCTGTTCGCGGTTGTCGACAAGGTCGTTGCTGACGCCTGAGCCGCGCCCCGGTGTTTACTGGGAGCATGGCAGTCACGGTCACGCGCAACCAGCGACTCATTCTCTGGATCGCGATCCTCGCGTCCTTCGTCTCGTTTCTCGACGGCAGCATCATCAATGTTGCGTTGCCCGCCATTGAGAACGAGCTTGGTGGCGGGTTGGCCACCCAGCAATGGATCGTCGACGCGTACCTGATCACTCTCGGCTCCCTCATCCTGCTGGCCGGGTCGCTGTCCGACGTGCTCGGCCGGATCGTGATTCTTCGCGTCGGCCTGCTTGTTTTCGGCGTTGCCTCTCTGCTCTGTGCGCTCGCATGGGATCCGATCTCGATGATCGTTGCGCGAGCTCTCCAAGGCGTCGGCGGGGCGCTGCTCGTTCCGAGTTCGCTTGCACTCATCACATCCAATTTCGATGGCGTTGCCCGTGGTCGTGCGATCGGCCAGTGGACGGCGGGCACCACGCTCGCGTTCCTCGCGGGCCCGTTGCTCGGCGGCGTGATCGTCGACACGATCGGTTGGCGCTGGGTCTTCGTGATCAACGTCTTCCCGATCACTGCGACCTTCATCCTCCTCGCCATCCTGAAATTCAAGGATGTTCGCCAGCCGGGGGTCAGCATCGATTATCTGGGCGCGGTGCTCTGCGTTCTTGGGCTCGGGGGACCGGTCTACGCCCTCATCGAGCAGGGACGCTATGGGTGGAGCAGTCCGCAGATTTACATTCCCTTCATCATCGGCATTCTGTGCTTCGCGGGCTTCATCGTGCGGCAGCGGTTTGCGAAACAGCCGCTCATGCCGCTCAGCCTGTTCACCGTGCGCAACTTCGCTGTTGGCAACATCTCGACGGCGCTTGTCTATGCGGCGCTGTCGATCGGCGGACTCATCATCACGATCTACCTGCAACAGGTCGCGGGTTGGCCCGCGACGCTTGCAGCACTTGCCTCGCTGCCGATCAGCATCCTGAACATCTCGCTGTCGTCTTGGTTCGGCACGCTCGCGGGCCGTTACGGACCGCGCTGGTTCATGGGATTCGGCCCGATCGTTGGCGGCCTGGGCTACCTGCTGATGCTCATGTCGAGCGAGAACCTGAACTACTGGACGGAGCTTCTGCCCGGCATCATCCTCTTCGGTCTCGGCCTTTCTGCGACAGTCGCGCCGCTCACTGCCGCGATCCTCGGCTCGATCTCTGAAACGCAGGCAGGCATCGGGTCCGCGGTCAACAACGCGGTCAGCCGCATTGCGGGGCTCATCGCGGTTGCCTTCCTCGGGATCATCATCGGCCCGACCCTCGACCTCAATGGTTTCCACCGGACGCTCGTCGTCACGGCCGCTCTGCTGATCCTGGGTGGCGTGGTCTCGGCAATCGGCATCCAGAACGCTCGCCGCGCCGCACCCTCGACGGTGCCCGTCACCCCCTAGGCAGTTGCTCGCGTCAACTTGAGAGTTTGTTGGCCAGGTGGTGTTAGTTCGGGTCCGGTGGCCAACAAACCATCAAGTTCACGCGCATAGGCCACGGAAATTCGTGAATTGCCCGCTTCTGCTGGGTTCGGCGCTCGCAATTCAGCGAATTTGGGCAGCTCACGGCTGACCCGCCTTTGTTGGCCAGTTGAGTCGAACTGCGACCACCCGGCCGACAACCCTCAACCCGACGGAGCTACGCCTCGAGCTCGGCGCGGGCTCGGATAAGTGCCGCGGCCGATACACCGACGCGCTCGAGTGCGAGCAGGGCCGCCCCGACAATCGGTGGCGCAGCGATGTGGCTCGTGACCGCGAGGGGAGCCCGCGACTCGAGTGTCTCGTGAATCGCGGCCCACAACAGCTCATGTCGAGTCGCGAGGATGCCCCCGCCGAGAACGACGGGTACCGCGACATCCAGCAGATCCAGTCGGGAGAGACAGGATGCGGCCATCAAGGCAACCTCGGAGCCCTGACGATCGACGAGGGAAGCCGCGATTTGGTCGCCAGCGTCTGCGTGCGCGAAAACGATGGGGGAGAGGATGCCCAGATCGCCGTACGCGATCTCCCCGAGATGCAACGCCTCCGTGACCTCCGCGATCGAGCCCAGCCCGAACGCCTCGGGCACGCCCGCCGTCAGCGTGGTGAAGGGACCCCGCCGATCCGCGTCGCGTGATGCGTGCCAGACGGCGGATTCGCCGATTCCGGTTCCGCCGCCCCAGTCGCCGGAGATTGTTCCGAGGGCCGCGAATCGGGCGACCGCGCCGTCAGCACGGACCCCGAGTGCATTGATTCCGGTGCCGCAGACGACCGCGACGGCATCCGCCGCCGATGTGCCCGTGCGCATGAGCGCGTAGAGATCGTTCTCGGCCACCGTGCGCGGCGTGCACCAGGCGAGCGGCTGAAGCGCGGCGGTAAAGGTGTCGACTTCGCTCGGCAGGTCGAGCCCGGAGAGGTACACATTGACCTGCTCGACGGGGTGCTCGCAGGCGACCTGGTGCACCAGAGAGTCGATGAGGGCGACCGCGCCATCCACCCCAATGAAGTGGGGGCTCGACCCGGTTGTGCTGGCGCGTCCAATAACGCTTCCGTTGAGCGTGAGCGCGACCGCATCCGTCTTCGAGCCGCCGCCGTCAACCGCGACGACAACAGGTTCGGTCAGTTCGCCCACGCCAGGTGCTTTCGGTTGGCTGCGATCAGCAGGTCGGTCAGTTTTTCGGCGCGCTCGTACTGCAGCACGAGAGGATGCGCCTGCATGGCTCGCAGCACGCGATCGCGTCCGCCGTGCACGGCCGCGTCGAGTGCAAGCCGCTCGTACCCCGCGACCGCACTGATGAGCCCGCGGATGTCGTCGTCGAGCGGCGCGATGGGCTCGGCCACGAGACCGGTTGTGCCCACCCGCGCGGGCACCTCGATGACGTGGTCGTCTGGCAGAAACGGCAGGCTGCCATCGTTGCGCAGGTTCACCACCTGAACATCGCCGCGATCGGATGTCAGCGACGCAAGCAGATCGACGGCGGCATCCGAGTAGAAGGCACCACCGCGTTTGCTCAGCTCTTCCGGCTTGGTGTCGACGGAGGGGTCCGCGTACTTCTCCAGCAGCGCCCGCTCAACTTCCTGAACCTCATCGGCGCGGGTCGGCGAACCAAGCTGCTCGTTCAGTACCTCGTCGTGAGCGTAGTAGTAGCGAAGGTAGTACGACGGCACGACCCCGAGCAGCTTGAGCAGGTGCGGAGGCAGCTCGACCTCCTCAGCGAGATCCCCGATGCGACCAAACAGGGACGGCAGTCGGTCGACTCCGTCGACTGACACGCTTCGCTCCCAGGTCAGGTGGTTGAGTCCAACGTGACCGAGCGACACCCGTGATGGGTCGACGTCGAGGAGTGTCGCGAATCGGCGCTGGAAGCCGATCGCGACGTTACAGAGCCCAACGGCACGATGCCCGGCCGACAGGAGCGCGCGCGTCACGATACCGACCGGGTTGGTGAAGTCCACGATCCACGCGTCCGGCTTCGCGTGCTTGCGCACCTGCTCCGCGACATCCAGCACCACCGGTACCGTGCGCAACGCCTTGGCGAAGCCGCCGGGTCCTGTGGTCTCCTGGCCGATGCATCCGACCTCGTGCGGCCAGGTTTCGTCGCCGCGGCGCGCATCCTGTCCGCCGACCCTCAGCTGAAGCAATACGGCGTCGGCGTCGGACACTCCCGCGATGAGATCCGTCGTCGCGTGGACGGTCGCTGGATGCCCGGCGCGGGCTAGCATCCGCGCAGACACACCCGCGACCAGCGAGAGCCGGTGCTCATCCGGGTCGACCAGCCAAACTTCTTCGATCGGAAGCAGCGCGCGAAGTCGCGCGAAGCCATCCATGAGCTCAGGGGTGTACGTCGATCCGCCACCAACGATGGTGAGTTTCATTTCTAGCCTTTGACTCCGGTCAGGGTGATGCCTTCGACGAACACTTTCTGCACGAAGAAGAAGATGACAACGACGGGCACCAAAACGAGCATGGTGATCGCCATGGTGAGTCCCCAGTTTGTCCCGTGGATGCTGCGGAAGGTGGCGAGCCCATAGGCGACCGGCCACCATTGCGGGTTCTCCGAGGTGTAGAGCAGCGGGCCGTAGTAATCGTTCCACGAGTTGAAGAACAAGAAGATGGCGGTGGCGGCGATCCCGGGCTTCGCCATCGGGATGATGACGCGCGTCAGCACGCCCCATTCGCCGTTGCCGTCGATGCGCGCGGCATCCGAGTACTCCTTCGGGATCGTCAGGAAGAACTGCCGCAACAGGAAGATGGAGAAGGCGTCGCCGAGCGCGTTGGGCAGGATGAGCGGAAGCAAAGAACCGGTCAACCCCAACTTCGACCACAGAACGTACACGGGCACGGCCGTGACCTGTGGGGGCAGCAGCATCGCGACGATGATCGCAACGAAGACAATGCTCGCGCCGCGAAAGCGGATGCGCGCGAGCACATACGCGGCCGGAATGGACGAGAGCAGCATGAGCAGCGTCGCGCTCACCGCATAGAAGGCCGAATTGCCGAACCATTGCAGCAGCGGGACTTTCTCGAACGCGTCCAGGTAGTTCTGCCAGGTCCACGGCTGCGGCCAGATGCTCGCGGTCAGCGTCTGATTCGTCGTCATGACGGAGGTCAGGAAGACGAAGACGACGGGCGACAGGAACAGTATCGCGAGCGTGACAAGCACGATATGTTCGCCGATCCAGGCCAGCACCCGGCGCACTCGATGCCGGTTGCGCGGGCTCACAATTAGCTGAGTCGATGTCGGTCCTTGAGGTTCCCGAATCCGTGGTGCGAGTAGCGCGCTCACAGGCTGGCCTCCTCTGGCATGAAGCCCTTGACTTTGCGCAGCAGGATGACGAGAACGAGTCCGGATACAACGAACAGCAGTACGGCGAGCGCGGAGGCATACCCCAGCTGGAAGTCGTTGAACCCTCGCTCGTACAGCCACTGCGTGTACGTCAGCAGCGACTGGTCGGGGTAGCCCGCCACGAGGGAGCCGCCGCCGCCAACTGTCGCCTGGCCAGA
>DASXNG010000234.1:0-4402 GCA_036495225.1 Galbitalea sp.
TGCCCTCATGCGGACCAAACCCGCGCAGACCGTTGTGTTTGTCGTCGGCTCGCGGCTGATGACCATTTACCTGTGGCACCTGCCGATCATCATCATCCTGTCCGGCATCGCGCTGCTCATCCCGGGCGCCAGCCCCGAGCCGGCGTCGGCCGCGTGGTGGTGGTCGAGGCCAGCAATGTACGTGCTCGTTCTGCTCGCACTCTTTGGGCTGTCATTCCTCGTCGGGCGCTTTGAGACACCGCGCGAGGTCACGGCGACGCCGCCGACCTGGGTCGTCGCACTCTCGGTCGTGCTCACGTTCATTCCTGCGCTGCTGATCCTGCAGTGGTTCCTGAACTTCTGGTTCGCCTGCATCGGCGCGGTGTTCTATGGGGCGGCGGTGCTCATGCTGGGGCGGTGGCGGGAGCCGCTCGCGAAGCCGCGTCAGGACTGACGACGGCGCGGGGGCCAGACGTGAGGCCGGTCAGATCTTTCGGAGTCGCGCGAATGCGACGACAAGCGGTTGCGACAGGCAGAGCGCGAAGAATGCGATGACTAGTATCCAGGGCGTATGTCCCGGCCGGATATGTGTCGCGATCGTACGCACAATGCAGAGCAATCCAAAGAGAAGTAGTGCCTCGTAGAGACAAAACACCGTGATTCGAGCGGCCGACAGGCGTGCGGTCGCACCAACTGACTATCCACTGGCGCGACATGATTGGACACACTATCGCGGCGACCCACCGTCGTGAGCGAACGTCAACTAGCCCCGAGAAGTCGGGTGGAGGATTCCCGTCCGGTAAGCGTACGCAACCAGCTGCGCCCGTGATGCGAGTCCGAGCTTGGTCGAGATTGAGTTGAGGTGGGACTTGACGGTCGACTCCGCGATCGACGCACGCTGTGCGATTTCGCGGTTGGTCAGACCCTCGGCCGCGAGCAGGAAGATGTCCCGCTCCCGTTCGGACAGACCCTCAATCGCGGATGCGTCGTGAGCTCGCACGTCGTCGGACGCAGCTTTCGGAGCGAGCCGCGCGCCCCGAGTTCGGAGCCTAATCGCTCGACCGACGAACCAGGCACCGACCACGAGCCCGCACACCACAACCGCCCAGATAACGAAACCTTGCATCATCGCTAGGGCGCTGTGGGGTAGGCCGTTGATTGTGCCCCACCTTCCGGACATCGACAATTCGGGAAAGTTGAGTAGCGCGCTGACGGCAGTCGCGTACACGATGGACAGTCCGAGGGCGATCCAACGGAACAGCCGTCCGCCGAAGATCGCCGCGGCCAGGCTCAGGAACAACAATCCAAGGTAGGCATCCCAGCTCACCTGTGAGAATCGGGCTGGCCAGAAAAGGGTCTGCGCGAGGAGAAGTCCTCCCACGATCGAGAACGCCGCGATAGGACTCACCCGACAGAGAGCGATCGCGAACGCAAAGCCGACAGCCACCGCGACCGCGTAGGGTCCCGTGGTGAAGGTGTCGTCCCGCACCGGGACGTAGGTGACCATGCTTGCTCGATTGGCTCCAAACCATGCAAGAAAGAACAACACGGCAACGACCGGCTCGACCGCGAAACGGAGTTGCGTGCGAGCTTTCGACATGCGCCAACCATAGGAGAAGCGCAGCGGCTCAAGAAGGAGGAAACGGCAAGTTCCATCGAACGATTGACTCACCCCGTCAGGATGATGCCTCTCCTCTCGCGCAGCCTGAAGCTTCCCATGGGTGCCGCACCACTTGCGGCAGTTATTGCAGCCGGCCGGGTGCCGGGGCGGAAGACGGGAAGTTACGAATGGCCGACAAGGCGTATGTCGCGATCGCGGCACAGTATGCGAGCGAAGAGGAAGCGGTCGGGGACTTCGACCAGTTGCACGCGTTCTACAAGGCCGCAGGGAAGCACGCAGATTTCGACGCAGCGGTCGTCGTCCGCGACAAGGAAGGCAAGGTCTCGATTCCTAAGCGGGATGACGGTACCAAGCATCATGGTGGCCGAACCGGACTTGCGGTGGGTCTCGCGGGCGGCCTCCTAGTCGCGCTGTTCCCGGCTGTCGCTCTCGGCGGGGCGCTCCTGGTCGGTGGTGGCGCTGGTGCCGGTATCGGTGCGATCGCGGGACACATTTCGAATAAGTCATCCGCCGAGGATCTCAAGGCGATCAGCGAGACTCTGGATGCCGGCAGCGCTGGCATCGTGATCGTCGCGGATCCGGAAGACGCCGAGCAGGTGCAGAAGCTGCTCGGGAAGGCCACGAAGGTGACCACGAAGGAACTCGCCGTCGATGACAAGGCGTTGGACAACGAGGTTCAGGACGCCGCCGAATAGTCCATGAGGTCCACGCGCATCACGACTGGGCTGTTCGTATGAGGTCGAGCAACTGGTTCAATGGGCCGCGCGCGAAAGGGAGCCGTGCGAGAGGAAGCACGGTCCCGAAGAGCTTTGACGCTCCCCGGGCCAGTGCGCGGCTCTTGGTCTGTCCTTCGGAGTTGTCGTAGACCCAGAAGAGCGTGAGCCCCATGTAGGCGAGCCAGAGCAGTTCTGGCAGTTGCCGTTTGAGGTCTGCAGGGATCGTGTTCGTGCTTCCGTCGACAACCTCCTGGAAAACCTGGATGGCCATAGCGCGAGGTTCGGCGGCATCCGGGCCGAACGGGCTCACTGCAGACGTTGGCGCGATAGCTGCGGCCAGGAATCCGGGCGCGGAATCGTGGTACGGGCCTGTCGCATCCAGACCGCACAGGAGTGCGATTTCCAGCCGCTTCGTAATGTCGGTGGACGAGCCAAACGCGGCGTGCACGCGCTCGAGATGGTCGCCCTGCACGCGCAGGTACAGCTCCTGCACTAGATGGTTCTTGGTCGGGAAGTAGTAGTACGCGTTGCCAACCGAGATGCCGGCCTCGTCGGCGATCAACCGAATCGTGGTCTGGTCGTAACCCCGCTCGCGGAACGACTCGATCGCCGTCTCAGTGATCTTTGCCCGAGTGTCATCGCTCTTAGCCATCGGTGTCTCTCCCCTACTCGTCAGGGCGGTCGAAGGATGAGCCTCGGTCCATCCTGCGTTTTCTGAACTTGTTCAAAATAATTATTGAACATGTTCGAAAATAGCGCAATACTGATCTCGCTCCTCAAACAGCGAATCAGGTAAGGACTGAACAATGCGCATCGCGATCACCGGCGGAACCGGATTTGTGGGCGGCCATCTCGCCGCTCGACTCGCCCCAGAAGACACGGTGGTGATCTCGCGTCGCACAGGTGTTGATGTCGGCAACGTTGATGAACTCGCCAAGGCCTTCACTGGATGCGACGTCGTCGTACACGCCGCCGGCATCAACCGTGAGATCGGTGACCAGACGTTCCAACGCGTGCACGTCGAAGGAACGCGCGCGGTCGTCGAGGCCGCAAAGTTCGCCGGAGTGAAGCGGATCGTGATGGTCAGCTTCCTGCGCGCCCGCCCGAACTGCGGCTCGGGCTACCACGAGACGAAGTGGGCAGCGGAAGAGCTCATCCGTCATTCGGGAATCAGCCACACCATCCTGAAGGCGTCGATGATGTACGGACACGGCGACCACATGGTCGACCACGTGAGCCGCGCCGTGAAGACCTGGCCGATCTTCGCCACCGTCGGATACCGCGAACACACCGTCCGTCCGATTCCGATCGACGACTTCGTCGACGTGTTGATCGCCGCTGCTGAAGGCCGGATTGCTGAGCCCACTGTCGCGGTGATGGGCGCAGAAGAATTGCCTCTCGGTGATGCGGTCCGACGCATCGCCGACGCCGTCGGCCGTCATCCTCTCTTCATCGCCGTGCCGGTCTGGTCGATTCGCGTGCTCGCGCAGCTCACCGAGTGGCTCATGATCGTGCCGCTGGTTGCCAAAGCTCAGGCGTTGATGCTGGCCGAGGGCGTCAGCGAACCCGCGCCCTGGGCCCCCGAAGCACAGCCAGAGATTCGACCCACGCACGGCTTCACTCGCGAAAGCATTCAAGCCGCCCTTCCGAACGCTGGGCGGTTCGGATGGCAGGACCTGAGGATCGCACGATGGCTCAAGGGCACACGTCGGCATGATGCCAATGCGCCGCGCTACGCAGACCTGCCGAAGGTGCAGCAATGAGTCCACAGCTCGCGAGACGAGAAATTTACGTCGAGATCGGCATCCGCAGTCGCATGGAGAGGGTCTGGCAGCTCACCCAGGAGCCATCCCAGCACCCGCGTTGGGACCTCAGGTTCACTTCGATTACGCCGACCGAAGAGCTCGACAACGGCGGCTACCGGTTTCGGTACGAGCGGCGCTTGCCGTTGCACACGATCGTCGGCACTGGCATGTCGCTCGGCGAGCGGACCAGACCCGACGACACCCGCACATCCGCTCTGCGTTTCACAACAGAGGACCGGTGGTCACCGCTGCGCGGAGGGCGCGGGTATTGGCGTTACGTT
>DASXNG010000235.1:0-2238 GCA_036495225.1 Galbitalea sp.
GCTGTGGGCCCACCTCGCGCTCATCGATGCCAAGGCCTATCTCGGACGGCTCGGCGAAGTCCCTGAGCACCTCGACGCGATCGTCGCTTACGGCAGGCAGAGCGGGGATCAGTTCTGGCAGATCAACAGCTTCGGGTTCTCGGCCATCGGCCGATTGACGCTCGGCGACCTCCCCGGAGCGACGCGTGACGCTGATCGAGCCATTTCGATCGCCCGGGACCTGAACAACCCAGACTGCACACACTGGGCGATGTACTGCCTGGGTCGCGTCCTGTCGGATGCGGATCCCGGCGCGGCCTGTGTCGCCTTCGAGCAAGCGATGGACGCGGCCGGCAGCGTGGGAAGCAGGTGGAATCTGAGTCTCGGTCTTCTGGAGTGGTCGAGCCTGAGGCGCCGTCTTGACGACCTGCCTGGTGCCGCGCAAGGACTCCTAGAGGTTCTCGAGCTGTTGCTGGCATCCGGCATTCGGTCCCAGCGATCGCAGTTCTACTACGAAGCGTCCCGGATACTCGCCGCCCGGGGCCAGGACGACGCTGCGTTCACGATCATGCTTTGGCGTGCCGGCATGCCGGCAATGCCTGCGACCGAGGCCGCCGACGAGTCGTTCGATGCCGCGCTGGAACGTTCCGTCGGTCTGCGCGCCGCAGGCTTGCGAGTGCGCGCCAGAACGATGACCGAGAACGAGCTTGTTGTGTTGTGTCGCTCGCACCTGGAGGACGTAGCACGAAGTGGAGCGACCGTATGGGGAAGTCGTCACTCCCCGGCAATCGCCTAGTTGGTCAAGAGATTGGAAACAGGAGGGTAGATGCGGATCGTTCTGATGATGGGCAAAGGGGGCGTGGGGAAGACAACGTTCTCGGCTGCCACCGCGGTGACTGCGGCAAGACGTGAATCGGGGCGAGTGCTCGTCGCTTCAACGGACGCCGCGCACTCGTTGGCGGAGGCCCTCGGCACCGAGGTTGGATGCGAGCCAGCGGAAGTGGCACCCAATCTCGATGCCGTGCAGCTCGACGGTCGTCATGAACTGCAACGGTCGTGGTCGACGATCTCGGAGTACTTGGCCGAGCTCCTCGACGTGGTCGACCTCGATCGCCTGCACGCAGCTGAGCTCCTCGTGCTTCCCGGTCTTGATCAGCTTCTGGCACTCGCCCGCCTCCGGGACTTTGCTCGCGAAGGGATGTGGCGGGGACTCGTGGTCGACTGTGCCCCGAGTGCCGACAGCCTGCGGCTTTTGTCATTGCCCGACGTCCTCGACTGGTACCTGGCCAGAATCTTCGGCAAGAGCGGGATGATCCGCTCGCGCGTCAGACGCAATATCGAGCGCACGTTCTCGATCAACGCTCCGGATGACCGCGTCCTGACCTCTGTCACGGACCTGACATCCCAGCTGTCAGGGTTCCGCTCGACGCTTGAGACTGCGGTGACAACGGCGCGCATCGTCGTCACGCCCGAGCACTTGGTCGTGGCCGAGGGGCAGCGGACCATGTCCTACCTCGCCCTGTACGGATACCCGGTCGACGCGGTGCTCGTGAACCGGGTGCTCGGCGCCGACCTCGGCTCGCCTCTGCTCGAGACGTGGCACGCGAATCAGGTCCTCCAGCTCAAGCGGATCGACGAGGCCTTTTCTCCGCTGCCACAAGCTCACGCCCAGCTACGACCACGCGAGCCCATCGGCTCTGAGGACCTGGCGGAGGTGGGCCTCGAGCTCTACGGCGACGTCGACCCGCTGGAGCGCATGTCCACCCAGGGGGCTGTGACCATCAGCAGCGACGGCCAGAACGCAGTCGTCCGTATTCCCGTTGGCGGCATCGAGCGAGGCGACATCTCGATCGAGCGGCAGGGCACCGAGCTCACGATCGGCCTGGGCACGCACCGCCGCGTGATTGCGCTGCCCGACGCGTTCGGCGATCGTCAAGTCCTTCGAGCGGGCGTCAACCACGACCTGCTCGAGGTCGTCTTCTCCGGAGCCGACCATGCGTGAACGCGACTCCCTCACCAGGTTGCTCGCCCGCCATGGGGCAGGAAGCGGAGAGCGCGCGGGTGCCACAGGCAGGCGCCAGGGCCGCAACCGGACGGTCGGTCTGTTCGACGCCGAGGCGAAAGTCCGACTCCTGGACGCGTCGCTCGAGGTTCTCGCCGCCCTACGCACTCTGGCGGACGTTACTGAGGACATCGTCCGGGAACGGCGTGACTCTCTTCTCGGTGAAGAGGGAGCCGAGCGGACTCCGTTTGGGCAGT
>DASXNG010000236.1:0-19304 GCA_036495225.1 Galbitalea sp.
ACGAACCCTTAAAGGCCGCGACCGTCGCATCCCATCGCCCCTCGTAGTCGCGCAGCGCTTCCCGATAGCGCGACACGTAGAGCAGCGAATAGTCGGTAGCCGCCCCAATCACAAGGATGAACAAGATGCCCTGCACCTGCCCGTTGAGGGCGACGTCGCCCGCCTTCGCCAGGTTCCAGATCACGAAGATGGCGCCGCACAGCGCGAAGATCGAGGTCAGCAGAACGAGAATCGGCAGCAGCGGCGAGCGGTAGACGATGATCAGGATGACCAGCACCGCGAGAATCGCGACAAGCAGAAGGATGCCGTCGATTCCCGCAAACGCGCTGCCGAGATCGGCGATCTGGCCGGCCGGGCCGGTCACGTAGTTATGGAGACCCGCCGGCGCGCCGGCTGCAATAGTCGTTCGGATGTTCGCGACCGTCGCGTCGAGGTTGGAGTTGTCTTTCACCGGAACGACGACCTGAAGCGCCTGGCCATCTTTCGAGGCGATCGCCGGCGAGGTGCCAGAGCTGACACCATCCAATCCCTTGATCGCGTCGATTCGGCCGTTGACGAAGCTCTTGTCCGCGGTAGTGAGTCCACCGTCGCGCGCGAAGAGCACGACGCCGGGCAGCACCTTCTTGTCGGCGAATTTCACCTCGAGGTTCTGCACCTTCGTCGCATCCGAACTGGCCGGAAGGTAACTTGTCGCGTCGTTGCTTGAGACCTGGCTGATCTTGCCGAAGAACGGGCCGCCGATCCCGCCGATTGCCAGCCACACCAGAATCAGGACGACGGGAATCACGACCCGAAGCCAACCAGGCACGCCACTCGGCTTCTCCGGGTTCGACTCGACGCGATTTTCGCTCACTGGTTTCACAGCCACCCGGCAATTCCATCATGTCCTTTGCAGGCTCGCGCTACCGCTAGCCACCCAATCCCGCGCGGCCGGTCTGGCAGCTGGTGATCGGTAGACTCCACGCGTGAATCCTTTGTTTCCCCGCCGCCAGTTGCCCGCGCTGACAGGGATTCGCGCATTAGCCGCGTTTTGGGTGTTCACTCGTCACTTTCGGGGACAGCTGCTTGATGCCTTCCCGGCGCTCCACATCTTCGCGCCACTCATGAATGTCGGCTATCTCGGCGTAGACCTGTTCTTCATCTTGAGTGGCTTCATCCTCACGTACACCCACTTCGACAAGCTCTCCGATGGCTACAACTGGCGCAAAGCGCTCGGCTTTCTCTGGCTACGGCTGGGGCGCGTGTGGCCGCTGACCGCCTTCGTGCTGCTCCTGT
Source organism: Galbitalea sp. (assembly GCA_036495225.1). Taxonomy (GTDB): domain Bacteria; phylum Actinomycetota; class Actinomycetes; order Actinomycetales; family Microbacteriaceae; genus Galbitalea. Next base: position 1,276 of record DASXNG010000236.1, read on the forward strand.
TCGGCCTGTACTTCGTATTCCAGTACGCGACGACGCACGATCCCGTCTACGCTGCGCAGGCGAACGCGGGCGAGCTCGTCGAACATCTCCTGCTCATTCAGGCCTGGTTGCCGCAGGCGCTGAACTGGAACGGGCTCGACTGGTCGATCAGCGCCGAGTGGCTCGCGTACCTGGTCTTCTCCGTTGGCGTCGTGGTTCTCGCCCGGTTCGCGCTCGTGGCAAGCCGTCGCACGATCATCACCCTGATCGCTGTGCTGACCATCCCGATGATGATCATCGGATGCACGATGCAGGATGACTCGATCCTGCTGTTCGCGACGAACGGCCAGATCATCGACCCGGGCGTCATGGCAATTCGGGTCATCACGGAGTTCTGGATCGGTGCGCTTCTCGCCATCCTGCTTCGCACGCGGCTGGCGGATGATCGTCCCATCCGCTTCCCGTTGGCGACGGTCGCGTCGGCCGCCGCAATCGCCCTCATCTACGTGATCACCGCCGTCGATCAGACACCGTGGGTGCGCACCGGCCAAGCTCTCTTCCACAACGGCGTGGACTACATCGGCCGCAGCTCGACGATTCTCGTGCTGCCGTTCTTCGTGCTGGTCATCGCCGGACTGGCCGTCGGCAAACGCGATCCTCTCGCATGGCTACTTTCCACGCGACCGCTGCAGGTAGGCGGACGAGCGTCGTTCGCGCTGTACCTCTCGCACGCTCTGGTCATCGGTCTCGGCATCATCGTGCTCGCGCACGTCAGCGGCCCTCTGCTGGTCGACACGATCACGATCGGCGTCATCGTCGCGGCGTGGGCGTTCGCCTGGGTGCTGTGGCGGTTGATCGAGGAGCCCTGCCGCAAGATCGCGCGCAGGATGCTGCCGCGCACCATCGACGTCTAGCGCCTCTTCGTTGGTTGAGTAGCACCGCGCAGCGACGCGTATCGAAACCGGGCTCTAGCGTCCCGAAAAAGCCAAAAGCGGCATGGACTGGCATGCCGGCGGCCAGTTTCGCACAGACTTGGCCGCGATCAAGGTGGTTTTGGCACGTCGACAGGATGGAATGACTGTTCGGCACCCTCCACAGGAGATTTTGGTCGTTTCGGAGCCGTGCATCCTGTCGACGAATGCTCCCGCACCGAAATGAGGGTTGAGCCGGAGCGATCGCGCCGAAAACGGCCACATGCTCACGAAACCGGGCCACAGGCATGCCAGTCCATGCCGCTTTTGGAGTTCTCGGAACGCTCAACCAGGTTTCGCTACGCGTGCCTGCGGCCCGCTGCTCAACCAACGATTTAGGAGCGAACTCAACCGAGAGCGGCTACCCGTTGCTCGCGCGCACCATCTCGTCGCGGGGCACGACCTTGATGCGCACGCGGCCCTGCGGCCGACCGAGCGCCTGCTCGAACTCGTCCAGGTTGTGCCAGCCGTCGAGGTTCGTGTACTCGATGCCGCGCTCGGCGAGCAGCTCCACAATCGACGCCTCGTCCGGATGCGCTGGAGCCCACCAGTTGGCCTGGTCGTTCACCACGTGCTGGATGGTCTCCATCGCGTCGCTCTTCGTGTGGCCGATGAGGCCGACGGGTCCGCGCTTGATCCAGCCCGTCACGTAGATTCCGGGCATGGTGCGATCGTGGTCGTCGAGCACTTGCCCTTCGCGGTTCGGCACGACGCCGCGCTTCTCGTCGAACGGGATGCCATCCAGCGGCGATCCGAAGTAGCCGACCGCGCGATACACGGCCCCCAAGGGAAGTTCGCGGAACTCCCCCGTACCACGAACCCCGCCCGCGCCATCCGGTTCCGTGCGTTCCCAACGAAACCCCGTCACGGCTCCTGAGGCGCCAAGCACCTCGACCGGCTTCGCGAAGAAGTGCAGGTGCAGCCGACGACTCGCGGAGCCGACCTCGCGGCTTCGCCACTGCGTGAACACGCGGTCGATGACCAGCAGTTGCTTGTTCGACTCGATCGCGGCCCGTGATGCCTCGTCGTAGTCGAAGTCTTCGTCGTGAACGATCATGTCGACGTCGTTCAGTTCACCGAGCTCGCGCAGCTCGAGCGGCGTGAACTTCACCTGCATGGGGCCGCGTCGCCCAAACACGTGAACGTCGGTGACGGGGGATGCGTTGAGCGCGTCGTACACGTTCGCCGGAATCTCCGTCGGCAGCAAGTCATCCGCGTGTTTCGCGAGCATGCGGGCGACATCGAGTGCGACGTTTCCGTTGCCGATGACCGCGACCTCGCGCGCCTCAAGCGGCCATTCGCGTGGGACGTCCGGGTGCCCGTCGTACCAGCTGACGAAGTCTGCGGCGCCGTAGCTGCCTTCGAGATCGACGCCCGGAATTTCGAGGTTGGCGTCCCGAATCGCTCCGGTGGAGAAGATGACGGCGTTGTAGTGCTTCTTGAGGTCGTCGAGCGTGATGTCGCGGCCGTACAGCACATTACCGAAGAGGCGAATCCGTCCGGTGTCGAGGACCTCGCGCAGCGCCGTGATGATGCCCTTGATGCGGGGATGATCCGGGGCGACGCCATAGCGAACGAGACCGTACGGTGCCGGAAGCTGCTCGAACAGGTCGATCGAAACGTCGAACAGACGCTCGGTCTTGAGCAGGATGTCCGCTGCATAGATCCCGGCGGGTCCTGCGCCGACGATGGCCAGCCTCAGCTTGGTCAAACGTGTTCCTCTTTCGGTGCGTAGATCGGTTTCAGTTGGCGGGGGATATTGTCTGGCGGCGGGAGTTGTAGCTCCCGCCGCGGGTTAGTTTCTCCCGCCGGAGGGGGTTGTTTCTCCCGCCACGAACAGTCACGGGTTAGCTCGAACGATCGACGATGGTATCGGCGAATTTGGTGAGGGCCTTCTTCACCGGGCCTTTTGGCAGCGGCGCGAGCGCCGCAACCGCGTCGGCCGACCAGCGGTGTGCCTCGGCGAGCGTCATCCGGGTGACCTCATGATCTCGCAGTTCCGCGATGGCATCGGCCAGATCGGACGTCTCCGGCAAGCTGCTGGATGTCACGTCCCGGTCGATTCGCGCTAGGAGATCCGCGGCATCCCGATCGTCCACTGCCATGCGCCGCAGATAGAGCAGCGGAAGGGTGGCGACACCCGCGCGCAGGTCGGTTCCGGGAGTCTTGCCGGTGTCGTCTTCACCGGGAGCCAGATCGATGACGTCGTCGATCAGTTGGAAGGCGACACCGATGCGCTCGCCGAACTCGACCACCGGCCGAACGTAGTCCTCAGACGCGTTCGAGAAGATGACACCGACCTGGCCGGCGGTCGCTATGAGTGAACCGGTCTTGTCCGCGAGCACCTTCAGGTAGTGCTCGATCGGGTCCTCGCCCGCACGAGGACCGATGGTCTCGTGCAACTGGCCGAGGCAGAGACGCTCGAAGGTGTCGGCCTGCAGCTGGATGGCTCGTTCCCCGAGGGTCGCCACGATCTTGCTTGCGCGCGCGAACAGCAGGTCGCCGGTCAGGATCGCGACAGAGTTGCCCCACACGGTTTGCGCGGACGGCACGCCACGGCGCATTTGCGCCTCGTCCATGACGTCGTCGTGGTACAGGGACGCGAGGTGCGTGATCTCGACGCCCTGCGCTGCCGCGATCACCGCGTCATTGTTGCCATCGCCAAGTTGTGCGGTGAGGAGCGTCAGGACGGGCCGAACGCGCTTGCCGCCGGCGTCGAGCAGGTAGCGACTGGTGACATCCGCGAGGTCATCCGAGAACGACATCTCCTTGAGCAGGCCGACCTCGACGGCTGCGAGACCGTCTTCGATGGCCTGCGCGAACTTGCGCTCGTCGCTCGAGGCGAAAAGCTTCTCGCCGAGCCCGAGGGATGAGCTCAGCGTGTTACGCCGGCGAGCTACTGGTGCGCTCGAAGTCACTGGGAAAATCGATTCTGTTGGGGGTCCGTGTCACGAGACTGGGGCATCGGGCGCGGAGGAGGCACCGGGCTTACGGGTCGCGACCCGCCTGCGCTTCGCGACGGAGGCGAGGACCGCGGCATCAACCGGCTTGCGCCCGCGGTGCAACGCAACAACTCCGGAAGTGAGATTGCGGTAGGCCACGCGAATGAAACCCGCTCCGCGAATCCACTGGCTCAGTTGGCCCTGGTCCGGCCAGTCCCTGATCGAGTCGGCCAGGTAGATGTACGCCTGCGGATTCGAACTCACCGCCGCGGTGATCGTGGGCATCACGTACCGCAGGTACGTCTGGTAGCCCGCACGGAAGATCGCCCTGGGTGGCTTCGAGAACTCGCAAATGACGACGCGTCCGCCCGGCTTAAGCACTCGGTACATTTCTGCGAGCGCCGCCTTGGGATCCTGCACGTTCCGTAGGCCAAAGCTGATGGTCACGGCGTCGAACTCGTCATCACCAAACGGCAACTTCACGATGTCGGACTGGATGAACTCGATGTTCTTGTGCTTGCGGCGACCCTCCTCGATCATGCCGGGAGAGAAATCGACGGCGATGACCTTGGCGCCTGTGTGGGACAGCGCGACCGAACTGGTGCCGGTGCCCGCAGCCAGATCGAGAATGCGTTCGCCCGCCTGCGGTGCGACCGCGCGAACGGTGGCGACCCGCCAGAGGTACGCATTGCCGACCGAGAGCACGGCGTTGGTGCGGTCGTAATGCTTGGCTACGCCGTCGAACATGCCAGCAACCTCATCCGGCTGCTTGTTCAGATCGGCCTTACCCACGTTTCCAGTGTACTGAGAAAGGCTTGGCGATCATTTCTCGTACTACTGTCGTTACGTGAGTGAGACCGCGGGGGAAATCCCCGCACTGGTCGTCAGGACCGAGCGGGTGGACGACATTCGTCCCCTGGTGCCGCTGGTCGATCCGCGACATCCACTGGTCTTCGTGCGCCGCGGCCAGGGCATCGCCGGCGTCGGTGAGGCGCTCCGGCTCTCGTTTTCCGGGCCCAACCGGTTTCAGGATGCCGCGGCCGCATGGAAACGCGTCGCGGCCGCCGCACGGGTCGACGATCCGATCGGGCTGCCCGGCACCGGGCTGGTTGCACTCGGGGCCTTCGCCTTCGCAGACTCGTCGGCCGCGACATCCGTGCTGATCGTGCCGTCGATCATCATCGGTCGACGCGACGGCGTGAGTTGGGTGACTCGGGTGGGAACCGTCGAACCGCCTGTCGAGTCACCGCTCGGCTCCGACTTCAGCGTGAAGTTCGACTTCGGCACGCTCGACCGCGCCGCGTACGTGCGCGCAGTCGAGGCGGCGCTGGTGCATCTGCGTGCTGGCGAGCTCAGCAAGGTTGTGCTCGCGCGGGAAATGTTCGGGCAGCTGCCGCCCGGTGCCGACCTGCGAGTGCTGCTCGGCGAGCTCGCCGAGGGTTACCCAGACACCTGGACCTTCGCGGTCGACGGCCTCATCGGCTCAAGCCCGGAGACCCTCATCACCGCATCCCACGGTGTTGTGACGGCGCGCGTGCTGGCCGGCAGCGCACCACGAGGCGTCGACCCGATAGCGGATCAGGGCTCTGCCGCGACGCTCGCCACCAGCGCGAAAGACCTCGACGAGCACGAGTTCGCGCTCCACAGCCTGCTCGCATCCCTGACGCCACACGCCAGAAACGTCACCTTCAGCGAGCAGCCGTTCACGCTGAAGCTTCCCAATCTCTGGCATTTGGCGAGCGATGTCGAGGGCGAGCTGACCGACGGCTCTTCGTCGCTTGACCTGATTGCCGCGCTGCATCCGACTGCCGCCGTCGCTGGCACTCCGACCGCCGCCGCGTTGTCGCTGATCTCAGAGCTTGAAGGCTTCGACCGCGGTCGCTACGCCGGACCCGTCGGCTGGGTGGGCGCGGACGGCGACGGTGAGTGGGCGATTGCGCTGCGCTCCGCGCAAGTCTCGGAAGACGGACATATCACGGCATGGGCGGGCGCAGGTATCGTCGCGGATTCGGATCCGGAGAAGGAACTAGCCGAGACGCGCATGAAGTTTCGGCCGGTGATCGACGCGTTCGCGTAAGCGGCTAGAGCTCGCTCGCCTTGACGCGCTCCCGCTGGACCGCAACGTCGTAGGTCGGGGCTGGCCACTGCGCGTTCAGCTTTTTCAGGTGCGTCAACAGGATGTCTTGAACCGCGAGCCGCGAAAACCACTTGTGATCTGCCGGAACCACGTACCACGGCGCTGTCTCGGTCGAAGTGCGGTCGATCGCGATCTCGTACGCCTCCTGGTACTGCCACCAGTAGCCACGCTCGTCGACGTCCTCGGGATTGAACTTCCACTGCTTGGATTGGTCGTCGAGTCTCGCGAGCAGCCGCTTCCTCTGCTCGCCCGGGCTGATGTGCAGCATCACCTTGATGATGGTCGTGCCAGCGGCGGCGAGCTGCGTCTCGAAGTCGATGATCGCCCCGTACCTCTGCTCGATCACATCCGGTGTCGCCAGTTCGTGCACGCGCGCGATGAGGACATCCTCGTAGTGGGATCGATCGAAGACGCCGAGAAACCCGGGCGGCGGAAGCTGCGGCCGCACCCGCCACAGGAAGTCGTGCTGCCGCTCCTCCGCCGTCGGTGCCTTGAACGCGTGGATCTTGAGCCCGTGCGGGTCGACCCCCTTGAGCACGTGCTCGACCGTGCCGCCCTTGCCCGAGGTGTCCATGCCCTGGAGCACGAGAAGCACGCTGCGCTGGCCGCCAGACATGCTTTCGGCGTAGAGCCGCTCCTGGTGGTCGCCGATCTCGGCGACACCCTTCGCGAGCTCTTTGGACGCGTCATCCTCACCGCCCCCAAAGCCGGGAGTGGATGATGGGTCGATGTCCGCGAGTCGCGTCGCGGCGCTCGCTCGCAGCTTGCTTTCGATGCTCATGGGCCGAGATTAGTAGTTGATCGCGCGCTTCTGTCGCTCCCCTGCGCATAACTCATGCCGGATTGTGCACGGCGCGCTCCGCTCCGCGCAATCCCGGACTTCGACCTCGCCGCGCAGAAATACTGCCTGAGTTATGCGCACAACGGGTCGGCCGAGCAGGCCAGGGAGAGTGCGGCGGCGGCGCCTACCGCTCCAGCGGCACCTCGATGAGGGTCGGCTCCATCGACGCGGTCAGCGCCTGGTCGAGTTCGCCGCGATTGGTCGCGCGCAGGTAGGTCCAGCCGTACGCAGAGGCCAGCGCCTCGAACGACACCTGCTGGGGCGTGAGCAACACCCGGTCGAGGGCGTCCTGCGGGGCGGATGCCGCAACCTCGAGCGAGTCGAAGATGGTTCCCCCGCCGTCGTTGCCGACGATGACCTGGATCCGTGGGCGCGTCTCGCCGACGCTGAACAGGAGCGCGCCAGCGTCGTGCAGCGCGGCGAGGTCGCCGAGCAGAACGCGAGTGGTGCCATCCGATTCGCTGCCGAGCGCGATCCCGATGCCGGTGGCGATCGTTCCGTCGATGCCGGCGAGCCCGCGGTTGGCGTGCACTGTGATGCGCTTGCCCGGCACGAATTCATCGGCGACACGAATGAGTCTGGATGCCCCGAGCACCAGCCGATCGTGTGGCCAGGTCGCGCGCCACACCGCCTCGACAAGCATCCGGCGGTCGACGGGCTCCCGGATGGCTGCGAGCTCACGACGCGCGAACTCGGCGTTGCCCAGTTCCGCGGCCGAGGGCGACGGTGCGGGTTCGAGCAGAGCTCGGGATGTCGCCACCCAACGCCCAAGCCACGATCGCGCCGTCGGCGACTCATCCGGCTCTCCGACCACGTTCACGGCGTCGACGACGGTAACAGCGCGCCGCCCGGGGTTGTAGTCTTCTGCCGCCCGGCCCCGCACGACGATTGTGGTCACACCCTCGCGCTGCAGCAGCGCTGGCACTTCGCGACTAAGGGTCGGGTGCCCGAACACAATTGCGCGCTCCACGCGGTCGCCGAAATTCGCGGTGTCGAGCAGCGACCGGTAGGCGACAGCCAGGTTGGGGCCGAAGTGTGCACCGCTCGATACTTCGGCCAGCAGCGGCGCCCCGAGTTCGCGTGCGACTTCCTCGGCACGCGGTCCGGCGTCAGCACCAGCGATGACCACCGTGGCCGGCGCGGCAGTCAGCTCGAACGCAGCCGGTTCGATGAGCTCATCGACCTCCGCGCTCCAGTCCGCCTCAGAATCGGGCAGAGTGACAGGCGACGACAGTGGCTCCGTGAACGCGAGGTTGAGTTGCACGGGCTGGGGACGTCGGGCGCGGGCCGCGGCCCACGCGTCCCGGGCGAGCGCGGCAGCGTCATCCGTCTCGCCTGGAACTCCGATCGGGGCCGCGACGTCCCGAGCGAAAGGCACAGCCGAGCCGAAAAGGCCCGCCTGATCCGTCGTCTGGTTAGACCCAATGCCACGCAGCGCTGCGGGCCGATCCGAACTGACGACGATGAGCGGCACCCCGGCGTGATGCGCCTCGAGCACGGCGGGGTGCAAATTCGCGACCGCAGTGCCGGAGGTCATCGCCACCACGACCGGCAGCCCCGTCTCCACGGCAAGACCTATGCCGAGAAATCCGGCGACGCGCTCGTCGATTCGCACATGAAGGCGAATGAGGCCGAGCCGTTCGTACTCCGCAGCGACCAGGGCGATCGCCTGCGAACGGGAGCCGGGGCACAGCACGACGTCACGAAGACCAAGTCGGGCGAACTCATCGAAGAGGGCTACCGCATAGGCGGTAGCCGGCGAATCATTCGTCGGACTTCTCATCGTTGAGAGCTTTAAGCTCCGCTTCTAGTCGACGGATCCGGGCATCCTGATCTTCGTACCTGCCCGCGTTCTTGAGGAACGTCGGGTCATCGTCTGGTGCGACAGGCGGCAGTGAAGTGCGCAGTCGCTCGGAAGAGTCGCCCTTGCGCACCTTCCCGACCGTCAACCACAGGATCGGCCCGAGGATCGGCAACAGGATGATGATGAACACCCAGGAGATTTTGTTCAGGACCTTGATTCGTGAGTCGTAGATCGAAATGCAGTCGACGAGGCAGAAGATCAGCAGGCCGAGTTCGACTAGAACGAACAGTATGTCGAAGCGCACCATGCTGGTAATTGTAGGCGCGCAAGCCGCTCACTGGCAGAGAACCTAAACTGTCGTGGTGCGTCCCTGGATCAAGTACACGATTGTGCGTTTGGCGATCTTCGCCGTAGCCCTCGCCCTCCTGCTCCTTACCGGGATGAACCCCTTTCTCGCGGCGGTTATCGCAGCGATCGCAGGCTTCGCCCTGTCGTACATTTTCTTCCGCAAACTGCGCGACCAGGTTGCTGCGGAGCTCGCGACGCGCAATCAGAAGCCGCAGGTCATCCGCAACGTCGACACCGACGCCGAGGATGACGCACTCGACAACCCCAAGTAACTCATCGGATGCCCTCTAAGTGCTGGCGCGGGTACCTCAACACCCACACTTACGGGGCATTCGATGGCGGTTTAGGCGAGCGGTGACGTGAACGCCAGCGCCCAGCCCAGCAGGATGGCGTACGCGAGCGACGTGTAGCTCGCCAGCTGCAGAGCCAGAATCAGTTCGGGCGGTGTCTTCGCGGTGAGCGTGATCAGCACTGCCGGCACCGCCAGGAACAGCGCGAAATACGTGAAGTACGCGTCGGGGAAGATCAGGCCGAAGTAGATCACGATCACGAACGGCAGCAGCATGAAGACGGTGAAGACGATGCGGCCGGCGCGGTCTCCGATGAGCACGGCGAGGGTTCGCTTGCGAGCCAGCTTGTCCTGCGGCAGGTCCCGGATGTTGTTGACCATGAGCACCGCGCAGGCGATGAAGCCGAGCGCCGCGCCCCCGAGCCACGCGTCAAGACCCGCCGTGCCGATTTGCACGTACGTCGTGCCAGCGGTCGCAACCAGCCCAAAGAACACGAACACGAAGAGTTCGCCGAGTCCGTAATAGCCGTACGGGCGCTTCCCGCCGGAGTAGAAGTACGCGGCGGCAATCGCGACTGCGCCAACGATCAGCAGCCAGTACTGCTCGATGTGGATGACCAGGATGAGGCCGGCGATCGCGGCGAGCGCGAAAAAGCTGAGCGCGACGATGAGTACCGTGCGCGGCTTCGCAGCTCCCGAGCCGGTGAGGCGGGACGGTCCGACCCGGAACCGATCTGTGCCGCGCACTCCGTCGGAGTAGTCGTTGGCATAGTTGACACCGATCTGGAGGCAGATCGCGACGATGGCCGCGAGCGCGATGCGCCACCACGCCCAGGGCTCGAGCTCCTCGTGGGCGATCGCGGTACCGAGGATGACGGGCGAGAGCGAGAGCGGCAGGGTGCGCAGCCGAGCACCGGCAACCCAGTCCCCGAACGTTGCCTTGTGCACCTTGGTGACTCCGGGCGGCCGTCCACCGGGGCGCTTGCTCTTGCCCTTTGCCGGACCCGTCGCGCGCGCAGCCTTCGGGATGCGCCCCTCGTCCTCGAGACGAGCGGGCAGCTCGACCTTCGCCACCTTGTTCGGATCGATTCGCTGCTGTTTACGTGAAGCCACGGAAGGATTCTACTGAGCGAGAGTTTGCAGCAAGACCCGATCGGGTTTGCCCGAGCTCAGCAGGGGAAGTTCTGCCAGCAGGATGACCCGCGCCGGCGCGGCAGCCGCGCCCAGTTCGTCGGCGACACGGGCTCGCACATGATCGAGATCCAGGTCGACGGTCGTGACGACAACGGGCACCTCGCCCCACCGCTCGCTGCGTGCTCGCACTATGACGGCGTCCGTCTGGTTTTCGATTCCGCGCACCACTCGCTCAACATCGCCGAGCGAGACCTTCACGCCGCCAGAGATGATCACGTCGTCGAGCCTGCCGGTGACGCGCAGCACGCCGTCGGAGAGCTCGCCGTAATCGCCGGTGCGATACCAGCGGATGCCGCCATCCTGAACGAACGCCGCCTCAGTTCGCGTCTCGTCGCCCAGATAGCCTTCGGCGAGCACGGCGCCAGCCAGCTCGATTTCGCCGTCGCGGATGCGGACGCTCGTGTTCCCGATGGGCACACCCTCATAGACGCAACCGCCGGATGTCTCACTCGATCCGTAGGTGCGAGTGAGGTTGATGCCGAGTTCCGCCGCGCGCTCGATGAGCTGCACCGGCGTGGATTGTCCCCCGACGAGAATGCGATCGAATCGCTGCAGCGCAGCAATAGCCGAGGGCGCGGCGAGCAGCCGGGCAAGCTGGGCGGGGACCAGCGAGGTGAAGCGAAGGTCGGCGTCCATGGTCTCGGCCGCTGCGGCGAACGCGAGCGGGTCGAACGACCCCTCCCCGAGCAGCACCGGTTCCGCACCGCTCGCGATGGAACGTACCAGCACGTTGAGCCCTGCGATGTAGTGCACGGGCAGTGCGAGCAACCACTGTCCCTCACCGCCGATCGCCGACGCGGATGCCGCGGCACTCGCGAGCAGCGCATCGGAGCTCAGCGCCACGCGTTTCGGCGTCGCGCTCGACCCGCTGGTCTCAACCACCAGCGCAACACGCTGCGGCACTTCGGCGGGAAGGTGGCGAGTGGGCTGTCCTACCAACACGGCAGGCCCCGTGCCGCTCAGCGCCGCCCGCAGTGCGCGGAGAACGGTCGGCCCGTCGGCCGGCACGACGTCAAGCGCGCGGGTCATGAGCGAACGACGTTAATAGTGCCACGGGTAGGGGGACCAGTCCGGTGCGCGCTTCTCGAGAAACGCGTCTCGCCCTTCGACGGCTTCGTCGGTTCCGTAGGCGAGCCGGGTCGCCTCACCGGCAAAGACCTGTTGGCCGACCATCCCATCGTCGACCGCGTTGAACGCGAACTTCAGCATGCGGATCGCTGTCGGCGACTTACCGAGGATGGTGTTGGCCCACTCGATGGCCGTCTTCTCCAGTTCGGCATGCGGCACCGCGGCGTTGATGGCGCCGGCCGCGAGCGCGCGCTCTGCGTCGTATTCGCGGGCGAGGAAGAACACCTCCCGCGCGAACTTCTGGCCAACCTGGCGAGCGAAGTATGCGCTGCCATAGCCCGCATCAAAGGAGCCGACGTCGGCATCCGTCTGTTTGAATTTGCCGTGCTCGAGGCTCGCGATCGAGAGGTCGCAGACGACGTGGAGCGAATGCCCACCGCCGGCGGCCCAGCCGGGGATGACCGCGATCACGACCTTCGGCATGAAGCGAATCAGGCGCTGCACCTCGAGGATGTGCAACCGACCGGTCGCTGAGCTCGACCCGGTCCCTGAGCTCGTCGAAGGGCCCCCCTCGAGTGCCTCGGGGCCCGGTACTTCATACAAATACCCATCGCGCCCGCGGATCCTCTGGTCGCCGCCCGAGCAGAACGCCCAACCGCCGTCTTTCTCGCTCGGCCCGTTGCCGGTGAGCAGCACGACGCCGATGCGCGGGTTCTGTCTAGCGTCATCCAGTGCTCGATAGAGCTCGTCGACGGTGTGCGGGCGAAAGGCGTTGCGCACTTCAGGGCGGTCGAACGCCACGCGCGCAATGCGTCCGGTCGTGTCGTGGTGATACGTGATGTCGGTCAGGCCGTCGAAGCCGGGAGCGACAACCCACACGCTCGAATCGAACAGCTCGGACACCAAGGCGCTCATGGCCTTAGCCTAAGCCGCCAGCCCAACTCAGGATGTCGGTGAGAATAGGTGGACTGGCCAGAATTCCGAGCGCAATCGCGAAGAGTCCGAGGCCGCGGCCACGTTTGGTGATGACGGCCATCACGCCCACGAGAACGGCGATAACCGAGAGTCCGGTCGCGAAATAGGCCAGGTTGGTTGCGAGCTCGAACTTGCCGGACATGGCAGAACTGATACCGACACCGGTGACCACCACCGTGAGAACGGCAACGCACGTGGCGACGACGCCGACATCCGTGCGCCGCTTCGGATGCGCCGCCTTGCGACGTCGTTGCTGGCGACCGGACGTCGCGGAGCTGGTTCCACTCGCCATGCCAACTCCTCGCCAGACGTCAGAGGTCCGGACACACATCGGGACTGCGGACAGTCCAAGGGTGCCAGCAACGCCCATCTGCAGCAAACTGGGCACATGAGTGTTGCGCTGTCCGAACTTCTCGCAACGGCGCGAGTGGTGTCCCTCCCCATGACGACCAGGTTCCGTGGAATCGACACGCGAGAAGCGCTCCTGCTTCGCGGGCCAGCCGGTTGGACGGAGTTTTCCCCGTTCGTCGAGTACGGCGACGCAGAGGCTGCGGCGTGGCTCGCAGCAGCAATCGACTTCGGTTGGAACGAGCACTTACTGCCGAGCGGTGCACCGAGGCGAATTCGCGTGAACGCGACGCTTCCGGCGGTCGGGCCCGACGAGGTCTTCACCGTCTTGAAGCGGTTCTCCGGTTGCAGAACCGTCAAAGTGAAGGTCGCCGAGAGCGGACAGAGCCTCGCGGATGATGTCGCTCGAGTCGCGAAGGCACGCGAGTTCCTCGGCCCGGACGGACGCATCCGTGTCGACGCCAACGGCGGCTGGAACGTGGATGAAGCCGAGCACGCCATCCACGCGCTGGCTGCATTCGACCTCGAGTATGTAGAACAGCCGTGCGCGACCGTCGACGAACTCGCGCAGGTGCGCAAGCGGGTGAAGTACATGGGGATCCCGATCGCCGCGGACGAGAGCGTACGCAAGGCCGAGGACCCGGTTGCAGTTGCGAAGGCTAAGGCCGCTGACATCCTGGTCATCAAGGCGCAGCCGCTCGGCGGCATCGAACGCGCGCTCAAGGTCGTGCGCAAGGCCAAACTGCCCGCCGTCGTCTCGAGCGCGATCGACACTTCGGTCGGGCTGTCGATGGGGGCGTACCTCGCGGCGAGCGTCCCCGGTGGGTTGGACTATGACTGCGGGTTGGGCACCGCCGCGCTTCTGGCAGCGGATGTCACGGACGCCCCCCTGCTGCCCGTGGAGGGCCACATCGACGTGCGCAGGGTCGAGGTGAACGAGCACCTCCTCGACAAGCACGCCGCCACCCCCGACCGCACGCAGTGGTGGTTAGAGCGTCTGACCCGAGTCCACGCCCTCCTGTAGCTGGTTGAGTAGCGCGCCGCAGGCACGCGTAGCGAAACCTGACTTGAGCGTTCCGAAAGTTCTTGACGTGGCGCGGTCTTTGGACGCGCAAGCCTCGGTTTCGCTACGCGTCGCTACGCGTCGCTGCGCGGCGCTACTCAACTAAAGCGAAGCGGCTTACAGCCCGCTGTAGCTGTGCAGCCCGTGGAAGAAGATGTTCACGATGGTGAAGTTGAACAGCACAGCGCTGAAGCCGATGATGGCGAGGGTCGCGCTGCGCGATCCACGCCAGCCGCGCGTCGCCCGTGCGTGGATGTACCCCGCGTAGATGACCCAGATGATGAAGGTCCACACCTCTTTGGTGTCCCAGCCCCAGTAGCGCCCCCAGGCGTGCTCGGCCCAGATCGAACCGGCCATGAGGGTGAAGGTCCAGAACACGAAACCAACGACGATGAGCCTGTACGCGAGCGCCTCGAGCCGCTCGGCGGTCGGGATGCCGCGAACTGCGGGCAGCCCGCGCGATTCCCGCCGCGCCTGCAGCAACTGCGTGATTGACAGCGCCGCACCGAGCCCGAAGAAACCGGTGCCGAGAGAGGCGACAAAGACGTGGATGACCAGCCAGTACGACTGGAGTGCCGGCGGCAGCGGCACGACATCGACGTAGAAGTTGGTGGTCGCAACGCCGAGGAAGACCAGCACGAATCCGGTGACATATGCGCCGAGGAACTGCAGGTCCTGCCAGAACTGCATGACCAGGAACACGCCGATGATAATGGCGGTGGCGGTGAGCGTGAACTCGAACATGTTCGCCCACGGAACTCGGCCCGCGGCGACTCCGCGGAAGACCGTCCCGCTGACGTGGAGAATCCACGCCATGACCGTGAACACCATGCCAAGCCGCGCGGACAGCGGCTTGCGCTGCTTCGGCTCCGCAACATCCGCCGGTCCGTATGGTCGGTCAAGCAGGGCAGTCCCGCCGGATCCGGATGCAGCGGCGACAGCAACCGCTGGTGCAGCAGCCGCGACTCGAGCCTCGGAGCGACGGCGCGCAAAGTCCCACGTGAAGAAGATGAAAGCCAGCGCGTACACGAACATGGCCGAGTAGATGGCCACGAGACTGTAGTTCACGAGATCTGCTTGGGTCACGGCTTCATGCTAAGCCCGAGAAGCTGGGAATGCTTCTCCGCAAGTTCGGCCACGGCGTCGTCGAGCCGTGGGTCTTCGCCGCGGGCCAACCCCGCGTATTCGTAGTGAACCTTGCCGTCACGACGCACAGCCTTGATCCACATCCTCCGCCGGGGGATGAACAGCCCTGTGATGAGACCGAGGAAGACCAGGATGGCGAAGCTCAGCACCCACAGCTGGGTGGGGTCGTGGTGGATGTCGAGCGAAACGTACCGGATGACCTTGTTCAACTCGATCGAGCCGAGTCCGTTTGGCAGCTTCACCGTCTTACCTGGCGTCAGCGTGAGGCCGGGCGTCTTCGACCCGAATCCCGCCACCTCTTTCATGCCCTGCGTCGCCAGCGAGTACGCGTTGACCGCCTTGCCCGAGTTGAGTCCGAGGTCACCGGTGTACACCTGCAGGGTGAGCACCGGGTTCGTCAGCGACGGATCGACGGATGTCGGTGCAGCACCGCAACTGTCTGGGGCGCACTCCGTTGGGTAGAAGAATCCGATCATGCCGACCTGTTTCGCGAGGCCGTCCGGCACCTTGATGACGCCTTCGCTCGTGAGGTTGGCATCCTGCGCGAGGAACGGCACCGCGTCCTGGAAGACGACCTTGCCCTTGGCATCGCGCACGGTCACCACCGGCGCGTACCCGTTGCCGAGCAGGTAGATGTCGGTGTTGCCCAGCCGCAGCGGTGAGTTGACCTTGATGGTCTGGTTCTTGGGCTTCTCGCCGGGAACAACCGTGCGCACGTATGCCGTGTAGTCGATCGCCTCACCAAACGCGCTGCCCGGCTGGCGGCTGTAGACCGGCGTGAACTTGGTGACAGTGAGGCGGTACGGCGAAAGGGCATCCGGGTCGAACCATCGACCGGGACTGATCGAGTCGTAGTCACTCAGGGTGTTGGCGAAGGACTGTCCGACCGGTACGACCTTCTGCCCGGTGTAGATGAATCCGCCCCCGATACCGACCGCGATCAGGATGCCGACGAGCGCCGTGTGAAACACGAGATTGCCGGTCTCGCGGAGGTAGCCGCGTTCGGCACTGACCGATGCGCCGTCAAAGACCCGCGTTCGGTATCCGCTCCCACGCAGCAACTTACGGGCGGATGCGATGCCGGCGGCGACATCCGCATCGCTCGCCTCGACCGGTTCGCTGGCCACGAACCCGGCCAGCCGGTCGAGCCGCACTGGCGTCTTCGGCGGCGGCGTGCGGAGCGCCTGGATGTGGTGCATCGTGCGCGGGATGATGCAGCCGACGAGCGAGACGAACAGAAGTATGTAGATCGCCGAGAACCATACCGATGAATAGGTATTGAACACGCCAAGCGCATCGAGCACCTTCGACCAGCCGGGGTTCGCCGCCTTGTACTGGATGACGCCGTTCGGGTCAGACGTGACCTGCGGCACGAGCGATCCGGGCACCGCGGCGAAGGCGACGAGCAACAGCAGGAACAGTGCCGTGCGCATGCTCGTGAGCTGGCGCCAGAAGAAGCGGAGGTAGCCGACGAAGCCGAGCTTGGGCTGTTGGATGTTCCCATCCGGAGCCGGGGCGTCGAAGTGGTCTGATGGCCTGCGCGGGTCCGACTCGGTGTCCGTGTCGTTAGAGGAGGGTGGCGCCGAAGCCATTGTTCACCGCCGCTCCGAGCTCAGACATGAGGTCCTGCCACACCCCCGTGACCATGAGTACGCCGACTGCGACCAGCAATGCACCGCCAATGATGTTGACCACACGGATGTGGCGCTTGAGGAATGCCATCGACCCGGTGACCCAATTGAGTCCGAGTGCGACGAGGAGGAACGGGATGCCCAGGCCGATCGAGAACGCGAGGCCCAGGATGGCGCCCCGCCACGGGCTCGCGCTGTTCGCCGACATGGACAGCACCGCGCTGAGCGTCGGACCGATGCACGGCGTCCAGCCGAGACCGAAGATGATGCCGAGCAGCGGGGCTCCCGCGATGCCGGTCGCTGCAGTCCAGCCCGGTTTGATGGTGCGCTGCAGGAACGAGAACTGGCCGATGAACACCAGGCCCATGATGATCACGATCACGCCTGCGATGCGAGTGATCAGATCGAGGTGCTGTTTCAGCAGAAAACCCGCGCCGCCGAGAACCCAGTTGTAGGCGATGAAGACGACGGTGAACCCCGCGACGAACAGCAGGACACCGAGCAGAAGCCTGCTGCGGCGGGGACGCTCCGCCTCGGACGTGAAGCCACCGATGTAACCGAGATAGCCGGGTACAAGCGGCAGAACGCACGGCGACGCGAACGCGAGCACACCCGCCGCTATGGCGATCGCGAGCGCGATCAACAGATTGCCGCTCAGGATGATCGACGGAATCGAGCCCACGGCTACTGCCCCTCAGACACGACGCGGTCAATCAGGTCGGTGAGGATGGTGGCCTGCTCGACCACTCCCGTCACGCGAGCCGCGACCCGACCGTGCTTGTCGATGACAAGGGTGACCGGCACGGCGTCGGGCGGAACAAACCCCGAATACGCGTACTGAACGGATGTCGTCGTCGCATCGATCACCGACGGATAGGTCACCTTGTGCGCGGCCTCGAACGCCTGCGCGGTAGGCGCGCTGTCATAGGTGTTGACGCCGACGAACGGAATTGTTCCGCTGTAGTGGTTGTAGGCCTTCTCCAGCCGGGCGGCCTCTACGCGGCAGGGCCCGCACGCCGCGAACCAGAAGTTGAGCACGTGCACCTTGCCGAGAAGCTCGGCGCTGGTGATCTTCTTGCCGGTGTCGAGGGTCGCCGTGAAGGTCTCGGCGGGCTTGCGGTCAGCGGGCTTGATCTCGGTGTACACACCGCCGCCGGAAACGTAACCGGTCTGATTACCGTCGCTCGCAAAATCGGCGTTTTGGGTGCATCCGGCGAGGAAGGCCACCGACAGTGCTCCGGCAACGACGGCGCCGAGCACTCTGCGCCCGTTCACACGGCTCCCAGGTCGATC
>DASXNG010000237.1:0-4418 GCA_036495225.1 Galbitalea sp.
GTTGGAGCCTGGCGCGCGAAGAACCGGGCTGTTGAGTAAATAGTCGATGAGATACAGCGCAACGTAGTTGAGCATGATGGTCACGATGACCTCGTGCGCGCCCGTGCGGGCCTTCAGGAACCCGACGATGAAGGCCCAGAACCCACCCGCGATGAAGCCGGCAAGGATGGCGACGATCACATGCACCCCGGGCGGAAGGGTCAGAGCGAAACCGACCCAGCCAGCAGCGGCCGCGCTGACCAGGATGATTCCGGTACCACCGATGTTGAACACGCCGGAGCGGAAACCTACCGCGACGCCGAGCCCCGCCGCTATGAGTGGTGTCGCGAAGCTCAGTGACTTGAGGAACGAATTGATTCCGGCGGAGAAGCTCGCAGCCTCGTAGTTGTACACCCCACCACGGAAGATGGCCGCGTACGCGCCGGACACCGACTGCCAGATGGCGATGAGGGTGTCGCTGGGGCGGGCGAGGAAATAGCCCGCCGCCGCCTGCACGTTCGGGTCAGTTACCGCGATGAGAACGCCGCCGATCACGAGGGCTGCGACGACCGCCAGGAGGGTCAGCACTGCGCTGCCGCTCAGGATGTCGCGAAGCGCCTTGTTCAGGCGGCCGGTGTCCTCTTCTTCGGTTTCCGGAATCGCAGCAAGCTGGGAAGGAGCGATCTGGTCTGTCTCGAGACCGGCGACTCCGGCGGCCTCTTCGACGCCGGTCTCGGCTACCGGTACGCCGGTAGGAAGTTCGTCGCTCACGCTGCCAGCTCCGTTCCCTCGGGCAGCTCGCCCGCCATCATGAGTCCAAGCACGTCGCGGGGGGTGTCGCCGCCCACGATGCCGACCAGTCGGCCGCGATACATCACGGCGATCCGGTCAGCAAGCGCGACGACCTCGTCGAGCTCTGTCGAGACGACGATGACCGGCACACCGAGATCGCGTGTCGCGACGATCTGCTCGTGCACGAATTCGATTGAACCGACGTCGAGGCCTCGCGTCGGCTGGGCGGCGACGAGAAGTCTGAGGTCGCGGCTGAGTTCCCTCGCGAGCACGACCTTCTGCTGGTTGCCACCGGAGAGGCGTCCGACCATCGTGTCGATGCCCTGGCTGCGAACGTCGAACTCCTTGGTTTTGACCCTCGCGAATTCCGCGAGGTCTCCGAGCTGTAGCGCACCCGCCTTCACGAATGGGGCACCATCCGCGCGGTCGAGCATGAGGTTCTCGGCGATTGTGAACTCCGCGACGAGGGCATCCTCTTGACGGTCCTCTGGTACGAAGCCGACACCGGCGGCAAGCACCTTGGCAATCGGCAGGTGACGAAGCGACTTGCCATCGAGTTCGATGGTGCCGATCACCTTGTCTTGCAGCCCGAGGAGCGCTTCCGTCAGTTCTGTCTGGCCATTGCCCTGAACGCCGGCGATCGCGAGAATCTCGCCCGCGCGCACCTCGAACGACACGTGGTCGACGACCGCCTGGCCGAGAGCGTCGATCACCGTGAGATCGGTCACGACGAGCGCGTGCTCACCCGTGACGGCCTGGGACTTCGTGACGGTGAGTTCAACCGACCGCCCGACCATGAGCGAGGCCAGCTCGGCGTTGGTCGCGGTCGGCTGCGCCTCGCCGACAACCTTGCCGAGGCGCATGACGGTGATGCGATCGGCGACCTCACGCACTTCGCGCAACTTGTGAGTGATGAAGACGATGGCCGTTCCGTTCTCGCGGAGTTGCTTCATGATGACCATGAGCTCATCCGTCTCCTGCGGAGTCAGAACGGCCGTCGGCTCGTCGAAGACGAGGACTTTTGCGTCCCGCGAGAGCGCCTTGATGATCTCGACGCGCTGCTGCACACCGACGGGGAGGTCTTCGACAAGGGCATCCGGATTCAGATCGAATCCGAACCTGGCCGAGATTTCGCGCACCTTTGCGCGGGCTGCCGGGAGGTCAAGGAACCCGAGCTTGGACTCCTCGTGGCCGAGCATCACGTTCTCGGCCACGGTGAAGACGGGAATGAGCATGAAGTGCTGGTGCACCATGCCGATGCCGGCGCGGGCGGCGTCGCCCGGACCGGCGAAGTGTTGGACGACGTCATCCAGAAGTATCGAACCCTCATCGGCCTGGTAGAGGCCGTAGAGGATGTTCATCAGAGTCGATTTGCCTGCCCCGTTTTCGCCGAGCAGACAGTGGATCTGTCCCGGTTCGACCTCGAGGTCGATATGGTCGTTCGCGACCAGGGCACCAAACGTCTTTGTGATGCCTCGCAGTTCGAGTTTCATGCGGTGTATTACTTCCCATTCATGAGGGGAACAATCGTACCGGTCGGGGGCTGCTCACTTGGAGCGGCCCCCGACCGGCGATCGATGTGGAGCTGTACTGCCTAGTTGTCGAACGTCTTACTTGTTGAAGCTCGACGGCGAGGTGACCTTGATCGTTCCGTTGATGATGCCCTTTTCGATGGCAGCAATCTCAGAAGCGAGGTTCGGGTCAACCTTGTTGGTGAAGTCGTGGAACGACGAGATACCAACACCGTTGTTCTTGAGCGTTCCGACGTAGAGCGAGTTGTCGAACGTCTTGGACTTCGAAGATGCCTCGATGATGGCGGCGACTGGAGCGTTCAGGTTCTTCAGGATCGACACGAGCATGAGGGACTTGTAGGTCGGGTCCGTCTGGTAGACGTCGGCGTCAACGCCCTCAAGTACTGCATCCGCACCCGAGCTCTGGATCGCTGCAGCAGCGCCCTGGTACAGCGAGCCTGCGACGGGGATGATGACGTCGGCCTTCTGGTTCAGGAAGTTCTGCGTGTCGGTCTTGGCGAGAGCCTGGTTGCTGAAGTCACCGATGAAGGTACCCTTCTGCGTTGCCTCGTTCCAACCGAGCAGCTTGACGTTCTTGCCCTTCTGCTGGTTGTAGTACGCGATGCCGTCAGCGATGCCGTCTTCGTAGATGGTCACCGATGGGTACTGAGCACCACCCCAGGTTGCCACCACACCGGTCTTGGAGTAGCTCGCCGCGATGTAGCCACCGAGGAATGCTGCCTCGTCGGTCTCGAACACAACGTCTCGCACGTTCGGCAGGTTGAGCGAGTTGTCATCGATGATGGCGAAGTTCGTACTGGGGTTGGCCTTGGCCGCAGTTCCGACGGGTCCTGCGAAGTCGAAGCCTGGCGTAACGACGATGTTGCACTTGGCGTCGATCATGCTCTGGATGCCTGGCGCGAGGTCATCGGATGTCGCTGACGCGACCTTCTTGTAATTGGAGTTGATCGCCTTCGATGCTGCGATGACGCCGTTGAGGCTGAGCTCGTTGAAGGAGTGGTCGCTGAAGCCGCCGGTGTCACCAACGATGCACGGCAGGTACTTGGACTTGGCGGTCGTCGTGTTCGTGGTCGGAGCAGCGGAGCAGCCTGCGAGAAGCGCAACGGAGCTCGCCACAGCGAGAACACTGAGGCCGATCTTCTTGGATGTGATTCGCAATGTGATTCCTTACGTGGAGTGCGGGGCCGTTGGGCCGCGCGTGGAATGTTGATTCAGATTACAGACAGCAGGGCGAAAGGCTAGTGCCGTAAGGTCCCGTCGCTCCAGATGGTTACAAATCCGGTATTGCTAGGAAATGTGAACGAAATGATTTTGGCTCCGGGATGATCGTTAGTCGACTGGCAGCTCCGTTCCACGCAAGATTATTGCGCGTTCGAGTGGTTGGTTGACGCATATTCGTCGAGCTGACGCGGTCCGAAGGCATCCGGGATGACCTCGTCGATGGTTCGGATCCCCGAAACGGTGGCGAGCAGCATCCCGACGGCGGAGTGTTCGTACAGCAGCTGGCGGCAGCGACCACACGGCATGAGAGTGCCGCCATCGCCGTCAACGCAAGCGAAGGCGATCAGTTTGCCGCCGCCCGTCATGGCGAGACTGGAGACAAGCGCACACTCGGCGCAGAGCGTCAGGCCGTATGACGCGTTTTCGACATTGCAGCCGGAAATGATGCGACCGTCATCGACGAGGGCGGCCGCGCCGACCGGAAAACGAGAATAGGGCACGTACGCGTGCGCCATCGCAGCTTTTGCAGCGTCCCGCAGCGCGTCCCAGTTGATTCCGTGGCCCGCGTCGTTGCTCATGAACTGATATTAGGTCCCGCGTGTCGTGCCAGCTACAGCACGTCGTTGCGTCCAGACAATTTCAGTGCGTCAACGACGGCCTTAACCCGTTGTGCGTTGTGCGTTGTCGTGACCAGGAGCGCGTCATCCGTATCGACCACAACGATGTCAGTGACCCCGATGAGCGAAATGAGTCGCTTGCTTCGACTGACTACGACACCGGTCGAAGAATCCGCGAGGACGCGAGCGCCCTCGCCGAGGATCGCGAGATCGGACTTGCGACCACCGGAGTGAAGCTTGGCAATGGATGCGAAATCCCCGACGTCGTCCCAGTCGA
>DASXNG010000238.1:0-7548 GCA_036495225.1 Galbitalea sp.
TCGACTCTGGGTGGCGCGTCGGGACGAACGGGTTCGGTTGGGTTCTGTACGTCACGGAGGGCAGCAATTCCAGCGTCCAGGTGCGGGATGATGAGCAATCCGCTCCCCGTCGCATGGGGGCGGAGAACTCCGAGACCTGGATTTGGAACTCGGTCGTCTCGGAAACCGGAACGCTACACGCCATCACGGTAGTGATGTCGCTGACACGGACCGGTAGCAGCATCGCGGCGGAACTGCACGTTGCCAACGGCGCGGCTGTTTCCGTCGACAGTGCGCTCTTCCCGTGGATTCGCGGGTTCGCGATTCCGGCGGAGCGCGGATTATCCGCGATAACGAGGGACTACTACGGGGCGGCCGAACACGCGCTCTGGCCGACGTTTGAATGGAACAAGGGCTACTACGGCACGTATCGGCCCACCCTCATGACCGAGAGCCTGGTCTTCGGCAATCCAACCGCGCCCTTCACGGTGATGCTCGATGGGGTTAGCGCGCTTGCGGTGACGGTGGCCGGGCCGACACCGGAGATCACGTCGTGGATGTGGGAGCTCGATCCTGGCTACGCGGACGCAATCGGCGACCACGTCCCGCTCCCCTCGAGCGGGATTGCGAATGAACTTCGTTTCTCGGCGGTGCATCTTCTGGATCTTGCGCCGGGCGAATCCCGTCAGCTAAGTCGAATTGAGATGTCCCACTCATTGGGGGGCTGGCAAGAGGCGTTGGCTGGCTATCGCGAAGATCGCGTTCAGATCGCTGCGGCTGCGCAACAACGGGCAACGCCGTCGTGGGCGGAGCATCCGCACGCGTGGTACCAGATTCAATTCAATTCACCGGTCGGCGAGGCGCGCTATCGGTTCAGCGACCTGCCCGCACTGGCTGCGGAATGCGTCGAAGCCGGAGTCGCAGTTCTTCACCTCATAGGGTGGAATGACGGTGGCCAGGACCGCAACAACCCAAGTCACGATGCGGATCCGGAGCTCGGTGGTGCAGTGGAGCTTGCGACAGCTATCTCGGCCTGCCACGCCCTGGGGGTCAAGGTTGTCTTGTTCTCAAAATTCACCTGGGCAGACCTCTCGACCGAGCGGTTCCGCGACGAGCTTGTGAACTCGGCGGTCGTCGATCCGTACGGGGACTTCTATCAGAATGCCGGATATCAATACCTGACACCGCACCAACTGATGGGTGTGAACACCAGGCGCCTGATCCCCATGTGCTACCAGCATGAGCACTACTTGAGAGTCTGCGAAGAGGAGTTCGACAAGATTGTCGCCAGCGGAGCTGACGGCATGCTCTTCGATGAAACCATGCACCACACCCCCGCGTTGCAGTGCTACTCACCGTCGCACGGTCATCGCGTCGGCGCCTCCGTCTACGCCGCGGACAACGAGCTGGCCGAACGTCTCAGGAAGCGCATACCCGAGGGTCGTGAGTTTCTCTTTGCCGGCGAGACAGTCTACGAAGATCTCCAATCGTCGTATGACGTCTCGTACATTCGCACTCACTACACGGCTCACCAGCCGCTCACGCGGTACGTGAACCCCGGACTTCGAATGATGACGACGGTGTCCGGGTTCGACGATCGCAATCAGATCAATCAGGCGCTCGCCTACGGATACTTGCTGTGTTACGAGCCCTTTCACTTCAAGGGTCGGCTGCCCGATTTCCCGCAGACAACGGCCTACGGTCGCCTCGTTGAGGGCGTTCGCGCCGAATTGGCGGAGTACCTGTGGGATGGCCTGTACCTGGGCGATGTGCCGGCCGCGCGGGCGAATCCGCTCGTGGCGTCCGCAAGGTGGCAATCGGCGGCGGGCGGAATCGCCTATGTCTTCGCAAACTACGACGAGTCAACCGAATGGACGCTGCCGACCACCGACTTGATCGGCGCTACGCAATGGCGAGGCCTCGACCAGGAGTGGCGACCCCTAACCCCGACCACCACCGTGGGTCCGCGGGCGTTCGTCGTCGTTCGATGATGCGTGGATGAACCGCATGCTGCTCTCTAATCTCATACATCCGCAGATCCTTGGTGCGCTCGCCGCCGCGGGGCATGGGTCCAAGGTGCTCATCGCGGACGGGAATTACCCGCTTTCTACGGCGACAGCGGCTGGGGCGAGCTTGGTCTATCTCGGCCTCACTCCTGGGCAGATCCTCGTCGACGACATCCTCACAGCGATCGCGGGTGCAGTGGCGATAGAGGCGCTCGAAGTGATGCAACCGGGTGTAGGCGACGAGCCGCCCATATTCTCGCGGTTTCGCGAGATTGTCCCTGACATCGAGCTGACGCCACTCGACCGGGCGGGCTTCTATGCAGCCGCGAGAGACCAAAATCTCGCCTTGGCCATCGCCTCAGGTGATCAGCGTCACTTCGCCAACGTCCTGCTGACCATTGGTGTTGCCCCGGAGTAGCAGGCTCAACCCTGCGTAATGGGTGATCCGCCAGGCAGCACGACTCGCTTCGCGGGCGCATCCGAGCCGCCCAGCCTGTCGATCAAGAGCTTCGCGGCCTCGGAACCCACCTGGTAGCTCGGGTGGTCCAGAACGACAAGTTCCTGGGTCGATGTGGCGTTCCAGGGCAACGGATCGAAACTCGCAATCGCTATGCGGGAACTCGTGTCAGACAAACGCCGCAGAGCACCAAGGCTCATGACGTTATTGCCGACAAAGACTGCCGCGGGTGGCTCATCGAGATCGAGCAGCCCCGACATCGCGTCGTATCCTCCCTGCTCGGAATAGTCGCTCTCCTGAAGCAGCCGTGGGTCGTACACCCGGCCCATGGTTGACAACGCTCGCCTGTAACCTTCCGCCCGCTCCGTTCCGGTGCTCGTGCGCAGAGGGCCACTAATGTGGGCGACCGTTGGGTAATCCTTGAGCAACCGGAGGCAGAGCGCGTAGCTGGCCTCGGCGTTGTCCAGCACAACTGTGTCGAAGTCGGCTCCAATCGAGCGGTCGATCACGACGACCGCCGAACCTTCGTGCCTCGCGGTCTCGAGAGAAGCGGACGTGCCCGCCGCCGGCGCGATGATAATGCCGGCTGCCTGCTGATCGATAAGTAACTCGAGGTACTCGCGCTCTTTCGCCGGATCTTCGTCCGTGTTGCACAGCACTACGAGGAAGCCCTTGGTGCGCAGCTCGTCCTCTATGCCTCGGACGACCTCGGTGAAGAACGGGTTCGACACATCGGGGATAACGGCGCCAATCACGTTGTTGCGCTGCCGACGCAGACCGCGCGCCAGGCCATTCCTGCGATAGCTCAGCCTTGCTAGTGCGTCGTTCACCTTGCTCACGAGCACGGGATCCACCTGCGGGTTGTCGTTCAAGACCCGCGATACCGTGGCGCTGGAGACCCCAGCGAGTCTGGCTACGTCGCTGAGTTTGGTCCGGTTCGCCACAGCGGCGCCCTCTCTCGAAACTGGTAGTCACACATTACTTGCATCCACGGCCCGGCTGTGAAATGGTTTTCTCGTACAGAAATCGATTACTGCACGAATCGATTCCTGCACCGAGGAGATACAGTGCCGTACCAGCTTCCAGTCCGCAAAGGTCGCCCGGACCTTGTTTCGGCGAACACCGCTTATCTCATCGCCAGCGGTGACCTCCGACAATCCGCAAACACGGCGGGATGGCCGACCCAGGCCAACCTCGAGCGGGATGTAACCAATGCCCTCGCAGAACTCGGTTGGTCGGTCATCCGCGCCAACCCGTTTGACGAGTTGAAGGGCCACGGTTTTATCGACAGTCAGCGGATGGGACTCGAGGTGTTCGAGGCGATCCCGCCCGATGCCCCACTCATTGTCGCGGAAGCCGTCTGGCAGTACAGCCACCATGTTCTCGCGGGCCTGCGTACACATCGAGGTCCCATCCTCACGGTGGCGAACTTCGCGCCTGATTGGCCCGGCCTGGTCGGGTTGCTCGGGCTGAACGCCGGGCTGACCAAGATGCAGAAGCCTTACGCGACCGTGTGGAGCGTTGACTTCACCGACGAGTGGTTCCGGACCAAGCTGCGCGAGTGGACAGAGACCGGCACGATCGTGCACGACGTTTCACACATCACGCCTCTTCCGGAACTTGCGCCGACTCCCGAGCGAGAACTCGGGCGTGCGCTGGCGGAGCAACTACTAGATGACAAAGCGATCATCGGTGTCTTCGACGAGGGCTGTATGGGAATGTACAACGCGATCTTCGACGACGAGGTGCTCAACCCGATCGGCATTTACAAGGAGCGGCTGTCGCAAAGCGCGCTCTACGCCGAGATGTTGACCGTGTCGGAGGCAGACGCGGCGGCGGTCGGAGCGTGGCTCGTCAACGCGGGCATGACGTTCAGGCTCGGCACCGACGAGGCGACAGAGCTCACTGAAGCCCAGCTCACTTGGCAGTACAAGATGTACATCGCCGGATTGCGGATTGCGGATGATTTCGGACTCGATGCCATCGGCATCCAGTACCAGCAGGGGTTGAAGGATCTCGTACCGGCGAGCGATCTCGCCGAGGGACTGCTCAATGCAACCGATCGCCCACCCGTCACCAGTCGCGACGGCAGCAGAGTGCTGCACGAGGGGCGTGCGTTTCCCCACTTCAACGAGGCCGATGAAGGCGTGGCGGTCGATGCCCTCGTCACCGATCGGGTGTGGCGAGCCATGGGACTGCTGCCGGACAACACGTTGCATGACGTGCGTTGGGGCGAGCGGTACGGCGATGATTTCGTCTGGGTCTTCGAGATCTCGGGTTCGGTTCCGGCCTCGCATCTCGGCGGATATCAGAACGCAGAAGGCTGGCGCCAGGGTCCCGTGTTCTTCCCGGCAGGAGGAAGCACCATCAACGGTGTCTCGAAGCCGGGCGAGATCGTGTGGTCACGCGTTTACCTCGAGCACGGCGTGCTCAACGTTGACATCGGGCGCGCAACGGTGGTTGAACTGCCGCTGGAGGAGACCGAGCGGCGGAAGAATGCGACCAACCCCGAGTGGCCGATCGCGCATGTCGTACTCCACGGAATCGAGCGGGACCAGTTCATGGCCCGGCATCGAGCCAATCACGCTCTCGTTGTCTACGCCCCCGACGCCAGTAGTGCGGATGCGGCGCTGACCGCAAAGGCTGCCCTGTTCGAGGCGCTCGGTGTGCGAGTGCACCTTGCCGGCAACGTTCAGCTCGCCTGAGCATCACAGGTCGGATACAACACCGTGAGCTCGCGACCGTCAGGCTATCTTGGGATCGACATCGGCACCTCAAGCAGCAAGGGTGTTGTGGTCGACGAGCGGGGACGCATAGTCGCTCGTGCGACCCGGGAGCACACGGTGTCACGCCCCAGGCCCGGGTTCGTCGAGATGCCGATGGCCGTCTGGTGGTCGGAATTCGTCGCCATCGCCCGCGAGCTCCTGCAACAGACCTCGCTCGGGATCGCTGCGATTGGTGTCAGCGGAATGGGTCCGTGCACGGGTCTCGCCGATGCTGACGGTGTACCGCTGCGTCCCGCCATCCTTTACGGGGTCGACACTCGCGCGACAGCCGAGATCGACGAGTTGAATGACCAGCTCGGGAGGGGGGCCATCCTCGCGCGGTCGGGGAGCGCCCTGAGCTCCCAAGCTGTTGGCCCCAAGCTGGCGTGGCTCGCCCACAACGAGCCGGACACGTTTGCTCGCGCGCGGCGGCTCTTCATGCCGGCCAGCTGGCTCGTTTGGAATCTGACGGGCGAGTATGTTCTCGATCATCAATCCGCCAGTCAGAGCGTGCCGCTCTATGACACGGATGCCCTTGATTGGTATTCACCGTGGGCCGATTCAATAAGGGGGCAGATCGAGCTCCCACGGCTCGTCTGGTCGAATGACATCGTCGGGACACTCACGCCCGACGCAGCCGCGGCAACCGGTCTTGCCGCCGGAATCCCCGTCATCGGCGGCACGATCGATGCGTGGACCGAAGCTGTCAGCGTGGGGGCCCAGAGTCCAGGCGACCTGATGCTGATGTATGGAACGACGATGTTCCTCATCAACACCGTGCGGACGAAGGTGACAATACCGGAGCTGTGGGGAACTGTTGGCGCCTTCCGGGGCACGCGAAATCTCGCGGGCGGCATGGCCACGTCGGGCGCGATCACCGACTGGCTTCGAAACATGTTCGGCGGTACCCCGTATCCTGAGCTGCTTTCGGAGGCAGCGGAATCACCAGCGGGCGCGCGCGGCTTGCTGATGCTGCCGTACTTCGCGGGCGAGCGCACCCCCATATCCGATCCGGATGCGCGCGGCATCATCGCGGGACTGACGGTGGAACACACGCGCGGCGACCTCTACCGTGCCGCGCTCGAGGCCACGGCGTTCGGCGTCCGACACAACGTCGAGACCATCGTGGGAGCGGGAGGCGAGGTCGAGCGTGTCGTCGCGGTGGGAGGCGGAACCCAGAGCGATCTCTGGTTGCAGATTGTGTCGGATGTTTCGGGCCTCACGCAATCGGTTCCAACGGTTACGGTCGGAGCGAGCTATGGCGCGGCATTCCTTGCTGCGGCTGCGACCACCGACGCGGAGATCGAGGTATGGAATCCACCGGGGCGCACGATTCGGCCCGACCCGCGAAATCGGGAACTGTACGACGGTCTCTTTCCGCTCTATCGCGGACTTTACGACAGCACGACCGACGTCACGCATCGTCTCGCGGAGCTACAGCGCTCCGGCCGGACGTAGGACGCCAACGTCATCCTCGTAGGGTCTCGTTCGCTATTCGAGGGTGAACACGCGTTGGAGATCGGTCTGGATCGGTGAGAAGTCGGCGTTCGTTGGCATGATGTCCGACATGAATTTCCACCAACGCAGGGTGATATCGCTGCTTCCGCCCTGCGCCCATGCTGCCGAATCGTCGACCTCGAGGTAGCCAAAGACCAGGTTGAGCTCGGGCGCCGCGAAGATCGAGTAGTTGCGGCCGCCCTGCGCGTGAATCGCCAGTTTCAGTTCGTCCCAGATCTCGTCATGTCGACGTGTGTACTCGGCGATGTTCTCGGCGGGCAGACGAAGGGTGAATGCGATTCGTTCCATCAGGGTTGTCCAATCGTGTGGGCTTGACCGACGCAGGTATCCCTGATCCCTGCGTTGTGGGGGTCGACTGCTGGGGGACCTTCTCGCGTCTCTTGACACCAATGTACGACCTCTGCGATTGTACTAGCAATCGATTTCTGATCACCGTGACTACACTCAATACGCATCAACGAAAGGCTCCGATCTTTGACCTCCGACATCCCCCGGCGATTCGATGCCCCGATCAGTTCGGTTTCGAATGTTCCACGCAGCACCGTCATCGCCTCGCTGGAATGGCTCACCGAGCGCTCCCCGAGTGAGGGCTCCGAGAAGGGCGATACCTTCCCGGTGACCTGGCGGGCGGACGACACCCTGTTGAGCGCTGCAGGCGA
This sequence comes from Galbitalea sp., assembly GCA_036495225.1. Classification (GTDB taxonomy): domain Bacteria; phylum Actinomycetota; class Actinomycetes; order Actinomycetales; family Microbacteriaceae; genus Galbitalea. The sequence continues at coordinate 7,385 of DASXNG010000238.1, forward strand.
CCCCGTGAGCAATGTGAGCCGCAGCGGGCTCGATGTTCGCCGGTTCGAGGGCGAGCCGCCAACGTTCCGCATGAGCGTCCTGAACGAAATGAGCGATTTCGTGGGATGGGGCGGGGATGGACCAAAGCCCACCGGGATGTTTGCGGTCGATGGCACCGCGTACC
>DASXNG010000239.1:0-11073 GCA_036495225.1 Galbitalea sp.
GACCGCACCCCGCTGGAGGACACCTTGACCAGGTCCGCTTGTCGACCGCACAACCTATCGGCCGCGGGATGACTGACACTAACGCCTTCACGCTGACCGTTCTCGTTGTCGCTGCCGCGATCGTCGTCGCGGTCCTGTCGAACCGAATCAGTGCCTGGATCCGAGTGCCCGCGCCGGCATTGTTCCTCATCACCGCGACGGTGGCTGCTAAATTCATCCCCGGCCTCGGCGCCACCTCGATTGCCATCGAGGAACGGATTGTGTCGATCGCACTCCTCTTCATCCTCTTCGATGGGGGAATGCACATCGGATGGCGCAGATTCCGCGCATCTGCCGCAGCGATCACGTGGATCGGAATTGCCGGCACCGCGCTAACAGCAGCCGCTCTGGCAGTCGCCGCACACTACGTTTTTCACTTCGACTGGCTCTCCGCATTGCTCATCGGCGCTGCACTTTCTCCAACAGATCCAGCCGTTGTGTTTTCGGTCCTCGGCAAGCGCCAAGTTTCCGGTAGAACGGGAACGATCCTCGAGGGCGAGTCGGGCGTGAACGATCCCGTCGGTATTGCCTTGATGGTCAGCCTGTTGGCGGCGTCAGGGTCCGGCGCTGCGGCGGTCTGGAACGGCATCGGAGAGTTTGCAATTCAGCTGGGGATCGGAGCAGTCGTTGGCGTAGTGGGCGGTTACGGCTTATCCAAGCTGATGCGCCACGTCGCGCTGCCCAACGAGGCGCTGTACTCGGTGCGAACCGTTGCCTCCGCGGCCGTGATCTATGCCACGGCAGCGTTGCTGGGTGGATCCGGCTTCCTCGCTGTGCTTCTCGCTGGGATTCTGGTGGGAGACGCAAGAGCACCTTACAAGCGCGAAGTCGAACGCTTCAGTGCTGGCATCGCAAGCGTTGCCGAGATCGTTGCGTTCTCGGTTCTCGGTCTCAGCGTGCAACTTGACGACGTGTTCCAGCCGGATGTGATCTGGACAGGGGTCGGCATAGCCGCTCTCCTCATACTGGTTATCCGACCCGTGTTCGTTGGGCTCGTCATAGCGCCGATCAGATTGAGGCTCGGCGAGAGGGCGTTCATTCTGTGGGCCGGGCTGAAAGGCGCCGTCCCTATCCTTCTGGGGATGTTTGTTCTCGAGGCAAAGGTTCCGGGAGCGTCGCGCATTTACGCAATCATCTTCTTCGTCGTCGTAATCTCAGTAATTCTGCAGGGCGGGCTGGTGCCGTTGTTCGCGAAGCTGTTCCGCATCCCTACCCGACTCATAGAGCCTGAGCCGTGGGGTCTCGGCCTTCGATTCAACCAGGAACCACGCGGCCTCCATCGCTACACAGTGGAATCGGGCTCGCTGGCAGCAGGTGCCACGGTCGCTGACCTGAACCTCGGCGAAGAAGGCTGGATCAGCATGATCAATCGGAGTGGCGTATTAGTCCAAGTCCGTGGATCGACCGTATTTCAGGCCGGAGATGTCGTGCTCGCGCTGGGCGACAATGACGCACTAATCCGCAATCTCTTCGTCGCGACCCGGCGCTGAGTTCGCACTCTTGGCGGATCCGCCCCGGCCTAAGCTCGGCTAGTTCCGCACATGCCCTTCGAAGCTGGGCTCCGGCCAGCTTCTGTTCACCTTTAGCTCATTGCTGATCTCGCTGACTCCGGGCAGTCCCCAGAGCGCCATTGCCGCGCAGTGACGCGCCGCGTGGGAGCTGACGAGACCGCCGAGAATGACGCGCCGCCCGTCCCGCCTGAAGGTGATGGCGTCGGCGTCGATTTCCGCTTGTCGAATGAGCGCTGCTTCTACGCGTGAATGCATTTCGGTTGCGGGGATCTCGACCTGCTCGGCGGTAGCGGGTTCAGAAGATCGCGCATCCGGTTTGATGTCCATGAAAAATGATGCCTCTGAACTGGTGGCATGCAACAGGGACTTTCGGCCCGTTTTTTCACCCCGACGTGAAGCTCTAGCCTTCGAAATGTTCCCGTGGATGCAGCGCGCGGAGCGCGTTGAGAATCGCAGCCAGGTCGACCAATTCCTGGATTCCAGCGCCGGCGGTTGCCGGGATAACTCCAAACGATGCGATCAGCATCAGTACGACGCTCAATGCCATTCCTACCCACATGCTTTGCAGCGCGATCCTGACGGTTTCTCGGCCGATCACGACAGCCCGGACGATCCGAGAAATATCGTCAACGAGGATGACGGCAGCCGCAGATTCGCTCGCGGCCGTTGCGCCGCGCGCGCCCATAGCGATTCCCACCTCAGCGGAGGCAAGTACGGGAGCATCATTGACACCGTCGCCGACCATGAGGACCGGTCGGTCGCCGATTCTCTGCAGTTCGGCCACTTTGTCCGCCGCGAGACAGTTGGCGCGAACGCTGCTGATTCCGGCCAAGGCGGCGATGTTGTCCGCCGTCGACTCCGCATCCCCAGTGAGCATCATCACCTTCGTAATCCCGAGCGCGGCGAGCGCCTCAACTGTCGACCGAGCGTTGGCTCGCACCGAGTCCGCTGCCACGATGGTGCCCGCAAATTTCCCGTCGATGACGACGTAGACCGCGAGCTCTCCCCCACGGATGCTTGCCTCACTGACATCCGGAGCCAGCGTGCGTGCAAACTGTTGCGTGCCGATCGCAATGCTGCGGGCACCGATGTTCGCCTGCACTCCCTGGGCGGCGACTTCGCGCGCATCTGACGCCACGGCAAGTACCAACTGCCGTTCGCGAGCAGCGTGAACCACCGACGACGCGAGCACATGCGACGAGAGCAACTCAGCGGACGCTGCGAGCGCCAAAAGCTGATCCGGTTCCCATGGGGGCACCGGCATGACCCGCGATACTGTCGGTTCGCCGCGTGTCAGGGTGCCCGTCTTGTCGAAAACTGCGGTGCGGACGCGAGCAAGCTGCTCCAGAACGCTGCCGCCTTTCACGATGATGCCGGCGCGCGCGGCACGGCTCATCCCGCCCATAAACGCAACGGGCGCAGCAAGAACCAGCGGACACGGGGTTGCCAGAACCAGCACCTCCGCGAACCTGACGGGGTCGCCAGAGACAATCCAGGCCGTCGTCGCGATGACAAGCGCGAGTGCCGTAAAGGGAACGGCATAGCGATCTGCAAGCCGCACAACCGGTGCGCGGTTTTCGGCCGCCTGTTTTACGAGGCCGACAATCGCCTGAAACTGGCTGTCGCGGGCGAGCGCCGTGGCTGTGATTGTGGCGGTCGCGTTGCCGTTGATAGATCCGCTCAATACGAGATCGCCCCTACTCCGAGACACAGGGATGCTCTCCCCCGTGAGTGAGGATTGGTCGAATGACGCACTCGGTGATGCCAGTATTCCGTCGACAGGCACGACGTCACCCGAACGCATGAGTATGGCGTCGCCGATGACCACCGCGGTGGCATCGATCTCCTCAACCTCCGTCGTGCCGGGAACAATCCGATGTGCGGTTTGCGGCTCGCGGTTGAGGAGCGATGTGAGTTCTCTTTGGGCGCGACTTTCGGCGTAGTTTTCGAGCGCTTTTCCGCCGGTAACCATCAGCACGATGATCATTGCTGCGATGACCTCGCCAACGGCAATGGTCGAGATGATCGCGATTACCGCAAGGATGTCGACGCCGAACTGGCGACGCCGTACCTGCAACACGATGTCCCGGGTTTCGAATCCGGCGGCGATAAGACAGAACAGCGTGAAGATGTAGCGAGCCGCGGTCTCGAAGCCGCCCAACCAGAGCAGCCCTCCCCCAACGCCGACCAGGATGGTCGCAACAAGAAGTGGGTAGCGACTAAGCGTGCGCACCAACAACGCCCGTCGATGAGGTGCGATCGCAGCCATTTCGCGCTCTAGGCCTTCGCCGTTCAGCCGGCCACGGGCCCAGCGACGGGCAACTTCCTCCCGAGTTCGTCGCCCCACGCTTCGGCGCGATCCAACTCGCCCGAGTTCAACTCGCCCTCGTGCACCAGGAAGCTCTCAACATCCGAAAGCGGCTGGCCACCAGCCTTCTTCAACGCTTTCTCGATGTGTTTGCCTGCTGACCCGGTCAACAGTTCCATAGCGTCGGCACGGGTATCGAATGCGACGAAGCCGCCCGGCTTGCCGGACAAGCCGCCGATCCACTCCCGAACACCGATGCCCGGTGCTTCGTGCTCGAGCGTGAGTTTCCGCGAGGGATCCTCTGTCCAACGCACGGCCTCGTTGCGTGTTGCGGGAGAACTGAGACCGTGGACGTGGGTTGGCGCGCCCACGAGAACGAGGTCAGCGACAGGAAATCCGTCCCCGACATCATTCACATTGACAACAGCGACATTCGTGTGGCGACCAAGTCCCCTCGCGAGGGCCTCGGCCACCTCTCGCGTGTCACCAAACATCGATTCGTAAACCACTACCGCGTTCATCACGACTCCGTTTCAGGCTGTTATCACCAGCCTTCCAACCCATGGGGGTCGGCGGCAGGGCCATTAGTCCTGTGCCGACGCTTGTCCTGTTCGACTCACACGCACCGGGACTTAAGGCTCTGCCGCCCGAAACCACGAAGGTGTTGCATCGTTCACAGGATTGCGAAGGAGTGGGTTATGACGTTCGCACAATCGATCACCTCCGTCTTCAGCAAGTACGCCGAATTCACGGGCAGGGCGAGCCGTCCCGAGTTCTGGTGGTTCATTCTCTTCACGAGCCTCGTCAGTGCGGCACTCAACTCGTTCACTGCCTTCACCCCATATGGCACCGTGAATTTCGGCAGGGGGCTGGCCGGTGTTTGGTCTGTTGGCGTACTGGTACCCACCCTCGCGGTAGCAGTCCGTAGGCTACGCGATGCTGGCCGCAGCTGGGCCGAGTTGTTCTGGCTCCTCCTGCCCGTTGCCGGACTCATCGTCCTGATCGTCCACCTGTGCAACGACCCCGTTCCCGAGCCCCCTATGGTTGCCAGTGGTGCGGGACCGGCGGAAGGTGTCCCGTAATGACACGGGTGGATTCGAGTTTCCCTGTTAGTTCTGGAAGGGTTCGTGTGTTTTACCGCCGTCGCGGGTGGTGTGACCTTGGTCGTCTCGACACTCGCCAACGCAACCCCTGGCGCGGCGGTTCCCGCGATCAGCTACCTTGAGGGCTCGCCGTTTCGGTCGTACCTCATCCCGGGCGCGCTGTTATCCCTGGTAGTCGGTGGAACCCAGGGTGTTGCGCTCGCCCTGGTCGCGCGACGCAGTTCAAACGCGCTCGTCGCGACGGTCGTTGCTGCGATGGGGCTCAATATATGGGTCTTCGTCGAGCTCGTTATCATCCCGTTCAGCTGGTTGCAGGTGGTCTACTTCGTCGCCTCACTGGCCGAGATCGCGCTCGCGATGCTGGGCCTCGGGCTGCTTGAGTTTCGGATCTCTCCCCGCTCCGGCCTGCGGAAACGAAGCGGTTCCCGTTCCGAATGACCAGGCGTTACCCCTAGTACGTCGTCACGCGCGAGAGATAGTCCTGAAGCTCCGGATGCTGCGGATGCTCGAAGATCTGCTCCGGGGAGCCCTGCTCCAGCAGCACGCCGTCCTTCAGGAAGATCACCTGGTCGGCAACGCGGCGCGCGAACTGCATCTCGTGCGTCGTCATGAGGATCGTCGAACCGCCGGCCTTGAGGTCGGTCACGAGGTCGAGAACCTCGCCGACGAGCATCGGGTCAAGCGCGCTCGTGATTTCGTCGAGAAGCAGCAACTCGGGGTTGCTCGTGATTGCGCGCACGATGGCCACACGCTGCTGCTGGCCGCCGGAGAGCCGATCGGGAAAGTCCTTGGTCTTGTCGCGGAGGCCGATGCGATCGAGCCATTCGAGTCCGATCTTTTCAGACTCCTCACGTGACATGCCGTGCACCTTGCGGTTGGCGAGGGTCACGTTGTCGAGCACGTTCAGGTGCGGGAAGAGGTTGAACTGCTGGAACACGACACCGATGCGACCGCGCGTCTTGTCGACGTTGACGCGAGGGTTGCTGATGTCTTCGCCCTTGAGGAAGATCTGGCCGTCATCGACCTGCTCCAGCAGGTTGACGGTCTTCAGCAGTGTCGACTTGCCAGAGCCGCTCGCTCCGATGACGACGACGACCTGGTGCTGGAAGACCTCCAGATCAATTCCACGAAGCACGGGCTTGCCGTCGAAACTCTTGTAGACCCTGTCGACCTTGAGCACCGGCTGCGCGTCGGTCATACCGTGCCGCCGATCTGCTCACGGCGCTGCTGCCTTGCGGAAAGCCAGTCGGTCAGTCGGATGAGCGGCCAGCTGATCGCCACGAACAGCAAGCCGGCGACGATGTACGGCGTGAAGTTGAAGGTGTCCGCCTCGGCGATCTGCGCAGCACGCACCGCGTCGATGGCGCCAAGCACGGAGACGAGGCCAACGTCCTTCTGCATAGACACGAAGTCGTTGACGAGCGCTGGTGTCACCTTGCGCACACCCTGCGGAAGCACGACGAGCCGCAGCGTCTGTGCGTGCGAAAGGCCGAGAGACCGCGCCGCGAGTCTCTGGGAGGGGTTCACCGCCTCCATGCCCGCCCTCAAAACCTCGGCGACATATGCCGAGTACGTGAGGATGAGTGCAATCGTGCCCCAGACCTCCGGGGCGACTCTCGGAAAGACCCCGAGCGCCGGCAGTCCGAATCCGACGAGGTACAGGACGATGATGAGCGGCATGCCGCGAAACAGGTCGGTGTAAGCGGCTGCGAGGAAGCGAAGCGGGAAGAAGATGGGACCGCGCAGGGTGCGAATGACCGCGATCAGTGTCGCGAAAATTGCTACGCCGATCGCCGCGAAAAACAGGATCTGGATGTTCAGCCACAGGCCTAGCAGGATCGACGGGAAGAATTCCGCAGCGATCTTCGGGTCGAAGAACGTCTGCTGAACCAGCGCCCAGCCAGGCGTGTTGATGACGAGCAGCCAGACCAGTACGCCGAGCACGACGGTACTGATCAGGCTGATGCCAACCGATCTGCCGGACTGTTTCTTGCGAAAGGCACGCCGATCGAGCTCGATGGCGCTGACATCCGCCTCGCTCTTCACCGAGGCGCCCTCACTCGCTGGCACCATCACAACCTACGCCCGCGTCCGGGACAGCAACCGCCACTACTTGAAGACGGGTACGTCGACGCTCGTCGACAGCCACTTCTTGGTGATCGCGGCGAGTTCGCCATCGGCGCGGATCGCGTCGACCGCTGCCGTCACCTTGGCGGTGTCCGGCGAGTCCTTCGCGAGGAGAATTCCAAAGTCGTCGCCGCCCGTGGTGTCGGCGAACTGGCCGCTCACCAGACCGTTCTTGACCTCGGCGTCTGCAAGGTAGAACGCGGTCGGCAGGTCGGTCGCGAGCGCGTCGATCTGGCCGCTCTTCAGCGCGAGCACTGCGTCATCGTTGGAGTTGAAGACCTGGATGTTGCTGCCGCCGACATCCTTCTTTAGCAGCGTGTACGTCGTGGTGCCCTCGGCGACGCCAATCTTGATGCCCTTCAACCCGTCGAGGGTGGTGATGGATGCCGCGGGCGAACCCTTCGCGGTCACGAGGGCCTGGCTGGTCGTGTAGTACGACGAGGAGAAGTCGACGGCCTTCTTGCGCTGGTCGGTGATCGTGAACTGCTGCAGGTTGAAGTCGAAGTTCTTGGGTCCGGGTGCGATCGCACCGTCAAACGTGGTGCGGGTCCAGACAACATCCTTCTTCGGGAAGCCGAGCTTCGCGGCCACGGCGTACGCGACTGCGGACTCGAAGCCCTCACCGTTCTGCGGCTTGTTGTCGATCACCCACGGCGAGTACGCGGGCTGCCCGGTCGCGATGGTGAGTTTGCCAGGGGTGACCGTCGTCAGGCCGTGCGAGTCCGGAGTGGTCGCGGCACTCGGCGTTGAGCTGCACGCCGCGAGGCTGGCAACGACAAGGGTGAGGCCGAGGATGGTGGCGGCGCGGGCGAAACGGGGACGAAGACCAGACACGGAGGAACCTTCCAAAACGGCACAAGTGAGCGCGCAACTGCTGTGAAGCGCACGACCATGCTAGAAGCCCCGAGCACGTCCCTTTGCCAAAGTTACGCTTTGTTATGACGAGGCAGCAGAGTGCGGCTCATCCTCGAGCGCCCAGTCGTCGAAACTGAAGCCCGGCGAGACCACGCAACTGACCAGCGCCTCACCTTCGGACGGCAGGGTGCGCTGCCAGGTTCCGGCGGGCACGAGACCCTGAGCGCGCTCCCCAGCAGCCTCATTCGAACCAAGGATGATGCGAGCTCCCGCCACCGGAGACGCCCCCGTTCCGCCGAGCTCGAGTGTCACCGCATCCGGTCCGTGCCAGAGCCAGATCTCGTCCGAGGTGACGACATGCCATGCTGACGCCTCCCCCGGCGGCAGCAGGAAGTAGATGAGCGTTGCGGCGGGTCGTTGGCCGGCATCCGTGCTCACGGGCACAGTTGCGGCCCACGTGCGCCGGTACCAACCGCCCTCCGGATGAGGCTCCAGCTCAAGTTCCCGCGCTCGCGTGGGAACCGGCAGCCACTCGATCACGTCGCCGTCGACTGTCCGCCTCGCGACGCGCTTCTCGTCAGCAGAGTCCGACTCAACCACGTGCCGCCGCCCAGCGCTCGCCGGTTGAGCGAAGCATCCCGTCGACCACGGTCGCGACGGCCCGACCTCCGCCGGCCTCGACCAGCTCGGCGAGCGTGTCCGGCACGTTGTGTGCCGCCACCTCGAAGAACGCGAGATCGGCCACGGCGCCGACAGCCAGGTGTCCGCACCGGTTCGGGCCGACGTCCAGTCCCATGGAGTGTGCTCCGCCCAGCGTCGCCGCCGAAAGCAGCCGCGCGTGCAGGTCGGGCTTCGTGTAACCCTGCTCCCTAGCGATTTCGTAGAGGGCCGCGACATCCGCCATCAGGTCGAGCGAGGGGCTTGACGACAGGGAGTCGGTGCCGACGGAGATCGCGCTTCCCTCACGCAGATACGCCGCGACTGGGGGCGGGTCGAGTCCGATCACGCGGTTGGATCGGGGGCACAGGGCCACGGAGGTCCCCCGCGCGCGCAGCAGCGCACGGTCGTCGGCGGTCATGTACACGCCGTGCGCAACGTGACAGTCGGGACCGAGCACGCCGAGCTGGTCGACGAAATCGGTAGCGCTAGTGCCGAACCCGAGCTTGCGCAGCGCCCGAAAGCTCTGCACCCCGAGGAAGTGCCACGCGCGGTGAGTCTCGCCCTCCGCGGTCGGGATGCGCTCGCCCTCAAAGGCCGACTCCCCCAAATGGATGTGCAGGCGCTGCCCGCGCTGGCGAACGATGTCTGGAATGTCGAGCAACGGAACGGTGTCCAGCGAGTATGGCGCGTGCGGAGAAAGACCAGCGCCAGGCGACGACGGTATGCGATCGAGTTCAGCCACCACCTGGTCACGGCCGCGATCGTTCCACGCGTCGGTCTCCCAGTTCATGACCTCCCAGTACGCGATACCGTGCAGGCCGGTCGCCTGCAATACGTCCGCGGCCTCGATGTCCGTCACGATGTCGGCGACACAGGTCACCCCGTGCCTGATGAGGTCATGTGCACCCGCGATGGCATCCGCGCGCCAATCGTGCGGAACGTCGTACGACACCGTGAACGCCGCCGCCCAGTCGTCGAATCCGTCGTAAATCGCCTGGCCGACCTCGGCCATGCCGGTGTATTGCAGATGCGAGTGTGCATTGACCAACCCCGGCAGCAGCGCGCCCGGCCAGTGTTGCTCTGAGTACGGGATGTCCTGCTGCTCGAGCGCATCGATGACCCACCGCCGCTCACCAACATGCAGGATGACTCCGTCGCGGACGGCAACGGCACCGCGAAGGATGGGCGGTGCACTCATCGGAATCACGATGCCGGCGGAGTACACGACGACGTCGCTCCTCACTCCGATGCTCCGTCCGAGAAGCGCTGCGACTGCCAGCCGGTCGAGGCCGGGTCAGCCGGTGCCGGAGATTCGCCCAGATCGATCGCCACGCCCGCTGCGTGAAGAGCGAGCGCTGCGACGTCATCATCGGCGTCCGCGGGCAATGCGTAGACGCCGGGGAGCAGGTTGCCAGCGTGTTCAACCAGATAGCGCAGAGCGGACGCCTGCACCGCGAACGACAGGTCCATGATCTCGATCGGGTTGCCCTCTCCCGCGGTGATGTTGATGCATCCACCTTCGTCGAGAATCAACACCGACCCTGCACCAGGAAAGCTGAACCGCTCCACTTTCTCCCCGATTGCTTCGCGCACGGCCCCTGCCGCGATCGCGTCGTCGATTGCGACTTCCTGTTGAACTCCACCGGCGACCGCGATGGCGGCATCCGGCGCACAGGCCCGCAACACCTCAAGGCTGATGGTGTCGCGCACTCCCGTCGCCGAAATGACGATATCCGCCTGGCTCACAGCCTCGACGAGAGGCATGACCCGATGTCCCGCGAAGTTCGCCTGCAGGGCTCGTACCGGGTCCAGCTCAGCGACGATGACGGCTGCGCCGAGGGCGCTCGCGTGATGAGCGACACCCTCTCCGACGTGACCGTATCCCGCGACGACGACAGTGCTGCCGGCGGCCTCAAAATCAAGGAGGTCGAGAGTCGTGAACACGCACGATTGCCCGGTGCCGAATCGGTTGTCGAACAGTGTCTTGCTCCGCGCGTCGTTCACGGCGATCACCGGAACGCGCAGCTCGGCACTTTCCGCCATTACGCGAAGCGGGCGAAGGCCGCTTGTCGTCTCTTCCGCCGCGCCCATCAGCGATTCGAGCAGCTCCGCGCGGTCCGTGTGCGCGAGGCGAATCAGGTGCGATCCGTCATCGATCAGCAGCTGTGGACGAGTGTCTAGAAACGCCAGGGCACTGCCTCGATGTTCGTCGGCGTCGGCGTTGGCACGCGCGAAGACGGTGATGTCCGCCTCACGCAGTGCGTCGGCGACGGCGTCATCCGTCTCGTCCGGATGAGCGAATACCGTGACGTCGGCCCCCGCATCGCTCAGAAGCAAGGCGAGCACCGCGGTCTTCGGCTCGAGAACCATGCTGAGTCCGATGCGGACTCCGTCCACAATGTGAGCGTCCCCAATTTCTCGAGTGAGCGCGGTGGTCGTCGGCATGAAACGGCGCGCCCAGCGAATGCGA
>DASXNG010000240.1:0-7751 GCA_036495225.1 Galbitalea sp.
GGCCGCTGAACTCGAAGCAGTCGCTCAAGGCGGAGGCGAAGCTATTGCTGAGAGCGAGTACGGGGCCGGTTCGCTAGGTGGATAAGCAGCGGCGCGCAGCGACGCGTAGCGAAACCCGGTGCGTATTCCTACTGAAGACGCGCGTTCCGCCGGATCAGGGCCTCAAAAACAGGCAAATTCTCCTGTTGAACGTGCGAAACGCCGAAATCATCCTGTTGACCGGCGCCGACGAATCGAAAACGGCCACGTTTCTCCGAAACCGGGCCACGAGCAGATCAGTCCATGCCGCTTTTGGTTTCGGAACGCTCAACTCGGGTTTCGCTACGGCTGCGACTGAGTCGCGGCCTGCTCAACCAACTACTCGGTTTTGTTGTGCGCTAGTACTTGATCTGATACAGTACTGGACATGACACCGAACGACACGAACGAGGCGGCAACAGCGCCGCAGTCCGAGCCCTTCGCGTCCGACCTGCTTCGCGGACACACCGACACAATCGTGCTTGCCGTGCTCCGCTCCACCGACCGCTACGGATTCGAGATCTACAAGACGATTCGGGATGCGACCGGCGGCGACTACGAGATCAAGGAAGCCACGCTCTACGCGACCTTCCGCCGGCTCGTGAAAGACGGCCTGGTCGAGGCGTACTGGGGCGACGAAACGCAGGGTGGACGACGCAAGTACTACCGGATCACCGACGCGGGCAGGGCCGTCTACACGAAAAACGTGGCGGACTGGACCGCAACCCAACACATCATCAACACACTTCTCAACGTGAAAGGCGGCAACTCATGAGCGCGCCAGACTCCACCAACATTCACCGCTACCTCGATGAGGTGTTCGCGGACGTCCCTCGCTCACCAGAGTCCTCCGACCTGAAGGAGGAGCTACGCGGCAACCTTCAGTCCAGAGTGAACGAGCTCGAGGCTGCCGGCACCACGCCTGAAGCGGCCGCTGCCAAGGCGATTCGCGAGCTCGGCGACATCCGCGACATCATCAACGAGGTTGGTGACAGCGAACCGGCAACAACTCCAAGCCAAACCGCGGTGCGCCTCATGGCACTCAACAGAGTGAAGCCGAGCCCGTTCTATGTAGTGCGTACGGTCGTGCTCGCGTTGCTACTCACGGCGGGCATCGCGGCTGTAGCCCTCGGGGCAACCCATGTTCTCGACTGGTCCGTCGCTTCACTTGCCATCACCGCCATCCTGAGCGGGGCGATCGTAGGCGTCATCACGGTCGATGCACTCGTGCACGAAACGTCCCAGCACTACGCAATGCCTGGTGGACGTGCCGTTGGATTCGGTGCGGCCGCATTCGCCGGGTTCGTCGGACTCAGTTTCGTCGGTCTCTTCCTCGGCAACTTCGAAGAGCTCTGGCTGCTGGTGACCGGATGCGTGCTCGCCTTCGCGTCGCTCGTCGCCTTCATCAGCCTCGGGGTTACTCAGACCAACCGCATGAAGCCGTGGGTGAAAGACATGCAGAAGGCCTTCACGATCGAAGACGGCTTCTCGAACGATCCTGCGGCGGCTGCACGCTTCGGCATCTACACGGTCATCATCTGGGTGATTGCGATCGGCGCGTTCATCGGGCTCACCATCACCGTCGGCTTCGCGTGGTCGTGGATCGCGCTCCTGGTCGGCCTCGCGGTCTTCATGCTCGTGCTCGCACGCATGCTTTTCCCGAACGGCACCACCAAAAAGTAACCAAACAGTGGTGGCCCGGATGCTGGAACATCCGAGCCACCTGAACCCTGAAGTCTTCCGTCACCGGAATCTGCGCAAACAGCTTCAAGACCCACCGCCAGCATAGTTTTTGCGCGGTGCGTTCGATGGCGCCGGAGGACTCCTCACACAGAAGGAGCAACTCGTGGCACACGCATCACCCTCGCTCGCCCTCGAGGCGATCGAACTCAGCAAGAGTTACCCGGGCGGGCGAAAGCAACCTCGCATCCAGGCACTCGACGGGGTCAGCTTTTCCGCAGAGGCCGGCAGCATCTTCGGTCTCCTCGGGCCGAATGGCGCGGGCAAGTCGACGTCCGTCAAGATCCTGTCGACGCTATCGCGCGCGGACTCCGGTACTGCGCGGGTCGCCGGCATCGACGTAGCCAGACGCCCCGACCTGGTCCGCAAGGCCATCGGTTTCGTCGCACAGAAACCCATCTCGGACCCGATAGCAACGGGACGCGAGAACCTCATTCTCGCCGGTCGCCTGCAGGGCATGAGCTCTCGTTCGGCGAGGGCGCGCGCGCTCGAACTGCTGACTCGTTTCTCGCTGACGGACGCGGCCGATCGTCTCACCAAGACGTACTCGGGCGGCATGGCGCGGAAGCTGGATGTCGCGATCGGACTCATGCACCACCCGCAAGTGCTGTTCCTCGACGAGCCGACCACCGGCCTCGACCCGGAGGCACGCGCAGAGATGTGGGCCGAGCTCGAGAGCATGGCTCTGGCGGAGGCCATGACCGTGCTGCTGACCACGCACTATCTCGAGGAGGCCGATCGTCTCGCCGGTCACCTGGCCATCGTCGACCACGGACGGGTCGTCGTCGCAGGCACCCCCGAAGCACTCAAAGATGGGCTGAAGGGCGACGCGGTGTTCGTCGAACTCGCGCTCGACGTCGATATGTCGCAGGCTCTTGGCGTGGTCGGCCGGGTGCCGGGTCTCACCGAAGTCATCGCGGATGGCCGTGTACTTCGTGCCCGCGCCGCTGTCGGCGCGACCGCACTCCCCCAGGTTCTCGCCGCGCTCGATGAGTCAGCGCTTCACGTCGCCTCGGCCACGGTCGCTCGACCTAGCCTCGACGATGTCTACCTGCGACACACCGGACACTCTTTCACTTCATCCAGCTCCGCCACCGAGAAGGAGATCGCATCATGACCGCCATCACTCACACCTGGATCCTGACGGGTCGCCAACTTCGCGCCTTTCTTCGGATGCCCGGATACCTGGTCTCCAACCTCATCCAGCCGATCATCTGGTTGGTGTTGTTCGGCCAGCTGTTCGAGTCGGTCGTCGACATCCCTGGATTCTCCGGCGGCGACAGCTACCTCGTCTTCCTGACGCCCGGCATTGTCATGATGATGGCCCTGTTCGGGTCGGCCTGGGCTGGGACCACGTACATCCAGGACATGGAGCGAGGCGTCATGGACCGATTCCTGACATCGCCAACCAGTCGTGGCGCCCTCATTGTCGCGACCATGCTCTATCAGGCCGTATTGACGATCATCCAGAGCCTCGTCGTTCTCGGTGTTGCATGGTTACTCGGCGCACGCTTCGATGGAGGCGTCGTGGGACTTCTCGTACTTCTGCTCTCCGCCGTTCTGTTGACCTTCGTGTTCGCGGCTTTCTCGAATGCGATCGCGCTCCTCGCGCGGCAGCAGTTCGCGCTCATCGCCATCTCGCAACTCATCTCGTTCCCGTTGATGTTCCTGAGCTCAGCAATCATGGACACGACCCTCTCACCGCAGTGGGTTCAGGATGTCGCCAAGTACAACCCGTTCGAGTGGTCGGTCGTCGCTGGCCGCGAGGCCCTGCAGAACTCACCCGATTGGGCAGTGATCTGGGCGAACCTGGGGCTCCTCGCGGGTCTGGTCGTTGTCATGACGACGCTCGCGACGATGGCCTTCCGTTCGTACCAAAAATCGGTCTAGACGGGCATCTACCGCAGAGTTCACGACAGGTTCAGTCGTAGTTCACCTTCCATCGTCCCGGAGCGATCCCCGTTCCGGGACGATGGATTACGACGCCAAATCGCGAACGAGAAGAGGCTCTCGTGGACCAGAAGTACGCCGGCATTTCGGCTGGTACCGGCCGTCCCATCGCCTGGGTCGAGTCCCCGCTGCAGTTCATTGCGGCAGCCGAGTGGGCTTCGGCGCGCGACGAACGCATCGCCGTTGCTTTTCGGCTCACCGGACCTCAGATGTCGAGAACCGCAGAAGAGTTACTCAATCGCGGCGCGCCTTTCGCAACCTGCGCCCCCTACTACGGCATCCCGTGGCAACTGCTTTCCGAAAATCGCGAGTGGGCGGTCGGAGACGCCTTCTCCGGTCAGTTCCGTCTCGCGGGCGCCATCACTCCCCCGCGCAAGCTCACGCTCCTGGATGACGGCGCGATGACCCTGGCCGTGGCGGACGCCCTGGTTGGCAGCATCCCCTTCGGCCGGCCTGGTCAGAAAGAGTCGGCCGTTCACCGGCAACTCGGAACTCTGGTGCGCGACAGGATGCTCGGCATGGCGGCACGGGAGCGTCTCGACCTCTTCACCGGCTTCGCACTCGGCCACGACCGCCTCGGGCGACTGCGCGACCGTGGCATCCGGGTCTCACAGCACCGGCTGGATTGGGTTCGCCGCACCGCGCGTCCGATCGCGGTCCCCGGCAACCGGGTGCTGCTGGGCAGCGCGCTGCCCGTGGATGGGCGGATGCCCCTGCCGAACTACCTGGCGTGGGTGGCAGCCGAGGCGCGCGAGGCCGGTCTCGCGTATCTCCCGCACCGCCGCGAAACCGCTGCGACGCTCGCCCCCGTTGCCGCCATTCCGGGCGTTCGGGTGTACAACACCGGGCTACCGATCGAGCTCGTGCTCGCAGGCGCGCGAGAGCCGCTCGAAGTCGTGACGCTGCCGACGAGCGCGGAGACGACGCTCGGGTGGTTGCTTGAGGGTAGCGGCAGCGTCATTCGCAAACGCACCCTGCAACTGGGCGCTGCGCGCTGACGTCCGCGCTCCCCGAGAGCGGTCCCACGGGACTCTGGACGATCGGGCTGTCTACCCTTAGTTTGGGGTGATACGCCTCAGCGCCGAGGCTGTGGATCGAGGGAGCAGACGATGAGCGAGACCGCGACAGAGGCAACACTGGCCCCATGGGAGCTCGCCGAGATCGAGCGGGCGAACGCGAGTGGTCTCGAGCCCGTCCTCTTCGTACACGGCCTTTGGCTGCTTTCGAGCAGCTGGCAGCCCTGGCGGGACCTGTTCGAGGCGAACGGATACGTGACGATTGCCCCCGGCTGGCCCGATGATCCGCCTACCGTGGATGACGCCAAAGCGAACCCAGACGCCTTCGCCAACAAGATGGTGCAACAGGTCACCGACCACTACCTGAGCGCGATTGCTCGGTTGTACAAGAAGCCCGTCGTGATCGGTCACTCCTTTGGCGGACTCATCGCGCAGAAGATCGCCGGCGAGGGGGTTGCCACCGCGGCGGTGTCAATTGACAATGCGCCATTCAAGGGCGTGCTGCCGCTTCCCGTGTCTGCGCTGAAGTCCGCAGCGCCGGTGCTCACGCACCCGGGCAACGCGCACAAGAGCGTCGCGCTGACGCTTGCACAGTTCAAATACGGCTGGGCAAACAACCTCAGCGACGAGGAAGCACAGACGCTGTACGACACCTACCACGTCCCTGCGCCCGGTGCCCCGCTGTTCGAAGCCGCTACGGCCAATCTCAACCCCTTCTCGGGCGAGACAGCGGTGGACACCAAGAATCCGCAGAGAGGGCCGCTCCTCATCATCGCCGGCACGAACGACAACACCGTGCCTCTCGCGATCACGCACGCCTCGTACAAGATCCAGGCGAAGAATCCGGGCATCACGGAAATCGAGGAGATTCCGGGCCGGGGTCACTCCCTCATCATCGACAGCGGCTGGAAAGTTGTCGCCCAGGCGGCTCTCGACTTCGTGAAGCGATTCGCTTAGAGACGGGTGCCACCAAGCGCTCGTGGCGTTGGTCCGCCCCGCTACAATTAGCACGCCCGCGGGAGTGGTGAAATTGGCAGACACGCAGGATTTAGGTTCCTGTGCCTTCGGGCGTGAGGGTTCAAGTCCCTTCTCCCGCACTCGACTTGCGGCGACCGTTCGCCGTACCGTCGGGGGCACCACCCGACTGGAGACCCATTGCTTCACACCGCTTTGATTCCGTGGCTCAGCCCGTATACGCTGCTGCACGACTTCGGCAGCTACGCGGTGCTCGGCGTCTGCATCATCGTGTTCATGGAAACCGCGTTCCTGATCGGATTCCTCCTGCCCGGGGACACCCTCCTGCTCATTACCGGGCTGTTCGCGTTCCCCAACTCGAAGCAATTCATCACCATGCCGATCTGGTGGGTGGCCATCTTCATCGCGCTGGCGGCATTCCTCGGCGCCGAAGTCGGCTACTACATAGGCCGTAAGGCCGGCCCGCGCATCTTTGAGCGCAAGGAGACTGGGCTCTTCAGCCGAGAAAATGTCGAACGCACGAACAAGTTCTTCGTGCGTTTCGGCGGCTTCGCAATCATCGCTGCGCGCTTCGTCCCGGTCGTGCGCACGTTCGCTCCCGTTGCCGCTGGCGTTGGCCACATGCGCTTTCACCATTTCACGCTCTTCAACTTCATTGGCGCAGTCGTCTGGGCGGGGCTCATCACGGTCGGCGGTTACCTGCTCGGCTACATCCCGCCCGTCGCGCACTTCGTCACGAACTACATCGACCTGATCCTCATCGGCGCTGTCCTGCTCGCGGTCATCCCGACGGCGTACCACTACGTGCAGGCATCACGTCGCGCGCGCAAATCTCGCGCGGCGACGGCCAGCGAATAGCCCGCTACTCGATCGTGCGGCCGAGGCGCCTGGCGAGCTCGCGCAGCGAGTCACCGGCCGCGCGGCGTACCTCGACTTCGGGATCCTTGAGAAGGCGCCTCAGCACGAGACCCTGCTCGTAGTCGCCGACAACTCCAATTGCGCGAGCCGCCGCGGCGCGAACCCTCGCGTGGTCATCGGTGAGAAGGATGACGACCTCGTCCCCGAAGGGAAGAGCGCGCTGGGTGACAACCCTGCAGCACATCTCGCGCACTCGCCACGCCTGGTTGAGCAGGCCCGCGCGAACGGGCTCGGCAGCCGAGTCATCCCATGCCGAGAGCAGGGCGCGTGCCCCCCACACTTCTGGCCAATACAGCGGCGGCGCACCATCCAGAATGCCCTGCGCGTGGCGACCGCCGACCCAGAGAAGAAACTCTTCCCCCTCGTTTGCGCCACCGAGGAGTGCGGCCGCCCGATCGGCAACCACCGGCTCCCCGAAATGGGCTATCGCGGCAGCCATGCGGTCGGACGGTGAGGCATCGAGCGGAACTGCGTTGTTGTCTGGCACTCCCCAACCCTAAGCCGCGCCCGCAATTGCGAGTACGACCAAGGTGACGTTGAGTGCGACAACCAGCACAACGGCGGCAATCAACACGGCGTGCATGCCACGCCCGTTGGCGAATGCGCCGACGACGGATCGGTCGCGAGTCAGCCTCACAAGTGGAATGAGAGCGAACGGGATGCCGAAGCTCAGCACCACCTGGCTGATCACCAGCGCGGCGGTCGGATTCGCCCCGAGAACGAGAACAACAAGCGCGGGAATGAGTGTGACCACTCGACGAACGATCATGGGAATGCGTCTGTGCAGCAGTCCGGCCATGATGGTTGCGCCCGCGTAGCTGCCCACAGACGTTGACGCAAGCCCCGACGCGAGGAGGCCGATCGCAAAGACCAGAGCCACGAGGGGCCCAAGTAGCTGCTCGATCGCGGTGTGAGCCTGGCTGATGACATCCCCGGCGGGTAGGCCCTGCAGGTTGACTGCAGCCAGCAGCAGCATGCCGATGTTGACGATGCCTGCGATGCCCAGCGCGATCGATACATCCACCTTCGTCACGCGCAGCAGCCTGGCAGTTCGGTCGCCAAGATCAACGCCGTGGCGGTCTCGCGCCAGCGCGGAGTGCACATAGATCGCGTGCGGCATGACCGTCGCGCCGA
>DASXNG010000241.1:0-2020 GCA_036495225.1 Galbitalea sp.
GCTGGAAGTCCATGACGACGATCTCGAGTGGGACGTCGATCGCTTCCGGGTGAAAGGCAATCCCGAGCGTTTCAAGACCATGACCGAGCTCGCCTGGGCCGCCTACCACGAGGTGCCACCCGGCATGGAGCCCGGGCTCGAGGCCATCAACTACTATGATCCACCGAACTTCACCTATCCGTTCGGCGCCTATATCTGCGTCGTCGATGTCGACGTCGACACCGGCGAGACCAAGGTGCGGCGCTTCTATGCGCTCGATGATTGCGGCACGCGCATCAATCCGATGATCATCGAAGGCCAGATCCACGGCGGCCTGACCGAGGCCTTTGGCATCGCCATGGGGCAAGAGATCTACTACGACGAGGACGGCAACGTCACGACCGCATCGCTGATGGATTATTTCCTGCCGACCGCGGTCGAGACCCCCAAGTGGGAAACCGACTGGACGACGACACCATCGCCGCATCATCCAATCGGTGCCAAGGGCATCGGTGAGAGCCCAAATGTCGGCGGCGTGCCCTGCTTTTCCAACGCGGTCAACGACGCCTTTGCCTTCCTCGGCTCGACGCATATTCAAATGCCGCACGACCATTGGCGCACTTGGATGGCGGCGGACACATTGGGGTTACATGCGTGAGTATTGCTGGATGGGTTCACTCGGGCCGCACGCTACCTTTCCCCGCGCGTGGGGAGAGGTCGACCGGAGCGAAGCGAGGTCGGGTGATGGGGGCTCTCCGCTAGTCGAGTCCGCTGACGAAACCCCTCGCCCCGACTCTCTCCCCGCAAGCGGGGAGAGGGAGATGACGCGCAGCATGCGCGGCAGCATCGATGCTAAATGCGCACTCAATCCTTACATGACGATCTATAGTCATGACCCTTAACCGCGAGGACATCTCCGACCGCCTTGCTGCCGCCGGCTACATCGCCGATCGCGACATCGCGACGGCCTTGTGGCTGATGGCGTTTCTGAAACGGCCGCTGCTGCTCGAGGGCGAGGCTGGCGTTGGCAAGACGGAGGTTGCGAAGGCGCTTGCCATCGTACACAGCGCCGAGTTGATCCGACTACAATGCTACGAAGGCCTTGATCAGAACGCAGCGCTCTACGAGTGGAACTACCAGCGGCAGCTCCTCGCCATCAAGACCCGCGAGAGCAGAGGCGAGAACGCCGATGCGATCGAGGACCATATCTTTTCCGAACGCTATCTGCTCGAACGGCCCCTGCTCGCCGCCATCCGGCGCGCCGACCCGCCGGTGCTCTTGATCGATGAGGTTGATCGCGCCGACGAAGAGTTCGAGGCGTTTCTGCTCGAGCTGTTGTCGGATTTTCAAATCAGCATTCCCGAGCTCGGCACCATCAAGGCAACCGCGATCCCGCGCGTGGTGCTGACCTCCAACGGCACGCGTGAACTCTCCGATGCCCTGCGCCGGCGCTGTCTCTACCACTATGTCGATTTCCCCGACCTCGACCGCGAGGCGAAAATCATTCTCACCCGCACGCCGGGCATCGACACCACGCTCGCGCTGCAGGTCGCCCGCATCGTCGCTGCCGTACGCAAGGAAGATCTGCGCAAGGTGCCCGGCGTTGCCGAGACGCTCGACTGGGCGGCAACGCTCGCCGGTCTCGGCGTGCATGACCTGCGCCAGGAGCCGGAGACCGTCTACGACACCATGATCTGCCTCCTCAAGACGCACGAGGATCGTGCACAGATCACGCGTGAAGTGAGCGATCGCCTGCTCGGCAAGGTGGCGTGAGGAGTCCCAATGAGCGCCGCCGCGGGCCCAAATGCACACGACATGGTCGGCGAGCCGATGCGACAAAAGCTTGCCGGCTTCGCACACACCCTGCGCGACAACGGCTTTAAAGTCGGGCTTTCCGAAACCAGCGACGCGCTTGCAATCCTGACGGCACCGATCGCGACGCGGGCCTCCAGTTTCAAGCCTGCGCTGCGCGCGCTGTTCTGTGCCACCCTTTCCGACTGGGAGCGCTTCGACGACATCTTCGATGCGTTTTGGCTCAATC
>DASXNG010000242.1:0-2384 GCA_036495225.1 Galbitalea sp.
CGAGGGACTCCGTCTCGAAGTATCCGATGAGCGTCCCGCCCTCGTTTATGAACAGCGAATAGTTGTGCCGTCCGGATGCCTCGATCTCCCGCAGCATGTCTGGCCACACCTTGGCGTGAAGCTCGCGGTACTGCGGAATCAGGTCCTTTTTCAGTTGCAGCTGGAAGCAGACTCGTTGCACAGTGTTCTCCCTCGAAGTCTTTGAATCGATTCAATAATAGCCCCAGAAGCCGCCCTTGAGAACCCGTCAGAGAGCGGCAGGGTTAGGGTGGAGAGAGCGCTCCCATGCGACCCGGGAGCGGCGACGAACCACGTCCTGGAGGACTGCAATGAAGCGACACTCAGTCAAAGTCGGCACGCCACAAAACCCCGAACTGTGGGTCGGCGTCAACTTCTGGTCTCGCTCTGGTGGTCCGCGCATGTGGGTCAACTATGACCACGACGTCGTGCGCGAAGAGCTCGAGACGATGAAGAACCACGGGATAACGGTCACCCGCTCGTTCCTTTACTGGCCGGACACCATGCCGACTCCGCATGCGCTCGATGAGCAGGTCATGGCGAACTTCGCCGACTTCCTCGACCTCCACAGCGAGCTGGGGATGCGCACCATTCCCACGTTCCTGGTTGGCCACATGTCTGGGGAGAACTGGGATCCGGCCTGGCGCGACGGCCGCGACATATTCGAGGACGTCTGGTTCGTGGCGAGACAGGCGTGGTACATCCGCACCGTCGTCGAACGGGTTGGCGACCATGACGCGATTGCCGCCTGGCTGCTCACCAACGAGATCCCGATTTACGCGCACTGGCAAACAGGTGGTGTCGGCAGCCCGGCGGAGTCAGTGATCTCGTGGGCGCAAATTCTCCTCGACGCGATCCGCGCCGGCGGCTCGAGCAAACCGGCCTCGATCGGCGACGGCGCGTGGGGTGTCGAGATCACCGGCACTGACAACGGTTTCCGCACCCGCGACATCGCCGAACTCGTCGACTTTCTTGGCCCGCACGTCTACCGCATGGAGACCGACCAGGTGCGGCAGCACCTGACTGCCGCGTTCATCATCGAGCTCCTGAACTTCAATGATCGACCAGTCGTGCTTGAGGAGTTCGGACTCACCTCCGACTACGTCAGCGAAGAGAACGCAGCCCACTACTACCGGCAACTGCTGCACAATTCGCTGCTCGCCGGCAGCACCGGATGGCTCGCGTGGAACAACACTGACTACGACGACATCGAAGAGCAGCCGCCGTACCTGCATCATCCGTTCGAACTGCACTTCGGCGTCGTCGACAGCGACGGTCGCCCGAAGGCGCAGGCGGTGGAGATGCAGAAGTTCGCTGCGCTGCTTGAGAAATGGGATGTCGCGCACACGAGTCGGCCCGACTCGGACATCGCGATCCTGGTGTCGTCGTTCCTCGAGTCGCGCTACCCGTTCACGGCGACGCAGGACGCGACCATCGTCTTCGAGACGACGCGCCAGGCTTACATCGCGGCGCGCGAGGCGGATCTGGATGTCGTGCTCTCACGTGAGGCGGACGGCGTTCCGACCGATGCGAAGGTCATCATCATCCCGTCGGAGAAGCAGCTGCTTGCAACGACGTGGACGTCCCTCCGCAAGCTGGCCGAGGCTGGCGCGACCGTCTACGCGTCGCTCTATGTCGGCGAGCACGGAAACCAGCGCGGCCCATGGTGGCCGAAACTCGACGAAACTTTTGGCGTCGTGAAGCAGTCGCGTTATGGCATGATCGAGCCGGTCGTCGAGGACGTGCTGAAGGCCCGATTCGTGACTGGATTTGGCGACATTGTCGAGGGCGAGGTGCTCGAGTTTCGGGTCGGAGGCAACGAGAACTCTCGCAGCTTCCTGCCCGTTGTACCGACCGACGCCGAGGTACTCGCGGTCGACGAACACGACCGCCCCGTGCTGCTGCGGCGCAAGGTCGGCAAGGGACAGTTCGTGCTCTCGACCTACCCGGTGGAGTACTTCGCCTCGGTGTCTCGCGAGGTGAACCCCGAACCGACGCACCGCTTGTACGCGGCGCTCGCGGCAGAGAGCGGCATCGTCCCGGACGTTCGCGTCGACGACGCCCGCGTGATGGTGAGTGGACTCGTGCGCGACGATGGCGCCCGACTGTTCTGGTTCGTCTCGCAGAGCGACGAGGCGTTGAGCGTCTCGCCGATCGTCGCGAGCGGAGAACTATTCGACGGCGATGCCACGGTCTCGACGGTCGAACTGCCGCCCTTCGGCGTGGTGGTTCTCGAGCTGAAGTAGAGCCGCTCGACGACTCTCCCCTGCGCGCAACTCCTGAGTTTTCCCCGGGACCTCCTTGCGCATAACTC
The DNA here is from genome assembly GCA_036495225.1 of Galbitalea sp. Taxonomy (GTDB): domain Bacteria; phylum Actinomycetota; class Actinomycetes; order Actinomycetales; family Microbacteriaceae; genus Galbitalea. The sequence continues at coordinate 2,333 of DASXNG010000242.1, forward strand.
AGGCAGGATTTCGGATGACGCGGCCGCAGCCCCGGAAATACGCGGCGGCGCG
>DASXNG010000243.1:0-4024 GCA_036495225.1 Galbitalea sp.
AATGCGCATCATCCAGACAACGTTCGTCGCCCTGCTGGTGGCCAGTGCGCCCGCTGTCGCGAGGGCAGATCAAGGCATCCTGATTCTGGCACCCAGCGGCAACACCGCATGGAATGCGGAAGTCGCACAACTTGCGGCCAAGGCTAACGCACAGAAGCCGACCGAACTCGTCCTTGGCACACCGACGCATGCGATGATTGAGGCCGCCGTCGACCGACTGGCAAAACGCGGCGCAACAGATGTCACTGCGGTTCCGTTCTTCCTGTCCGTTGCGTCGCCGGAACTGACAACGGGATACGCACTCCCGCTGCGACTTGCATCGTCTCCAGAAACCGATCCAGTGTTTGGCGAGGTGATCCTCAGCCGGGTTCGGGAAATCAGTCGCAGCCCGTCCGATGAAACGATCCTGCTCATGGGATCCGACGCTGCGGACGGCACTCCTTCGACAGTGAATTTCAACGCTGCTGCTCGTCGACTGAATCAGATGCGAGAGTTCTCGTCGATCCTCGTCGTCAACGATCTACAAGACGCAAAGGAACAGCAGCAGGTGCGCTACACGATCGAGAAGCTGGTTGGATCCCAGAGACGTATCCTTATCATCCCCGTGGTGGCCCTGCCGAAAGACGGCGATACGAATCTGGAGCAATGCCTGCAAGGATACTCACACGACACAGCAACGAGCGACATCATCTCTGACGCTCGTCTTGTGGAGTGGGTGCTCTCCCGCACGGCGGGGCCGGCCTAACGCCCTTGAAGACGCCGTCCGCATTTGTTTGGGCGAGCGGTCCCGGCGTAGACAGACGCCGCGCTGAAGCGTCGCACCCGTAGACGCGCATCAGTCAGAACCATATCGCTGCCGATGCCCACACGTTCGTCGACGTTTGCTGCCTGATGAGAGGGAAGTTGAAGAACGCGTCAGGTCAGCCGCCGAAGTGAACCGTCACCCGGCCGGGATCACGATGCAAAGGTCGACGTCCAATTCGGAACGAACCGTTGGGGACGCCAATTGATTGGTTAGCACTATGCCGAGCGCGTTCAATCCGACGCGCCCGTGCCGCGGCAGAGCTGGCATCAAGGGCGGGCCCGAATGCGAGGTCCGCTACTTGGCTGTAATCGGACGCCAGCCAAAGCGAGGTCCCATGCGGATTCTTCTGCTTGTAGGAACGGTCGCAACCCTGACTGCGTGTAACAACAGCAAAGTTTTGACACCGACAGGCGCTTATACCGTAACCACAATGGCGGAGACCGTTTACACGGGAACGATTTCCGATGCGGTCGAGGGCACAGGTTCCATCGACGCGCTGATCAGCACCAGCGGAGAATCTGTCGGTGGCACGTGGGATGAGTCGTTTACCGGGCAGAAGCCCACCACGCGATTTATCAACGGCACCCTGAATGGCAGTAGCTACAGCGCGACGGTGTCAGACTGTGTCCCAGGCAGTTCACAACCGTGCACGTCGACGTGCCGCCTCACGTTCAGCGGGAGTCTGACATCGGGCATGATGTCCGGTTCCTACGCGGAGGCGCCCGACGCTTCATGTCCGACGGCTCGACACGGAACCATCGATACGACCACCAGATAACCGGGCGGTCGCGAACGGCTTTACCCCACCGTGACGGATGGCAGTATTCGTCAGCGCACTCCCTACGAACCTCAGTGGCAACGGTATCGAAGCAGACAGCCCGCGGTCTGGCTTCTCTGGCTCGGCTGGCTACCCCTTCGGTGCGCTCGTCATGTTTCCCACCCTGCGGTTTACAAGTTCAGACAACGCCGGGTTTGTCCTCGCATTCGCGTACATGCTGGCTTCGGTGTTTTCGTCATTCGCGCCGGTAATTTTGGTTGTCGTCGCTGCGGGAACAAGTACTTCTGAACGTCGTGCTACCGCAGCCTTTGGTCATCGAAGTGTCTCCACTGCGGCCTGCCGAAGTGGTCTGGCTGGCCGCTAGCTCAGCACTCCATCATCGCAATCGGCGTTCTGCTTGCTGGATCAACAAGGGGCGACCGGCGCGGACGAAAGACATCCGGGAGGCAGACCACTGTCCGCCCTGCGCCGGTGAACCGCACGTTCGGGCTGGCAACGGTCGTGAATCTAAACCCGCCCGTGAGGTCTTCACGGTTGGTGCTTACAATTTTTGTGGTGCTGCAGGTCGCCGACGGCCTCATGACGTTCGGGGCAGTACGCGTCTTCGGTCCCACGGCCGAGGCGAATCCGGTGCTGCAGACATGGATGCAGCTGCTTGGGCCTGGCACGACGCTGCTCACAGCGAAGGCGGTCGCGTGTGCGGGTGCCGCGCTGCTCTACGTCACCGGACGCGAATGGACCCTGGGCGCGCTGACAATGCTGGTCGTCTCGCTCGGCGTCGGGCCGTGGCTTGCGACGCTATCCGCGTTGTCGCGATAGAGACTGACGTGACACATAACGAGCTGGCGCCTTCACTGTTCGTCGGCCGCTCCGCGGCGATGATGTGCCATCCCATGCTGGCCTGGCCACGCCTGCGACCCGTCGGCCGCGTGCTATTGGCGGTCGGGTATACCGCTTTCGCGTATCTGACGGCCCTTCTTCTCTTGGTCATGCTCGGAAGTTGACCGGCGAAGCAGTGAAGGCTGCCTCTTCGCGCGTGATACGCTCCGCGGCCGAGTGACAGTCCTTACGCCGTGCACGATCGCAATGCCTCTCTGCCTTGCGGCGGTCGTGTGCGCAGGGGCTCAGGACTCATCGCAGAGGGTCCGCATGACGTTCGTGGCGCAGGAGAAGAGCGCCGCCTTTAACGCCGCAGCGGACGAGTACCGCCGGATCTGGGCGACCGAAGCAATCACATCATCGACGGGTTGGAGCGAATCACCGGGCTCACGTTTCCCGAAAAAAGCCTGAAGGTCGAGATCTACGAAGGCCCGAGTTTCTCGGGCGCCGGCAAGGATCCGATGCGGCTCCGCGCGAGCTACACGGCTGACGAGAAGAAGGGCACGCTGGTGCACGAGCTCGGGCACCGAATAAACTCGCAGATCCGAAAGCGTCCGTCCGATCTGGATGAACATCGCCTGTTGTTCCTCTATCTCTACGATCTCTATGTCGATCTCTATGCCAAGGACTTCGCCGACGGTCAAGTGGCCTTCAGCAGGAGCCTCAAAGGCCTGTACGACTACGACGCCGCGTGGAACTGGGCCCTGGCCATGACGCGCGAACAGCGGCTTGCGCGATTCGCAAAGGCCGTGAAGACCGCCGCACGGGCGGAGGCGGATCAGCCACCCATCGACAAGCCTGTCCCATCCCGACCGGTGTGTCGGTGACCGTCACTGGGGAAGCCTGTGTAACACGTCGAGCCTGCAAGGGCTTGTCCGACGTACCGCCCCAGAGAAGACCTCGTAAAGTCGGAAGCGACGTGTTCCGTTCATTGTGAGAGAATCACTCGCAGCCACGCATAATTTGCCCGGGTCGAGCTCCAGATGTTCCCGATTCGCGGGGAGGGGTAATGGCCAAGAACCGTCGTCACGACCGGTCGAAGAGGGCCACGAAGTCTTCAAAGGCACGGAGAGCACGCGGTGCAGGCGGGAAGGGCGTCACCCGTCGCGAGTTCCTCGCCGGTGTCGGCGCGGTCGCCATCGGCGCCGCCGGGTCCGCGAGGTTACACGCCGCCGGGAGCTTTCCTGGCGCCGTCGCGGGATCGCTCTCGACGCCGCTCTATCGCATTCATCCCGCCCTTGGCATCGCGCGCGTTGGAAACGCTGATCCTTCGGAGTTTTTCATTGGGCCCGAGGTACCGGGCTATCCGCCCGATGTCATGGGCGACGCGGGCTCGACCGTCGCGCCGTATAAGGATGCGAACGGCCTCGTGAAGCCGCAGGCCGCACGCTTCCGGATTTTCGAGTACGGCTACGTGAACGGCCGGCTCACTCCGCTCCGCGAAGTGAACCTCGGGACCGCCGGCGTGCAGTCCATCACGTGGACGGCGCACCTCGCGAACAAGAAGGCGTCGTTCCATCGCGAGAACAACTCCGCCGGCGACGCGACGTCGGGACTCGTGC
>DASXNG010000244.1:0-6393 GCA_036495225.1 Galbitalea sp.
GCTCGGCGAGTGGCTGCGCAGATTGCGATCTCGGAGTTCGTCGCCCAAAGCGTCGAGGGACCAAATCGTGTCGTATACACCGGGGTTGAGACGGTGCTGGCCAGTGCGACCGAGCGCGGGTCCATCGTTCTCGTCGCACAGCGGCTCGAGGCCGAAAAGCGTACGGATGTCGCTCTCCGCGCGTGGTCACTGGTTGGAGATCGCGGCGATTGGCGCCTGCAGATCGCGGGAGCTGGCGCACAGCTGAGCCAGCTCGTTCACCTGGCGGCCGAACTCGGTATCTCACACAGCGTCGACTTTCTTGGTTTTCAGTCGGATGTCGCCGCGTTGTACGCGCGTGCGTCGATCTTTCTCGCGCCAACGCCGCGCGAGGGTCTCGGCCTCTCGGTGATCGAGGCGATGTCCCATGCCGTGCCGGTGGTCGCTGCCGGCGGCGGTGGTCATCTCGAAAGCGTCGGACCTGTGCGGGGCTCGGCGCTGTTTGCCCCGGATGACGCGGAGGACGCAGCCCAGCAGCTTGAGCGACTCCTCGGCTCCGCCGAAGAGCGCCGCAGCTATGGCGCAGCGCTGCGGGAGCGGCAGCAAGCGGTCTTCAACCTGCACGACCAGACCGCCGGAACGCTGGAAGTGCTCACCCGCGCGGTGCGGGGCTAGGGCAGGCCGTCATGTCGCATCCCTCCAGAATCGTGGTCTGCTCCCTCGAGGCATGGGACGAAGTCTGGCGACGAAACCAGTACCTCGTCGACAATCTGCTGAACGACGACGCCGAACTCGAGGTGCTGTTTGTCGAACCCCCGGCAGATCCTTCGCATGCGTTGAGTCATGGGCGCCGCACGCAGTTCGGTACGGGACTGCGGCTTGCATCGGGCTATGAGGGCAGGCTGCACACGTTCCAGCCGACGAAGTTGCTGCCGAGACGAGTGGGCGCCGCGGTGGATTCGATGCTGGCCCGCTCGGTGCGCAGCGCGGTGCGGCGACTCGGCTGGGAGACGCCGACGCTCTGGATCAATGACCCCCGCTGGTTGCCCCTGCTCGAGTCGACGGGCTGGCCATCGCTGTACGACATCACGGACGACTGGATCCAGGCCGAGCGGGGCACGCGCGAACATGACCTGCTTGCGGCCTCGGACGCCGGGCTGCTCGCTCGTTGCGACGAGGTCGTCGTGTGTTCGCCCGCGCTTCAGCTAAGTAAGGGCGCCGCGCGTGAGGTCTCACTCATTCGCAACGCCGTTGACGTCGATCGCTATCGACTACCGCAAGATCGACCGGCCGAGCTGCCCGAGGTGCCGACAGCACTGTATGTCGGCACACTGCACGAGGACCGCCTCGACGTCGAGCTGGTCCTCGCGACCGCGCGCCGACTGGCGGAGTTCGGCGGCCGTCTCGTGCTGGTTGGCCCGAATGCGCTCACGGCGCGGAACGCGCAGCGCCTCGAGCTCGCGCTCGCCATCGACGTGCTCGGTTCCCGGCCGAAGGAGTCCATCCCCGCCTATCTGCAGCACGCGGGCGTGCTCATCGTGCCTCATGTCGTCGATGACTTCACCGACAGCCTCGATCCGATCAAGCTGTACGAGTACCTCGCCGTCGGCAGGCCGATCGTAAGTACCCCAGTTGCGGGTTTTCGCGATGAGTCAGGGAGCGGGGGTGTCGTTGTGGCAGGCGGAGGCGACTTCGTCGAAGCCGTTGCACGCGCGGCGTCTCAGCAGGCTCCTAGCCTCGCGCGCGAAGGCGTGCCCGATTGGTCGGATCGCGCCGCCGAGCTGCGCGCCGTTCTCGACCGTTTGCCCTCGCGATCGGCGACCGCATGACCGGGGTCATTGCCCACGAGTGGATCGAGCGCCTGGGCGGCGCGGAGAAGGTCGTGGACGCGTTAGCGCAGGTCTACCCGGACGCGCCGATCGTCTGCGCCTGGAACGACGCGCAGGGCCGCTACGACCCCTCCCGCGTCCACGAGAGTTGGCTCGCGCGCACCCCCATGCGGCACCACAAGGCGCTAGCGATTCCGTTCATGCTCGAGACCTGGCGACACATCCCGATTCGCGACGCAGAGTGGGTGCTCTGTTCGAGTCATCTGTTCGCTCACCACGCCCGTCTCACGGGCGCGGCGCGCGACGTTCCGAAGTACGTCTTCGCACACACGCCTGCCCGCTACATCTGGGAGCCGGAGTTCGACGCGCGCGGCGGCGGGCGGATGACGCGAGCCGCCGCGATACCGCTGCAGCGCATTGACCGCAAGCGGGCCCAGGAGGCGCTCAAGATTGCCGCCGTGAGCAGGTTCATCGCGGATCGGATCGAACGGTGCTGGGAACGTGAGAGCACCATCATCCATCCGCCGGTGGATGTCGCGGGCTTCGCCGAAGGCTCCTCGGCTGAGCTTGCCCCCGGCGAGTATGAAGTGCTCGCCTCACTGCCGAAGGATTTCGTACTTGGCGCATCGCGTTTCGTCTCGTACAAGCGACTCGATGTCGCCATCGCCACGGGAGTCGCCGCTGGTCTCCCGGTCGTTCTCGCAGGCGACGGGCCAGACCGCGGTCGCCTGGAGTCGATCGCGGCAGAGCACCCCGGCAGCGTCACTTTCGTGCCGCGACCGTCGACCGCACTATTGCGAGAGCTGTATCTACGGGCACTGGTGTTTGTCTTCGCGTCCATCGAGGACTTCGGAATCATGCCGGTCGAGGCGATGTCGACGGGCACTCCGGTCGTGGCCAACGCGATTGGCGGTGCATCGGAAACCGTCCTCGACGGGCTGACGGGGGCGCACATCAGGTCGGAGCAGCCCGCCGAACTCCGGCGCGCTCTCGAGGTCGCCGCGTCGAGTTCGGCTGAGGCTTGCCGTGCGCGTGCGTGGGAGTTTGACGGTTCGCACTTCGGCCCGAGAATCTCCGCCTGGATGGCATGAGGTCAGGCGGGGAATAGCGCCGCAAGAATGGTCCGAATGTGCTCGGTGAGCTCGCTCGCAACGGACCTCCAGACTCTGGCCGGTGAAGTAAGCGGGTCGCGCACCTCATCGGCGGGGTCTGAACCGAGAAGTTCGCTGCGGGAGCGATCGGCCGCCTTCGTCGCGAGCCAGGTGCCAAGGCGCCCGGAAGGCGGAGGCGAGTGTTCGGTGATCCACCGCGAGAACTGCTTCACGGTGAAGACCCGCGGCCAGAGCTCTGGCTCCTCGGCGACGAGTTCGCGCGCCTGCGCGCGGGTCATTGTCAGAACGACGTCGAAACCAAGAAGCGCGGAATAGTCGACCTGATCGCTCCTGTGTTCGGAGAGGTCGAGTCCGAGATCTGCGGCGACCTTCACGCCGGTGGGAGGCATCCCGTGCCCACCCTCCAGGAGGCCCGCGGAGGCAAACCGCACCGGCAAGTTACCGGCCTCGCGGCGTGCAATGGCTTCAGCGAGCGGGGATCGACATTGGTTCGCCGCGCACACGAACAGGATGCTGGTCGGAACAGCGCTCACTCAGTCCGCACTCACTCCGTGCTCGGCTTCGGCTTCTGTTTTGGCGAAGCACGATTGACCAGCGGTGTACCCACCGACTCTGCTTCGTCCCGCGTTTCGTCCTGGGCGGCACTGCGTCTGCCCGTTGGCTGCTGAACGTAGTACGGAGAGTAAGTCTTCGGCAGTCCACGCCGCGATTGGTTGGCGACCACTCCGAGCGTCTTGATACCGTTCTGGCGAAGCAGATCCACCGTCGCCACCAGCGCTGTCCTGTCGGTGCCGCGCACGGTCGCGATGACGATGATGCCGTCAGAGTTCTCCGCAAGAATGCTGGCGTCCACGAGAGCCATGGAAGGCGGCGAGTCGATGATCACGATGTCAGCGCGCGAACGCAGCGCCTCGATTATTCGCTTGAGCGATGAGTTCGCGAGCAGGTCTGCGGGATCCTCTGCGTCGAAACCCGACGCAATCAGTCGAAGACCGCGGTACTTGGTCGGAATCAGTAGCGTCTCGACGCGTTCCTCGATGTTCAGGGACTTCGTGTCGGCCGCTTCTCGAAGCAGGTCGGACAGGCCCGACCGCCCGCTCGCTTCCTCGAAGTACGTTGGCAGGCTGGGTCGCCGCAGATCGCCACCCACCAAAATCACTTGTTTGCCGGCACGAGCCCACGTCAGCGCAGTGTTTGCCGAGACAAACGACTTGCCGTCGCCCGGGTTGACGCTGGTCATGACGACAACCGCATTGTGCCGCGGCAGCAACACCTGCATCGCTGTGCGCAGCGAGCGGAACCCCTCATTCAGCGGAGTTTGAAGGTTGCTAGCAGCAGGGAGAACTTCCCCACTTTTTCGCAGCGTCTTATCAAAGCTCAGCTCGCCGAGGGAAGGCAGTCCGGTGAGGGGCTCGATCTCGTTCTCACCGCGCAGGCGGTTGTCGAACTGGTCCCTGATGAGGGCGATGCCGATTGCCGCGATAAGCCCACAACTGAGCGCAATCAGGAGTACCACCCACACGCTCGGGCCAACGGGTTCGCCCGGTGCTACGGCCTGCAAGATGGTGATGGGCGATCCGGCATTCTGCAGCGATTGGATTTCGCCCTTCAGACTCGAGTAGTCGGAGATCGCATTCTGAAGGTTCGACACCGCGATCAAATTGTTGGGGTCAGCCGAGACTTGCTTTTGATACACCTGAGCCTGGGCGGAGGCAGCGGTTTCGCGTTGTGCGAGCGTCTTGAGCGTGCTGTCGATCTGCCCCTGGAGGTAGTTCGTGTAGACCTGCGCAAGACTGCGCACTCGTTGCTCTGCCGCCTGCGGGGTTGGGGCGACGGCAGTGAAGGTGATGGTGTTGGTGTTCGCGTTTGCGTTCGCGTTCGGCTGCAGCACATAGGAGACCGAACCGGCGATCTGCGCTTCGGTCGACCCGGTCAGCGCCGCCACCTTGCTGAGAACCTTCGGCGACTGAATCGAGCTCGGGTCGAAGTCGACCTGAACGCCCCCGAGTTCGCCGCCAGACGCCGCATTGCTGGCTGTGACACTCGTTCGCGCATCGACAGACGACGTGAAGGACTTCGCCTGGAACTGCAAATAGACCACTGCGACAACCATCGCAAGGGCAACCACAACAACGATGAGCCACTTGCGTTGCCACAGAACGTCGATGATCTGTTTGAAAGTCACAGGTTCCCTTACTTAGCTGGTAGCGGAGCGAGGTCAGGTTTCACCATACCTGTCACCCCGCTCGACTTGGCTGCGATTGTCATGAGAGCCGAATTATCTGCGGCTCGGGCCATTCACGGCAAGCAAGTCAGTACGCTCCGGACGGATTGAGCACGACCTTCACGGTGCGCCAAATGATGTGAATGTCGCCGAGAAGCGACCAGTTCGCCACGTAGTAGAGGTCGAGTCGAATGCTCTGGTCCCAGTCCAGATCTGAGCGACCGCTGACTTGCCACAGGCCGGTGAGGCCGGGCTTGATGTACAGACGACGATTCGCGGATGCCTGATACTGGCTCACCTCGCGGGGCAGCGGCGGCCGCGGACCAACGATGCTCATGTCACCAATGACGATGTTCCACAGTTGCGGCAGCTCGTCGAGGGAGTACCTGCGAAGGAATCCACCGATACGGGTCACGCGTGGATCCTTCTTCAGCTTGAAGAGGACGCCCGCACCCTCGTTTTGTTCGAGCAGCTTTGTCAGGTCCTCCTCGGCGGTCGGTACCATCGACCGGAACTTGAGCATGGAGAAGGTGCGTCCGTCTTTGCCCACGCGCTCCTGGCGGAACAGGATCGGGCCGCGGCTGTCGACCTTGATCGCGATCGCGATCGCAGCGAACGCCGGCGACAGCAGCAGCATTGCGATAGCGCTCAGCACGAAGTCAAAGGTGCGCTTGGTGATGTGCTTGCCGCCCTCGAACGTGGGAAGCTCCACGTGCATGAGCGGCATGCCGTCGACAGAACGGACGTGGATGCGTGGATCCGCGACATCCACCAGGCCGGATGCGAGCGCTAGCCCAGCCGACGTTTCCTCGAGCGACCAGCTCAGATCGCGAATGAAGTTCTGGTCGCCGGACTGCTTACCGGTGACGATGACGATGTCTGCTTCAGTCGACATGACGGACGAGGAGATGTTGCCGAGTCCAGCGTGCACGGGGATGCTGCGATCAGCGACTTCGATCGATCGGGAGTCACAACCGTCCAGCACCACGCCAATGACGGAGTACGGCGGCTCCGGCGTCGACGAGATCCGCCTCGTCAGCGCCACAACTTCCGCCTCGGAGCCGACGACGAGAGCGCGAGGAAGATTGCGACCGTCCCTGCGCTGGCTCACCAGCCAGTCGCGCCAGAGAGTGCGACCGACGACCAGGAGCACGAGATCGGCAGGCAACGCAAAGAAGAAGAGAGCCTGCACGTGCTCACCGTCGAGCAGCATCACCAGGATCGCGAGCAGGCCGAACGTGAAGAGGGT
>DASXNG010000245.1:0-3760 GCA_036495225.1 Galbitalea sp.
TCGATCTCAAGACGGAATTGCAGAAGGCAGATGTGGCATCGACGTCGGCGTCCCGGTGAGGTGTCTGTCGAGGAGATTCGTAAGAAAGAGAAATTGGCGCTCCGCTTGATCAGATTTCGTGGACATCTTCCGAAAGGTGGATACGATGTCCCGGCCGATGCCCGCACACCGAAGAAGACGCGACGGCCACGCCGGCAGTTCGATGACGCTGGATTCGAACCAGCAACCCTCCGGTTAACAGCGAAAGCGGCGGGGCCGTCGCTGAATCCAGAAACTTGGCGCTCGTTCGCAAGGAGGGCATCGTAGCAACGACCTTGGGCGGCAGCTACGGCCGAATTCGGTGCACTGGCGCGTTCCTGCCTGTTTAACAGCATGGCTCCGGTCCCGGCGATCGCTGATCTGGTGGCCGATCGGTTGTCGTTGACGCCGATCGTGACCCCGTTGGAGAGACTTCGACACCCATCGCAACCGGGCCGCCCCGGGTCTCACGCACGAGAGGAGCACCCGCATGGCCACCACGCATCAGTCACGGTTGAACCGCAAACAGCGCAACGAGCTTGCGCGCCGACTGCAGGCCGCCGATCCCGGACTCGACATCGTCCATCCGAACGCGGCCGGCATTGACGTCGGCAACAGCACGCACTACGTCGCCGTCCGGCCTGATCGGGATCCCAATCCAGTCCGCCGGTTTGATTGTTTTACCGCCGATCTCCATCGCCTTGCCGACTGGCTCGAGCAGTGCGGGGTCACGGCGGTCGCGATGCAATCGACGGGCGTCTATTGGATCCCGCTCTACGAGATCCTGGACGCGCGCGGCCTCGAGGTGTATTTGGTGAACGCTCGGCACACGAAGAATCTGCCGGGGCGGAAGAGCGACGTGCAAGAGAGCCAGTGGCTGTTGAAGCTGCACACCTACGGGTTACTGCGCAACTCGTTTCATCCCGCCGCGGAGATTCGCGTCACCCGGACCTATTGGCGCCAACGCGCGGACCACGTGCGCGCCATCAGCACGTGCATCCAGCGGATGCAGAAGGCCTTGACGCAGATGAACATCCAGCTGGCGAATGTCATCAGCGACCTGAGCGGGTGGACGGGGATGCGGATCGTCCGCGCGATCCTCGCGGGCGAACGGGATCCACAGACACTCGCCACGCTCAGTCATCCCGGCATTCACGCCACCCGCGACGTGATCGCCAAGAGCCTCGAAGGCACCTGGCAGCCCGACCTCCTGTTTGTGCTTCAACAAGAAGTCGAGATGTATGACGCGTACCATCAACGCATCGCTGAATGCGATCAGGCACTCCAAGACCATTTGAAAAGCTTCGCCGACCGGAGCAGCGACACACGCGCCGAAGGCGACGAGCCAGCCGCGACTCCTCGTGAGCCACGGCGCTCCGGTCCCAAGCGGCGTCGGAAGGTGGGCAGCCATGCCCCGCAGTTTGACTTGGGTCCGGAACTGCACCGCATCAGCGGCGTCGATCTCACGCGGATCGATGGCGTCGACGTCGGCGTCGCACAAACGGTGATCAGCGAAGTCGGGCTCGACATGGCGCGCTGGCAGGACGAACACCATTTCGCCTCCTGGCTGGGGCTGTGTCCCGATAATCGGATCACGGGCGGGAAAGTGATTCGGCGAGGCACCCGGCACGTGATCAATCGCGCGGCGACCGCCCTCCGCATCGCCGCCACCACGCTGCTCCGCAGCCAGAGTTACCTCGGCGCCCAGTATCGTCGGTTGCGCGGGAAGCTCGGCGCTCCCAAAGCGATCACGGCGATGGCCCACAAGCTTGCGGTCTTGGTCTACCGCATGCTCCGATGGGGCCACGAGTACGTCGACAAGGGGATGCAGTACTACGAAGAACGACATCGCGAGCAGCAGATCCGGCTGCTCAAAAAGCGGGCCGCGAAACTCGGACTCGTGGTTGTCTGAATCGCCGCCGTCAGTCTAATTCGAACTGGTTTCTGGAGAGCAAAACACGGCGGGGCCGTCGCTGAGTACAGAAACTTGCGGACACGTCGCACCGAGTGGCATCGTAGCGGCGACCCGGTTGCGGCAAGCTACGGCCGATTTCGCTTCCTGGTGCGTCCCTGCCCGTTTAACAGCATGGCTCCGGTCCTCGCGATCGCTGACTTGGTGGCCGATCGTCGTTGGATTCTCGACGAGGATCGCGACCCCGTTGGAGAGACTCAGATAGGCATCGCCAGCCGGGCCGTCACCGGGTCTGACTCGCAACGAGGAGGATCCATATGGTCACGAGTGGCTCGGGTGGACTGAGTCGAAAGCAGCGGAAAGCATTGGCCCGACGCCTGCGAGCTCACGACCCCGGCCTCGAGGTCGTGCATGCGCACGCCGCCGGAATCGATGTCGGCAACGAGTCGCACTACGTGGCGGTTCGTCCTGATCGCGATGCGAACTCCGTTCGTCGATTCGAATGTTTCACTGCGGATCTCCATCGGTTGGCTGACTGGCTGCAGCAGTGCGGTGTGACCACCGTCGCTATGCAATCGACCGGCGTCTACTGGATTCCGCTCTACGAGATCCTCGACGCGCGCGGGCTTGAGGTGTATCTGGTCAACGCGCGGCACACCAAGAACCTGCCCGGCCGCAAAACGGATGTGCAGGAGAGCCAGTGGTTGCTCAAGCTCCACACGTACGGCCTGCTCCGCAATTCCTTCCATCCCCCCGCCGCGATTCGCATTGTGCGGACGTACTGGCGTCAACGTGGCGATCATGTGCAGGCGGTCAGCACATGCATCCAGCGCATGCAGAAGGTGCTCACCCAAATGAACATCCAACTCGCGAATGTCATCAGCGACCTGAGTGGGTGGACCGGGCTGCGCATTGTCCGCGCGATCCTCGCGGGCGAACGGAACGCCGAGACGCTCGCCGCACTCAGTCATCCCCGGGTGCAAGCGTCGCGCGCGGCGATCGCCAAGAGCCTCGAAGGCACTTGGCAGAGGGATCTCCTATTTGTGCTACAGCAAGAAGTAGCGATGTACGACGCGTATCTGCAACGGATCGCGGAATGTGATCAGGTCTTAGAACAGCATCTCACGAGCGTGGCTGGCAAGGCGACCGCCACTCCGTCGGATCTCGAGCCGTCCGCGGCGTTCCAGCCGACACGCCCGAAACACCGTCGCAAGTCTGGCGGCCACACGCCGCAATTCGACCTCCGGGGCGAACTCCTCCGGATCAGCGGCGTCGACCTCACCCGCATTGACGGCATCGACGTGGGCGTGGCGCAGACCGTGATCAGTGAAGTCGGCGTCGATATGACCCGCTGGCCGAGCGAATCGCATTTCGCCTCGTGGCTCGGTCTCTGTCCTGACAATCGCATCAGCGGAAATCGGATTCTCCGCAAGGGCACCCGTCACGTGGTCAATCGAGCCGCCACGGCGTTGCGACTGGCCGCCACCACCTTACTCCGCAGTCAGAGCTATCTCGGAGCGCAATACCGTCGGCTCCGGGCCAAGCTCGGTGCGCCGAAGGCGATCACCGCCATGGCGCACAAGCTCGCGCGCCTCGTCTACCGCATGCTTAAGTGGGGTCACGAGTACGTCGACAAGGGCCTCCAGTATTACGAGGACCAACACCGGCAGCAACAGGTCCACGCCCTCCAACGGAGAGCGGCGAAGCTTGGCCTACTGATCGTCGAACCTTGCGCCAGCTGATTTACTGAGACATGTTTCTGGAGAGCGTAACGCAGGTGGTTGGACTCGCGGGTTCTTCGTGCCGGTAGCTCGGGTGAGAACCTGTTGA
>DASXNG010000246.1:0-10478 GCA_036495225.1 Galbitalea sp.
TCGCGCACCGCGACTGATCGAGTGCGCTCCTCCTTAGTTGGTTGAGTAGCGCCGCGCAGCGTCGCGTAGCGAAACCTGGCTTGAGCGTTCCGAAAAGCAAAAAGCAGCATGGACTGATCCGCTTTTGCGTTGCGTAGGTGCTCGATGGGGACAATCGTGCCCGGGCGCCCGGACACGGTTGTCTCGATGGAGCACGGTTACCTGGGGCGAGAGGGTTTTGGGCGTCGAGAACGACCAAGTTTTCACGAAACCGGGCAACAGCGGATCAGTCCATGCTGCTTTTTGCTTTTCGGAACGCTCAAGCCGGGTTTCGCTACGCGACGCTACTCAACCAACGAAGACGCTACTCAACCAACGAATTAGAGCGAACTCAACCACCGGCGCGGCTCCAGTAAACTCGACTCTCGTGTCAGAACCCACCCTCATCACAGAACCGGCGGCCGCCGAAGCTGTCGCGGCGGCACTCGATGCCATAGCCGCGGCGACCACTTCGACCGAACTGAGGGCGGCCCGGGCGGAGTTTACGGGGGAGTCCTCGACGCTTGCGCGCATGAACGCGTCGCTCAAGGATGCGCCGAACGACCAGAAGGCCACGCTGGGCAAGATCGTCGGCCAGGCTCGTGGCCAGGTCAACGCCGCCATCGCCGCGCGCGAGGTGGAGCTGGTTGCCGCGGAGGAGACCGCAAGACTCGCGAGCGAGGCGGTGGATGTCACGGCCGTCGCCACTCGCTGGCGCCCCGGCGCGCGTCATCCGCTCAGCCTGCTCACCGAGCAGATCGGTGACATCTTCATCGCCATGGGCTGGGAGATCGCGGAGGGCCCGGAGCTCGAGAACGAGTGGTTCAACTTTGACGCGATGAACTTCGATGAAGACCACCCCGCGCGCGCCATGCAGGACACCTTTTTCATCGAACCCGTCGACTCGCACCTGCTGCTGCGCACGCACACGAGCCCGGTGCAGATCCGTTCGCTGCTCGACCGTCCGCTGCCGGTGTACGTGGTGGCGCCAGGTCGCGTCTATCGCACAGACGAACTGGATGCGACGCACACTCCCGTCTTCCACCAGGTCGAGGGACTCGCGATCGACAAGGGTCTGACCATGGCGAACCTGCGCGGAACGCTCGACCATTTCGCGCGTGCCATGTTCGGCGAAGAGGCGAAGATTCGCCTGCGCCCCAACTACTTTCCCTTCACAGAGCCAAGCGCCGAGATGGATGTCTGGCAACCGAACGCCAAGGGTGGGGCGCGCTGGGTCGAGTGGGGCGGCTGCGGCATGGTCAACAGCAATGTGCTGCGCGCGGCCGGAATTGACCCGGACGAGTACCAGGGCTTCGCCTTCGGAATGGGAATCGAGAGAACACTGCAGTTCCGCAACGACATGAATGACATGCGCGACATGGTCGAGGGCGACATCCGCTTCTCGCAGGCGTTCGGGCTGGTGGTCTGATGCGCGTTCCAGCGAGCTGGCTGCGACAGTATGTCGATGTTCCCGCGTCAGCGACGGCGGAGGACATCCTCGCGTCCCTCGTTGCGGTCGGATTCGAAGAAGAGGATGTTCACACCTTCGGCGTGAGCGGACCGGTCGTCGTCGGTCAGGTGCTCGAGTTCACGCCTGAGCCGCAGAGCAATGGCAAGACGATCAACTGGTGCCAGGTGGACGTTGGGGAAGCCGAGCCTCGCGGAATAGTCTGCGGCGCCCACAACTTCGTGGCCGGCGACAAGGTCGTGGTGTCCCTGCCCGGCGCCATCCTGCCGGGTCCGTTCCCGATCTCCGCGCGCAAGACGTACGGGCACGTGTCTGACGGCATGATCGCCTCAGCGCGCGAGCTCGGTCTCGGCGAGGAGCACGACGGCATTCTGCGTCTTGCCTCGCTCGGGCTTGACCCGGAGGTCGGCACCGACGCAGCTGCGCTGCTTGGCCTCGACGACTTCGCGGTCGAGATCAACGTCACGCCGGATCGCGGCTACGCGTTCTCGATCCGCGGTGTTGCTCGTGAGTACTCGAACTCGACGGGCGCGGCATTCCGCGACCCGGCGGTCACCTTCGCCGAGGCAGTCGACGGGCCCCCTTCGATGAACTCAGCAATCGAGGTCTCTCCCACCGAGTACCCCGTCACCATCGCCGACCAGGCTCCGATTCGCGGCCGCAACGGCGTCAACGTGTTCGTCACCCGTGCCGTCGCGGGTGTGGATGCGACGAAGCCGACGCCGCCGTGGATGCTGTCACGGCTCGCGCTCGCGGGCATCCGTTCGATCTCTCTCGTCGTCGACATCACGAACTACGTCATGCTGACGCTCGGCCAACCCATTCACGGCTACGACCTGGACAAGGTTGTGGGCGGGCTCACTGTTCGGCGAGCGAGCGCCGGCGAAAAACTCGTCACCCTCGACGACCAGACACGCACGCTGAGTTCGGAGGACCTTCTCATCACGGATGACTCCGGGCCGATCGGTCTCGCCGGAGTCATGGGCGGAGCTTCGACGGAGATCAGCTCAACCACCACACGCGTGCTCGTTGAGGCGGCGAACTTCGACCCGACCTCGGTCGCGCGCACCGCACGTCGACACAAACTGCCGAGCGAGGCATCCAAGCGTTTCGAGCGGGGAGTCGACCCGAAGGTCGCCGCTCCGGCCGCGGCAATGGTCGTGGATTTGCTCGTCGAACTCGCCGGCGGCACCGCGGAGTCCCTCGGCTCGCACCTCGATGAGTCTGTCCCGGTGCCGCCCATCGACCTGCGCGACGGTTACATCGCCTCGCTCATCGGGTACGAGTATTCCGACGAGGAGATCATCGACTCGCTCGAAAAGGTCGGTGCGACGGTGGAGGCGGGCGCTGGCGTGCTCGTCGTCACTCCACCGAGCTGGCGCCCGGACCTGATCGACGAAGCGACTCTTGCGGAGGAGGTCGCCCGCATCGTCGGCTACGACCACATCCCGTCTGTCCTTCCCGTCGCGCCTCCAGGTCGAGGCCTCACTCGCACGCAACGACTTCGCCGTTCGCTGTCGGCAGCTCTGGCAGCTGGTGGTGGGACCGAGATCATCTCGTACCCGTTCGAGTCGAAGGCCCAGATCGAGTTGTTCGGTTCTCAGACGCTCGGCGATGTGCCAGCGATGAAGCTCGCCAACCCCCTCGACTCTGAGACGCCGTACCTGCGCACGACGCTCATCCCCGGCATGATCGAGACCGCTCGCCGCAACCTGTCGCGGGGCCTCACTGACCTCGCGCTGTTTGAGGTTGGCGTCGTCTTCCAGCCCGCCGCCGGCACGAAGTACGGCAGCGGGCCGTTGCCGATCGGCCCTGCACACCCGGGGGCGGAACGGCTGCGCGAACTCAACCAGGGCATTCCGTCGCAGCCTTGGCATGTTGCCACATTCTTCACCGGCGAGGCGATCTCGAAGCAGCCGGGGCAGGCGGCCGTGCCGTCCGGACTTGCGGATGCTCTCGCATCCGTCGAGCAGATCGCTCACGCTCTCGCGGTGGACATTCGGGTCGCGACCGGTTCGCATCACGCTCTGCATCCCGGCCGAACGGCCGAGCTGTTTGTCGGTGACCGCTCGGTGGGTTTCGCGGGCGAACTTCTGCCGTCACTGGCGGAGGAGCTCAACCTGCCGCGCGTCGTTGCCGTGGCCGAGCTTGACCTGGACGCCCTCATCGAGCTGGCTCGCCCGGAGGTGACACCGCAACCGATCGTGTCGATGCCGGCCGCGACACAGGACCTGTCGCTGGTTGTGGCAGCGGATGTCCCGGCCGGAGACCTGCTCGCGACCGTGATCGAAGGCGCCGGGGAGTTGCTCGAACACGCGCACCTCGTCGACGACTACCGCGGCAAGGGCGTGCCCGACGGCCAGAAGTCACTGACGTTCGCACTGCGCTTCCGCGCGCCGGATCGCACGCTGACCGCGGCAGAGGCGACCGAGGCGAAGACGGCAGCTGTGATCCTGGCCGCTCACCGCTTCGGGGCAACCCTCCGCGAGTAGCCCCCCAGTCGGTTGAGTAGCGCAACGCCGGAGGCGTTTCGCGTATCGAAACCATGAGCGCGCCGCCCCAGGTTTCGATACGCGTCTGCGTTCGGCAGGCGCTACTCAACCAACTACCCCAGCGGTGTACCGACCAGTCCACCCGGCGTGATAGCGTCAGCGAAACGTAGATTCGCTCAGCTCTCGCCCGAGGACGGTAATGCGCAAAACCCTCCCAGCCGTTGTCGGCGTTCTGATTCTTGCCATGACATTGAGCGGCTGTGGTCTGATGCAGACGATCACCGAGAACGCAGAGAAGCCGACGCCCACGCCGACGCACAGCGCGGCAGTCGTCGCGACGCAGCCCGAGAACATCGTCACGATTCCCAATGGCGTGATTGGCACTGGGACGGTCCGGTCATCAGACGGCAAGACGACCGGGCAACTGACGATCACGAAGACTGACCACGCGATTCTTCTGGGCCTGAAACACTTCAACAGCACGGATCGCGATCAGTTATCGCTGGCGTTCGCAGATTCCGTCATCAGCGCCAACCGGTGCCCGGACGACAAATTCCAATTTGCATTCGGCGATCCCGTCGGCACTCACGATGCGACGATTTCGGAAGACATGGGACTCGACCCTCGAAGTGCAGACCCGACTTTCTTGAAGACTTTCATGGTGCTTCGGTATCCGGATGCGAGCATGGCCAAGGTCAACGGGTGTCTTGAGCCGATCGTCGCGCGGGCACTCATCAAGTGGACCGTGCCGGACACGCATCCGAATCTCGTCGTGAAGGACTCGGGCGCCCAGCCCGCCGCTAACGGGCTCGTGACGACGCGGGGCGGGACGCCTTTCTCCTACACAACGGCATCGGGGGACACCTGGTCAGCCATCGCCGCTCGATTCGGCATTACTGCGAATGACCTCACGTACTTGAATCCGATCAGGTACGGAAATAACTCTCCCGGCGTCGCCTACTTCGGTCAGGTGCTCAACCTCAGCAAGGCGAACCGGGGGAATAGCGAGAGTCGACACCCGTAACGGTCCGAACCGGGCGAGTGTGTTCTACGCGGCGGGAGATATTGTCTGGCGGCGGGAGTCGTTACTCCCGCCATCGGCATGTAAGTCCCGCCGGATGGTGTAACAACTCCCGCCATGGGGCCGTACCGCGCGCGGCAAAATGTTGCACGAACGCTCGAATTGTGCGCGAAGGCGACGGCGCGCTAGGCTCGGCACGTGCTCATCCGCGGAACATTGACCAGCGACCGTCGTCGTCTGGACATCCGCGCGCGCCGATCGTAGGCGACGTTACGCAGCCGCACTCGTCAACGAGTGGCAGGCACAACCGCGAAGCGTCGCCGTTTCAGACTTCCAGTCCGATTCGATCAATAAGGTTGAGACATGTCTTTCTCCGTCGCAGTAGCAGGCGCGAGCGGCTACGCGGGTGGTGAACTTCTTCGCATTCTGAGCAGTCACCCCGAGTTCGCAGTGACAACGGTCACCGCGTTCAGCAACGCCGGCGAACAGCTGGGCAGCGTGCAGCCGCACCTGCGTTCACTCGCCGACCTGACCCTCGTCGACACAACACCGGAGAACCTCGCCGGGCACGAGATCGTTTTCCTCGCCCTGCCGCACGGCAAGTCCGGCGAGATCACTGCGGCTCTGGATGATTCGACTCTCGTCATCGACTGCGGCGCCGATCACCGTCTCGCCGATCCGGCCCAGTGGGAGAAGTTCTACGGCGGCGACTACTTCGGCGCCTGGCCGTACGGCCTGCCGGAGCTCGTCCTCGCCGACGGCACCAAGCAGCGCGCCAACCTCCTCGGTGCCAAGCGGGTCGCGGTGCCCGGCTGCAACGTGACCGCCATCACTCTGGGGCTGGCGCCAGGCATCCGCGCTGGTGTGATCGAGCCGGATGACCTGGTCGCGGTTCTCGCTGTCGGCACGTCCGGCGCGGGCAAGGCCCTCAAACCGGATCTCCTTGCGAGCGAGGTGATGGGGTCGGCGTCCGCATACGCGGTTGGCGGCACGCACAGGCACACGCCCGAGATCATCCAGAATTTGTCCGCAGCCGGGGGAACGGCAGTGACGATTTCGTTCACGCCAATGCTGGTGCCAATGTCTCGCGGCATCCTCGCGACCTCGACGGCGAAGCTCGCGCCGGGTGCCACCGAAGCGAGCATCCGCGAGGCGTTCGAGAGTGCATACGCCGATGAGCCCTTCGTTCACGTGCTCCCGGCGGGCCAGTTCCCGCGCACCAGTGACACTCTCGGCGCCAACACAGCGCTCATCGGCATCGCAGTCGACGAGGCTGCCGGCCGGGTC
This sequence comes from Galbitalea sp., assembly GCA_036495225.1. Lineage (GTDB taxonomy): Bacteria > Actinomycetota > Actinomycetes > Actinomycetales > Microbacteriaceae > Galbitalea. The sequence goes on from DASXNG010000246.1 coordinate 6,287, forward strand.
GTCACGATTACCGCCATCGACAACCTCGTCAAGGGGACAGCCGGCGCCGCCATCCAGTCGGCGAACATCGCGCTCGGCCTCGAAGAAACACTCGGCCTGAACCAGAACGGAGTCGCTCCGTGAGCGTCACAGCAGCACAGGGATTCGTCGCAACCGGCATCGAGGTCGGCCTCAAAAAGAGCGGCGGCAAGGACGTCGCGATCGTCCAGAACCTCGGACCACAGAAGGCCGCCGCGGTCGTCTTCACGAGCAACCGCGCGAAGGCGAACCCGATCATCTGGTCCCAGCAGGTCATTACCGACGGGATCGTCGAGGCGATCATCCTGAATTCGGGTGGCGCGAATTGCTACACCGGCGCCAAGGGCTTCCAGGTCACGCACTCGACGGCTGAGGCAGTCGGCGAGAAGCTCGGAGTCTCGGCAGGCGACGTCCTGGTGTGTTCGACCGGTCTGATCGGCGACCAGCTACCGCTCGAGAAGATCGTCGCCGGCATCGAAATCGCAACGCTGACGAAGGATGGCGGCGATGCGGCATCCGAGGCGATTCTGACGACAGACACTCACGCCAAGCGTTCGATCGTCACGGCCGATGGCTGGACGATCGGCGGCATGGCCAAGGGCGCGGGGATGCTCGCGCCCGGGCTCGCCACGATGCTGGTCGTCATCACGACAGACGCAGTGGTCGACTCGGCTTCGCTTGACACCGCACTCCGGGCAGCAACCCACGTCACGTTCGACCGTCTCGACTCGGACGGCTGCATGTCGACGAACGACCAGGTCACGCTGCTGGCGAGCGGCGCATCCGGCGTCGTCCCGGATCCGGCCGAGTTCGGTGCGGCGGTCACCGCGGTGTGCGGTGAGCTCGCGCAACTGCTTCAGGAGGACGCGGAGGGCGCAAGCCACGACATCGTGATCGAGACCGTTCACGCGGTGACGGAGGACGACGCCGTCGAGGTCGGTCGCGCGGTCGCCCGCAACAACCTGTTCAAAGCGGCCGTCTTCGGCAACGATCCAAACTGGGGCCGTGTACTGGCCGCGATCGGCACCACGAGCGCACCCTTTGACCCGTACGACGTCGACGTGTCCATGAATGGCGTCATGGTCTGCCGCAGCGGTGAGCCGGGCGAGCCGCGCGACCTGGTCGACCTGACCGCCCGCCGCGTTCACGTGCTCATCGACCTGAAGGTGGGAGACGCAACAGCGACAATCCTCACCAACGACCTCACCCACGACTACGTTCACGAGAACAGCGCGTACAGCTCATGACGAGTGCAATATCAGAACTGGATGCCGCGGCAAAGGCCGCGGTGCTCGTTGAGTCGCTGCCCTGGCTGAAACGCTTCGCGGGCAAGATCATCGTCGTCAAGTTCGGCGGCAATGCGATGGTCGATCAGGATCTCAAGCGCACCTTCGCCGAAGACATGGTCTACCTGAGGCACGCGGGCATCCGCCCCGTCGTCGTGCATGGCGGCGGTCCGCAGATTTCTGCCGAGCTGGCGAGGCGTGGCATCCCGAGCGAGTTTCGCGGTGGTCTACGGGTCACGACGCCGGAGGTGATGCAGGTCGTCAGTGACGTGCTCCGTGACCAGGTCAATGCGGAGCTAGTAAACCTCATCAACTTGCACGGCTCCTACGGGGTCGGGCTTTCGGGCGAATCGCAGGACCTCTTCGGAGGGCGCAAGCGCGGCACGGTCGTCGATGGTGAGCCGGTTGACCTCGGCCTGGTTGGCGATGTCGTCGAAGTTGATGCGGCCGTCGTCCTGGAGGCACTCGACGACGGGTTCATCCCCGTGATCTCCTCGGTTGCGCCGGATCTCGACGAACCCGGGCAGTCGCTGAACGTCAACGCAGACTCCGCGGCGGCATCCCTCGCCGTCGCCCTCGAGGCCGCAAAGCTCGTCATCCTGACGGATGTCGCGGGCCTCTACAGCGACTGGCCGAACCGTGATTCGCTCGTGTCGCACCTCACCAGCGACGAACTCATTGCGCTGTTGCCAACGCTCGAGGAAGGCATGATTCCCAAGATGACCGCCTGCCTCGATGCGGTGGAGGGCGGCGTCGACAAGGCGGCCATCATCGACGGCCGCATTCAGCATTCGATCCTGCTCGAGATCTTCACGCAGCAGGGGATTGGTACGGAGGTGGTTGCCGCGTGAGCGAGAACACGACCCACGAAGGAGTGCACCCGGACTGGAACAGCAGGTTCGCCGACGCCATCATGGCGTCTGCCCCGACGCCGATGGCGATTCTTGTGCGCGGCGAGGGCTGCTATGTCTGGGATGACAAGGGCAACAAGTACCTCGACTTTCTCGCTGGCATCGCCGTCAACGCCCTCGGGCACGCGCACCCGGTGCTCGTGGATGCCCTGAGTCGTCAGGTCGCGTCCGTCGCGCACATCTCCAACTACTTCGCCTCCCCGTCGCAGATCGAACTGGCCGAGCGGCTGCGCCGCCTAACCGGCGCGGGCGACCGGGGAAGGGTGTATTTCGCCAATTCGGGTGCCGAGGCGATGGAGGCCGCGATCAAGCTCGCTCGGCTCAACGATGGTCGACCGACGATCGTTGCGCTCAACAATGCGTTCCACGGCAGGACGATGGGTTCGCTCTCGCTGACCGGGAAGCCCTCTCTGCGGGATCCGTTCCTTCCGCTATTACCTGGAGTGGTGCACATCGACGCGACCTTCGAGGCCCTGGAGGCCGCGATCGACGACACGGTTGCTGCGCTCGTGCTCGAACCCATCCAGGGCGAGGCCGGCGTCGTCGATCTTCCTGACGGTTTTCTGGAGCGGGCACGCGAACTCACGCACGCTCATGGCGCGCTCCTCATTCTCGATGAGGTGCAGACCGGCGCCGGACGTACGGGTGAATGGTTCGCCTTCCAGCACACCACGATCCAGCCCGACGCCATCGCGCTTGCGAAAGGAATCGGCGGGGGAGTGCCCATCGGCGCGCTGGTGACGTTTGAGGAGACATCCGACCTCTTCCAATTGGGCCACCACGGCAGCACTTTTGGCGGTAATCCACTCGCGACTGCCGCAGCCAACGCCGTGCTCGGGGAGATTGAGCGCGCTGGACTGGTCGAGAACGCAAAGGTCAAGGGTGCGTCGATTCGCACCGCCATCGAGGGGCTCGAGTCGCCTCTCGTTGCCCAGGTGCGCGGACGTGGCCTGCTGATCGGCGTCGGACTCACCCAGCCCGTTGCGAGCAAGGTCGTCTCGGCGGCGCTCGCGCGCGGACTGATCATCAACGCGGCAAACGACAACAGCATCCGCATCGCCCCTCCGCTCATCGTGAGTGACTCTGAAGTTGCCGAATTCATAGCGAAGTTCGCGGCCGCATTGGAGGCGGCATCATGACACGACACTTCCTGCGCGATGATGACCTCAGCCAGGCCGAGCAGCTTGCAATCCTCGACCTCGCGGAGAAGCTCAAGACCGATCGATTCCAGGCCAAGCCGCTCGCCGGACCGCAGACGGTCGCGGTGATTTTCGACAAGTCGTCGACCCGCACGCGCGTGAGTTTCGCGGTGGGAATCGCGGACCTCGGCGGCAGCCCGCTCATCATCTCGACGGCGAACAGCCAGCTCGGCGGCAAGGAGACCGCGAGCGACACAGCGCGTGTTCTCGAGCGCCAGGTCGCGGCGATCGTCTGGCGCACGTACGCGCAAAAGGGACTCGAGGAGATGGCAAACGGCACCACCGTGCCCGTCATCAACGCGTTGAGCGACGACTTCCACCCGTGCCAACTGCTCGCCGACCTGCTGACGATTCGCGAGCACACGGGCAGGCTCGCTGGACTCACCATCACCTTCCTCGGTGACGGCAGGAGCAACATGGCGCAGTCGTACGTGCTCGCCTGCGCGACCGCGGGCATCCACATCCGCATCGCATCGCCAGCCGATTACGCTCCGGATGACGCGGTGGTGGCAGACGCGGACAAGATCGCTCTCGCGTCCGGAGGTTCCGTGACCCTGTTCACGGATCCGCTTGAGGCTGTCGCCGGAGTCGACGTGGTCGTCACAGACACCTGGGTGTCGATGGGCAAGGAAGACGAGAAGGCGGAGCGCTTGCGCAGCTTCGGCCAGTACCAGGTGAACTCAGACCTCATGGCACTCGCGGCCCCAGACGCGATCTTCCTGCACTGCCTCCCGGCCGACCGCGGGTTTGAGGTCACTGCAGAGGTCATCGACGGGCC
>DASXNG010000247.1:0-7150 GCA_036495225.1 Galbitalea sp.
ACCACAAGCTGTAGGTGCCGGGAAGCAGGCTGTCGAGGGTCGCGGACAGTGTCACCGCGCCATCCCGAAAACCCAGGATCCGGATGTCTTCGACCCGCTTCTTCGACGGCGTGACCACCTTTCGAGCGACGACCACGGTGAGAGTCGCAAGGGCGATGGCGCCGGCCAGTGCCGCGGCGCCGACCGCGATCGCGACTCCAGTTGCAGCACTCGATCGGCCCAACCGGTCTTTGGCCATTAGTTCACACCCTGTCGCTGTCGGTTGCTGTACCAAGAGGCGGCGAGTCTCACCCGAGCCAACCCTAAAAAAGCCTAACCTTCACTCGTGTCCGATTCTGTCGCGGGAACGCCGGCTCCACCCGCGTTTCTTCGCGCTGTTGCCGCGATGCACGACGCCCACCCTCGGTCAGAGCTCTCGATCAGCGAAATCCCTGCGCCGGGTAGCCTTGCGCCGAATGCGGTCGCCCTGGCCGCAGATGTCACACCGGCACGTCATGGCATCGATTCTCCTTTGGGCACCGGTCGGTTCATCCTGTTGCACGACCCGTCGGCTCCCGAGGCGTGGGGCGGCGAGTTTCGCGTCGTGTGTTTCGCGCAAGCGCCACTGGAAACCGACATAGGCGTCGACCCTTTTCTCGCGGAGGTCGCCTGGTCGTGGCTCGTCGATGCACTCGACACCAGAGGCGCCAACTACATCGCCGCTTCTGGCACGGCGACGAAGATCCTGTCCACGGGGTTTGGGGAGCTCGAGTCGCAGGGCGACGGCGCGGTGATCGAGCTGCGTGCATCCTGGACGCCGGTGGACGACGCAATCGGCGCTCATGTGGAAGGGTGGAGTGAGTTGCTGTGCATGTTGGCCGGACTTCCACCGGCCGCCGAGGGAGTGAGCCTGATGTCGCTTCACACGGGTCGCGAACGCGCCGCCCACAACCACCGGGTGGGTCGTGAGTAGTCCGGAAGGACAAACGACACCGGAGCCGAAGCAGGCTGAGCACGTTCCGGTGAACGTCATCGACAGCCGAGAGGCATTCCTCGCGGCTGTCACAGCGATTTCGGCGGGCAACGGACCGATAGCCATCGATGCCGAGCGGGCATCCGGATTTCGTTACTCGCAGCGCGCGTACCTCATCCAAATCTTTCGGCGAGGGGCGGGCACGTTTCTGTTCGATCCGCCCGCCGTCGGCTCGTTCACGGAGTTGAACGACGCCATCAGGGACGAGGAGTGGATTCTGCACGCGGCGAGCCAGGACCTCACCTGTCTGCGTGAGGTCGGTCTCGACCCGACCCTGCTGTTCGACACGGAACTCGGCGCGAGGCTCGCTGGGCTCCCCCGCGTTGGGCTCGGCACGGTGGTTGAGGATCTGCTCGGCATCCACCTCGCCAAGGAGTTCTCGGCCGCGGACTGGTCGACGAGGCCTCTTCCGCAGGCTTGGCTCGTGTATGCCGCGCTCGACGTCGAGCTGCTCGTGGATCTGCGCGAGACGATGGGAAAGATCCTCGAAGAGGGCGGAAAGACGGAGATCGCTCGACAAGAGTTCGAGTCGGTTCTCGGTCGGGACTTCCGGATCGTTCGGGAGCAACCGTGGCGCAGGTTAAGCGGACTGCATTCCGTCAAGGGAGTGCGCGGGCTCGCGATCGCGCGGGAACTCTGGCAAGCCCGGGATGACTACGCCCGCGAGACCGACATAGCTCCGGGCCGACTGGTGCCGGATGCCGCTCTCGTGGCGGCGGCACGCACACCCCCTGCCACCAAGCGCGACCTCGCCGCCATGAAGGAATTCACGGGCCGCGCGAGCCGTTCGCAACTCGACCGCTGGTGGGCCGCCATCGAGGCCGGCCAGACTACGACCGACTTGCCGGTGTTGCGTGTCACAACCGAGACCATTCCGCCGCCTCGCGCCTGGGCCGACAAGAATCCAGAGGCCGACGCGAGGCTTAAAGCCGCCAGGCTTGTGATGGGTGAGCTCTCTGATGAGCTCAGCATCCCGGTCGAGAACCTACTCACTCCCGAACTCCTTCGCAGGCTGGCCTGGACACCACCGCAGCCCATCGTCACGGACGCTGTCGCGAAAGCCCTCGAGGACGCGGGTGCTCGTCCCTGGCAGGTGTCCGCCGTTGCCGAACCGATCACTCTCGCGTTTGTAGCTTCCGCTGAAGCAGACCCGGAGGGCTTTGTCGATCAAGGCCAAACGATCCCGACGGACTCCGAGCCCGATTCGTAGGAACAGTCAAAGGATTATGGGCCGGTTTTCGCGAGCCTAGGATCGATTCCGGGCCATCTGGCTCGCAAGTGTTTTGACTGTGGAGGGCAACGTGGCCGAAAAAGCCGATGTCGTATTCGTCGATGGAGTGCGGACTCCGTTCGGCCGAGCTGGCGAAAAGGGCATGTACTGGAATACCCGAGCCGATGACCTCATCGTGAAGGCCATGATCGGGCTCCTGGAGCGCAATCCGAACCTGCCGAAGGATCGAATCGATGACGTCGCGATCGCCGCTACCACGCAGACCGGCGACCAGGGCCTCACACTCGGTCGCACCGCCGCACTGCTCGCGGGGCTGCCCAAGACGGTGCCGGGATATGCGATCGATCGCATGTGCGCCGGAGCCATGACTTCCGTCACCACGATCGCCGGCGCCATCGCGTTCGGCGCATACGACGTCGGGATCGCTGGCGGCGTTGAGCACATGGGCCGTCATCCCATGGGCTTCGGGGCAGACCCGAACCCGCGCTTCCTCTCCGAGAAGCTGGTCAGCGTCGAGGCACTCAACATGGGCAACACCGCAGAGAAGATCCACGACCGCTTCCCGACGCTGACCAAGGAGCGCTCGGACCGTTTCGCGATGCACAGCCAGCAGAAGGCGGCAGCCGCGTATGCGAACGGCAAGCTGCAGCCCGACCTCATCCCCGTCGCGACGAAGAGCGAAGCCGGCTGGGGCCTGGCAACTCGTGACGAGGCGTTGCGCCCCGACACCACGCTCGAAGGGCTCGCCAACCTCAAGACCCCGTTCCGTCCCCACGGTCGCGTCACAGCCGGCAACTCGTCCGGACTCAACGACGGGGCAACCGCCAGCATCATCGCCAGCGCGGATGCCGCAAAGGAGTTCGGCCTGCCGGTCAAGATGAAGATGGTCAGCTTCGCCTTCGCCGGCGTCGAGCCGGAGATCATGGGCATCGGTCCGATCCCGTCAACCGAGAAAGCGCTGCGCAAGGCGGGCCTGACGATCGACGACATCGGGCTGTTCGAGTTGAACGAGGCATTTGCCATCCAGGTGCTCTCCCTGCTCGATCACTTCGGCATCGACGACGAAGACCCACGGGTCAACCAGTGGGGAGGCGCCATTGCGATCGGGCATCCGCTCGCGTCATCCGGCGTCCGCCTGATGATCCAGCTTGCGGCGCAATTCGCCGAGCATCCAGAGGTTCGTTACGGCCTCACCGCCATGTGCATCGGTCTCGGACAGGGCGGCTCTGTCATCTGGGAAAACCCGAACTACGTCGGTTCGACGAACGGAAAGAAGTAAATGGCAACGCAGTTCGATGAACTGAAGGCACTGTCCACCGACGAGGTCGTCACCCACTCCTACGTGAACGACATCCCGCTTTCCGGCGGGAAGACGCTCGCGCTCATCACGCTGGACAACGGTCGCGACCACACCCGTCCGAACACGTTCGGACCCGCGGGGCTCCTCGAACTCGGCGAGGTACTCGACGCCCAGAAGGAGCGGGCTGCCAGGGGCGAGATCGCGGGAGTCGCGATCACCGGCAAGCAGTTCATCCTCGCCGCCGGCGCCGATCTCTCGAAGGTGAGCGAGATCCCCAGCCGTGAGGTCGGCAAGCAGATGGCGCAACTCGGGCATCAGGTGCTCGGCAAGCTCAGCGACCTCGGCGTGCCGTCCTTCGTCTTCACCAACGGGCTCGCGCTCGGCGGCGGCGTAGAGATCGGTCTGAACGCGAACTACCGCACCGTCGATTCATCCGTTCCCGCCTTCGCCCTGCCGGAGGTCTTCCTCGGGCTCATTCCGGGCTGGGGCGGCGCGTGGCTTCTGCCGAACCTCATCGGCATCGAGAACGCGCTGAAGATCATCATCGAGAACCCGCTGAAGCAAAACACGATGATCAAGGGTCAGGATGTCTTCGACCTCGGCATCGCGGATGCAATCTTCGGGCCCGCGAACTTCCTCGAAGACTCCATCAAGTGGGCCGATGGTGTGATCTCGGGCAAGACCAAGGTCAAGCGACCAAACGAGCCAGGCAAGATCGAACGCGCCGTGAAGTGGGACATTGCCATCGGCATTGCCCAGAAGACCCTCGAGAGCCGCATCGGCAAAGTCGCGAAGTCGCCGTACCTCGCTCTCGACCTGATCAAAGCCGCCAAGAACACCGATAAGAAGACCGGATTCGCAGCCGAGGATGATGCGCTGGCCGACCTGATCGCCGGCGACCAGTTCCGCGCATCCATCTACGCGTTCGACCTGGTGCAGAAGCGCGCGAAGCGTCCGGCTGGTGCGCCAGACAAGGCCATCGCGAAGAAGGTCACCAAGGTTGGTGTCATTGGCGCCGGCCTTATGGCCTCACAGTTCGCGCTGCTGTTCGTGCGCCGCCTCAAGGTGCCAGTCGTCATCACCGACCTCGACCAGGCTCGCGTCGACAAGGGTGTCGACTACATTCACACCGAGATTTCGAAGCTGCTCGACAAAGGCAGAATCAACTCGGATGAAGCAAACAGACTCAAGGCTCTCGTCACAGGAACCACGAACAAGGCCGATTTCGCCGACTGCGACTGGGTCATCGAGGCCGTCTTCGAAGAGCTCGGAGTCAAGCAGGATGTCTTCGCAGACGTCGAGCAGTACATCTCGCCCGAAGCGGTGCTCGCAACGAACACCTCGTCCCTGTCGGTCGAGCAGATCGGCGCGAAGCTCGCACACCCAGAGCGTCTGGTGGGTTTCCACTTCTTCAACCCGGTAGCGGTCATGCCGCTCATCGAGGTTGTGAAGACTGTGCACACCGACGAGGCGACGCTGTCGACCGCTATGGTCACGGCCGCGAAGCTCTACAAGAACGCGGTGATTACGACGGATACCCCCGGGTTTGTCGTCAACCGCGTTCTCGCGAAGGTTCTCGGCGAGGCGATGAACGCCGTAGACACCGGAACACCGTTCGACGTCGTCGATGAAGCCGTCCGTCCGTTTGGCCTGCCGATGGGCCCGTTTGAGCTCTTGGAGCTCGTCGGCCTGAAGGTCGGTGCGCACGTGCTCGACACCCATCACGCGGCCTTCCCGGAGCGCTTCTTCGAGAGCGATAACCTGCACAAGCTAGCCGAGCTTGGCAACATCCTCGAACGCGACTCGAAGGGCAAGGTCAAGGGGTACGACCCGAAGGCTGTTGCGATCGTCAAGGGCGGGACCACGCCGATGACCGCCGAACAGTTGCGCATTCGCTTCGAAGACGGCCTGGCCGACGAGATCCACCGAATGCTCGAGGACAAGGTCGTTGCCGCCGCTGAGGACATCGACCTATGCATGATCCTTGGCGCGGGCTACCCGTTCCAGATGGGCGGTGTCACGCCGTACCTCGACCGCGTCGGGGCGTCGGAGCGAGCATTCGGCGACACGTTCCACCACCCGGTCATCCGGGGCACCAACTAGCACCGCCTCCGTCTCCCGTCGCCGCTTGTGGTGGGCGCACGACGGGAGACGTGACATTGGGAGAACGCGTCACGCGGCGGGAGTCGTTTCTCCCGCCAAACCAGCTAGCGCTGGATGGTCGACATGTCCGGGTAACGATCGCCCTGCGGCGCCTGAACAGCGCCCAGCGCCTCCAACTGCGCGGCGGTCAGCTCGATCGCGTCGGCGGCGACGTTCTCCTCAAGTCGGCTCACCTTGGTTGTCCCAGGGATCGGCGCAATTTCGTCGCCTTGTGCGAGCAGCCAGGCCAGTGCCACCTGAGCGGGAGTCGCGCCGATCTCGGACGCAACCGCATCGACCTGCTCGACGATACGGATGTTCGCGTCGAGGTTCTCGGCCTGGAACCGCGGGTTGGAGCGGCGGAAGTCCGTCGCATCCAGCTGGTCGACTGAGCGGATGGTACCTGTCAGGAAGCCACGACCGAGTGGCGAGTATGGCACGAACCCGATGCCGAGCTCGCGAACCGTTGGCAGGATCTCCGCCTCCGGGTCGCGGGTCCAAAGCGAGTATTCGGTCTGGATGGCTGTTACCGGATGCACGGCGTTTGCGCGACGAATGGTCGCGGCGCTCGCCTCAGAGAGGCCGTACCCACGGATCTTGCCCTCGTCGATCAGCTCCTTGAGCGCACCAACCGTCTCCTCGATGGGAGTGTTCGGATCCATCCGGTGCTGGTAGTAGAGGTCAATGTGGTCGGTGTCGAGGCGCTCGAGCGAACCCTCGACGGAGAGCCGCACGTTGGTTGGGCTGCCGTCCAGCTGGCGTTCGTTCGTGGCGTGGTTGAGTGTGCCGAACTTCGTCGCGATTACGGCTTCGTCCCGGCGGCCCCCCAGAGCTCGCGCGAGAAGCTTCTCATTCTCGTACGGGCCATACATCTCCGCAGTGTCGAAGAACGTGACACCGAGTTCGAGTGCGCGGTGAATGGTCGCGATCGAGCCCGCCTCGTTCTGTCCCGCACCGGTGTAAAACGCGCTCATGCCCATGCAGCCGAGGCCAAGACGCGAAACCTCGATGCCGTTGGTCCCCAGAGTGATTTTCTTCATTTGTTACTTACTTACTTCCTGTTGGTACGTCGCGATCTTGTAGTCGATCGCGGCGAGGCTGTTCGTCATTTCTTCCAGTTGTGCGACGACGGTCTTGCGGTGCTCGAGAAGCAACGCGAGCCTTGCTCTGGTGCTGTCCCCGCCGAGCCTCACGAGGTCGACGTACTCGCGCACCCTCGAGATCGGCATCGCCGTAGACCGCAACTTCGTCAGGAAGATGACCCATGTGATATCCGACTCGTTGTACCGCCGGTGGGTGGATGATGCCCGCCCAACGCCCCCGAGCATCAGACCTTCGCGTTCGTAGTACCGCAACGTGTGCGTGCTCAGGCCTGTGCGGTCTGCGGCCTCGGAGATCGACATCCCGGTATCAATCATCGTCATATCTTCAGGCTAGAACTTAGACCGCACTCTAAGTCAACCCG
>DASXNG010000248.1:0-54917 GCA_036495225.1 Galbitalea sp.
ACCGCGCAGCTCCTCAGCCTGACGCGAGAAGCGATCAAGCGAGTGCGGGCCGCGACCGAAGGCCTTGAGAACACGGATGCCGTGCACCGACTCCTCGACGGCAGTCGCGAGGTCACCGGCCTGGTCCTGGCTGCGACGCGCGACCTCCGAGTACTTGCTCTCGAAGACGTAGCCGTAGATCCACAGGGGGATCGAACAGACGACGAAGATCACTCCCAGAATCCAGGAGATGTTCACCAGGAACAGGAAACCGATGATGATCGTCAGGATGTTGACGACCAACAGCACCAGCCCGAAAGAGATCCAGCGGCGAATGAGGTTCAGGTCGCTGATCGCACGGGACAACAACTGCCCAGAGGCCCACCTGTCGTGGAAGCTGACGGGCAGGTCCTGAAGCTCGTTGTACAGGCCATTGCGCATCGCCGCCTCGACGTGCGTGCCGGGCTGCAGAACGAACCACCGGCGAAGCGCGATCAACACCGCCTCGAACACGCCCAGCGCGAGCACGATCCCGACGGCTGGCCAGACCTGGGCGGCGTCGCCGGTCTTCAACGGGCCGTCAACGAGCACCCGTAGCACCTGTGGGATCAGCAGCGCAACGATACCCGCCAGGAGTGCGGCGGCCATGCCGAGGTAAATGCGTTTGATCGCCGGTTTAGCGAAGGGGTAGATCCGCAGAATCGCCCGGAAGGTTCCGAGGCGTGCGGACGAGCGACCGACGTCGGTCGTTTTCGACATGATTTTCCTTACACGTGGTGGCGCGCGCGACAAAGATTCAGTCGCGAAAGAACTGTGAACTTGACAAGGGCCAGGGCGGGCCAAGGGAGCGCCGCGGTATGGCCTGTCGTGAGGGACTGCTCGAAGGGCTGGAGCTGCCCTGTTACGCCAGCGGTCGAAGGACGACGCGCGACGAGACAAGGGCAATGCTGGCTCCCGCAGTCGTGCGTGCCGTGGCAAATGCTGTCTTCTTCATGGCGTCCTCCTGTGTGCGACTTAGCTGTAAGCCGCGCGGGTCACGCGACGTTGTACATCGACGTTCCCCGAGCAGCCTTTCAGACTATAGGCGCTGTAAGTAACGCGCAAGCAGTTCTTTGACGCCCTACCTGATCCGCACGGACAGGCAGGTGACGCAGCCCTCGAGCTTCTCGAACTCCGCGATATCGACCGTCACCACCCGATAGCCGAGGTCGGTGATGAGCGCGGCCGTCTTCGGCGCGGAACTCGCCATGAGCACGGCGCTCTTCGATAGCACGACGACTGCGACCCCCGCCGCTTCCGGCACTTCGAGATAGCGATCGAAAATCGCGGGGTCGTCGACGAGCGACGGGTGCCCAATCACCGTGCCATCGGGCAACGCCGTGACGGAACTCTTGAGGTGCAGGGCCTTCGTGACGGGCACGGCGACCACGGTGTACCCGAGTTCGCCGGCGATGGCCCGGAACTGCCGAATGCCCTCCGCGTTGGTTCGCCCACCGCGCCCCACATAAATCGTCTTTCCCACCTTGAGGACGTCGCCCCCGTCCAGGGTTCCCGGCAGACGGATGTGCCGGGACTCGAGCCCCAGGTCGGGTACGAGTTGGTCCACTGCATCCTGTTCGCCCCGTCTGCTTTCTGCGCCGGGGCTCGTGATCACGGCAACCTGGTCGAGCATCACGACGGTGTCTTCGATGAAGACGGAGTCGGGGAATTCGTCGGCAGGCTCGACCTCCACGACCTCGAAACCTTCGTTCTCGAGCGTGGCAACGTACTGCTCCCACTGCTGTCTGGCCTTATCGACCTTGACCACTTTGCGCTTGACGTAGGTGACTTCGCCCTTGGCGAGTAACTCGACGGGTGGGCGCACCAACACCATGCGGTGAACCTCCGGCGTTGCCACGACGTTCAAGCCGAAGGCCCAGTTGTAGAGCGGGCGCGAAACGGTCAGGATCACGATTGCGGTAATCGCGATAAACACCAGCGAATAGGCGCCGTAGGTCGAGACCGCCAGCTGCGATGCGTACCCGAAGTCGCGGCCCTGGAGCAGAACGTACGCGACGGTACCGAGATATGGCGCGACGACGACCGTCACGGCGGCGACGATTACGGAGCGGGCGAACGTCGTCAGGCCGCCGAGTAGTGCGCCACCCGCGACGAACAGCAAGACGAAGAACGAGCCAGGCGCGAAAGCCTGCGCCACTCCAGCGAGCGTCAGTGCGGTGTTGAGTTGCGTCGAGTAGATCGCGAGCACCAACCCAAAGACGATGAGCGCCGTGCCTAACCCCGCGACGAGCGAGGCGAACAGGCGGCGGGAGAAACTGGCGCGCGAAGTCATGACTGAAAATGTAGCGGGAGCAGCCTATGAACCGGCTCCACGTCATCCGCCCGCCGCCCGCGATCGGCGCCCGCCGCCCCGGCCCCGGCCCCGGGCCCTCGTCCATAACTCAGGCAGAAATTGGCGGAGCACCCAAAAACGTGCCGAATCGGGTCGGTCTGGGGAATTCTGCCGGAGTTATGCGCAGACCGGCGGAGCGCAAATCGCAGGGATTTCGGCCCGTTTGGGAAACCGTGCCTGAGTTGTGCGCAGGGAGCCAAGTCGAGAGCCAAGCCGCGCGGCCTAGTGGAAGAAGTGCCGCTCGCCCGTGAAGTACATCGTCACGCCGGCGGCGGCAGCCGCGTCGATGACGAGCTGGTCACGGATCGAACCACCGGGCTGAACGATCGCGCGCACCCCCGCGTTGATGAGAATCTCCGCGCCATCCGCAAAGGGGAAGAAGGCGTCGGACGCTGCGACGCTGCCGACCGCTCGATCGCCCGCGCGCTTGACCGCCAACTCGCAGGAGTCCACGCGGTTGACCTGCCCCATTCCGACGCCGACGGATGCGCCGCCTTTCGCCAACAGGATGGCGTTCGACTTCACGGCGCGGCACGCACGCCATGCGAACTCGAGATCCTTGCGGAGCTCCGAGTCCGCGGCCTCGCCGGCGACCAGCGTCCATTCCTCGAAGGGCGCGAAATGTGCATCGGCATCCTGCACGAGGATGCCGCCAGACAGCTGCTTGAACTCGGTGGTCTCGCGCTTGAAATCGGAGGGCAGCTGCAGGATGCGCAGGTCCTTCTTGGTCTCAAGGAGCGCGAGCGCATCCGGCTCATACGAGGGCGCGATGATCACCTCGGTGAAGACGGGCTTGACGCCTTCGGCCATCGCGAGAGTTACCGGACGGTTGGCGGCGATGACGCCGCCGAACGCCGACAGCGGGTCGCATTCGTGTGCCAGCTTGTGGGCGATCGCGATGTCACCGGTACCTGGGCCGGTAGACGGGGCGAGGGCTATCCCGCACGGATTCGCGTGCTTGATGATCGCGACGGCGGGCTCGCCGAAGTCGTAGGCGGCGCGAAGCGCGGCATCCGCATCGACGTAGTTGTTATACGACATCTCCTTGCCGCTGAGTTGAGTCGCCTGGGCGATCCCGTGACCGCCGTGCTGCTGATAGAGCCGGGCTGCCTGATGCGAGTTCTCCCCGTAGCGCAGGGTTGCCGCGAGGACGCCGTGCACGTCGAAGGTCTCGCCCTCGCTGAACCAGTCCGCGACCGCGCGGGCGTACGCGGCCGTGTGCTGGAACGCCTCGCGCGCGCGGCGACGGCGCTGCGCGAGCGTCGTGCCGCCGAGTTGGAGCGCCTTGAGAACGAGTGGGTAACTGGCGGGCGAGGTCACGATTGCGACGTTGGCATGATTCTTCGCCGACGCTCGCACCATGGCCGGGCCACCTATGTCGATCTGCTCGATCGCGGCATCACCGGTGACACCGGCCGCGATGGTCTCGACGAAGGGATACAGGTTCGACACGACCAGCTCGAACGGCGAAATCCCCTGGGCTTCGAGCTCGGCCTCGTGCGACTCGAGCCGCAGGTCGGCGAGCAGCCCGGAATGGATAGCGGGGTGAAGCGTGCGCACGCGACCATCCAGTGACTCCGGGTAGCCGGTGACCTCCGAGACCTGCGTCACGGGGATGCCGGCGGCAGCGATCGTCGATGCGGTCGAACCGGTGGAGACGATCTCGACACCGGCACCCGCGAGCGCACTGGCCAGCTCGATCAGGTCGGTCTTGTCGCTGACCGAAACGAGCGCGCGGCGAATTCTGATGACATCGCGCGAACGGTAGAGGGAGGGGTCGATGGTTGGGCCGCTCATGTTGAGCTCCTTAGGGTTGACATGGCCGAATCTGGATTCGCTGCAGTGGTGCGCGGTAGCCCAGGCGAACGGCCACCAACCGTGTCAGTCGCTCCCCGATGGTCAACCATCCAAACGCCAGTTGCGACTCCCCCATGTTATCAAGAGCCCAGTATCAAGAGCCCGATATCAAGCGCCCGTTGTCAGGAGCCGGATGTCGCCCTAGCGGTGCGAGGCCGCGAGCGCCGGGAGATCAACGACGCCGTTGGCGATGTCGAGCACCGTCTGGATGAGCAGCTCACGTTCGACCGGCTTGATCCTTTCGTGCAAGGAGGCCTCTGTGTCGCGACGCTCGACTGGCACACGCCGCTGGGCGATGATCGGACCGCTGTCGACACCGTTGTCGACGACGATCACGCTGGCGCCCGTCTCTGTGACGCCGGCCTCGATCGCGTCAC
Source organism: Galbitalea sp. (assembly GCA_036495225.1). Lineage (GTDB taxonomy): Bacteria > Actinomycetota > Actinomycetes > Actinomycetales > Microbacteriaceae > Galbitalea. The sequence continues at coordinate 4,606 of DASXNG010000248.1, forward strand.
GCACAGCGTGCGCACCCGGGAACTCGGGAAGATACGCCGGGTGGGTGTTGATCAGGCGAGGGCTCAGCGCGCTCACCACTCGAGGAGGCAGCAGCTTCATGAAACCGCTGAGGATCACCAGGTCCGGTCCCCATGCGGAAATCTGGTCGAGCAGTGCATCACCCCACGCCTCCCGGTCGTCAAAACTCGAGAGTGCGACCGAGAAGGTCGGGATGCCGAATTGCTCCGCGTGTGCGAAACCGTCCGCATCGCGGTCCGCTCCGATCGCGACCACCCGAGCCGGGAATTCGGCGTCCTCTGATGCTTCGAGTAGCGCACGGAGGTTCGACCCACCGCCTGAGATGAGCACCACAAGCGAAAGCACACCCCAAGCCTAACGGCGGGTCGCGGCCATCCCGACGATGGCTGACAGGCCGAGCTCGAGTGCGGCGAGGAGGCCGACCGCAACAGGGTCCGGCCCGACATCCGCAAGCCGACCCGGGCCGAGAGATCCGGCGGATGCCCACGCCAGCACCCCGAGGACCGCGCCTCCCACGATCCCAGTTCCGACTCCAACCGCGAGCGTCCAGGTCAGGCGACTCACAGGCAGTTGCTCCGGCTTCGAGAGCAGCGCGCCGGCGAGGAAGCCGGCGACAATCGGAACCACCAGCCCGACAAAGGCGAACGGAAGGTCGCCCTGAGGGAGTGCTCCGAGAACCGGAATCGAGGGCACCGGCCCAAGGTTGGTCGCGAGCGGGCTGACGGATGATCCCGTGCCGATCGCAAACCCTGGTCCGATGAGCCAGGCCGACGCCCAGATCACCAGGTTCGGCAGAAACATGATCTGCGCAATCGTGAGTACCGTGCCGCCGAGAGCGCCGGTGTGCAGGCTCTCGTACAGCGTGATGATCTGCGCATAATTGGCCAGGATCATGAGCGCGACGAGGATCGCAGCGACCGTCACGACTATGGCAACGGCGGCCATTCCCGCGCGCAGCGAACCGACGAGGATAAGGCGAACGTCATCGCGGATCCGGTCGAACCACGGCAGGTCTCCAATGCGGGCGATTGCGAGGCCGAGCGCAAACACCAGGGTTGGCAAAATCGTGCCCTGCACGACGGATGGCCGAACGCCGGGCTGAACTGCGCTGAACGAGATGGCGAACGATGCTGCGAGGACGACAAGGAGTGCGACCACCTCCCCCGACAGTCTGTGCCTCGTCTCTGCGATGCGCTTGCCTGCGCGACGGGCAAGCAGAACCGTGACGAGTGAGAACCCGAGGATGGCGATGCTCAAGACGAACGGCTGCGCGGCACCCGGGATTCCGAGCGCCTTCACGAGCGTCTCGTTGAGTGTCACCGTGATGTCTGCACCGTGACCGAGCAGCCAGGCGTCGGCGGAGAGTCGCCAGAAGTTTGTCCAGTCCGGACCGAACCCGTATTGCGCGCCCCACAGAATCGTCAAAGGGATCAACGGAATCGCCAGCCCGACCGCCACCACGATGACGGCCTCGAGCGCGGAAAACAGCGCGGACAGGGTGCGGTTCATACCCGGTTGACCCTAGCAACTGCCGGACAGTGTCCGGATGACCGACTCGGCGTACGAGAGTGCTCTAAGCGCCGACGTGCAACACGGCCCCGGCCGCGGCACGGGCGGCCTGCGCCGTGCGCGCACCAGCGGCTTCGGCGGCTGCCGCCCGACACTCCGCGAGTGTCACACCCGAAAGCAACTCGCCGACGTGCCCGAGCGCACGCGGGGACATCGAGAGACTGGATGCCCCGAGCCCGACCAGCACTCCGGCGAGCACCGGGTCTGCCGCGGCCTCGCCGCACACGCTCACCGGCTTGTGCGCCGCGGCGCCCGCGTCGAACGCGAGCCGCATCATCCGCAGCACCGCCGGCTGCCACGGGTCGTTGAGCAGGGCGAGATCGCCCACCTCGCGATCTGCGGCCATCGTGTACTGCGCCAGGTCGTTGGTGCCGAGGCTCACGAAGTCAACGACGTCGAACAACTCTGGTGCCGTGATCGCGGCCGCGGGCGTCTCGATCATCACGCCGACCGACTCGAGCCCCTGGGCAGCGCAGCGCTGCGCGAAGTCAGCGGCCTCGTCCGGGGTGTCTATCATCGGGGCCATGACTTGCACGAGCGCGGATGTTGCCCGTACCGCGAGCGCGATCGCGTGCAGCTGCTGGTCGAGCAGATCGGGCCTGCGCCAGGACGTGCGATAGCCGCGGACGCCAAGGGCCGGGTTTGCCTCGTGCTGCGCGGTCACGAACGCAAGGGGTTTGTCGGCTCCTGCGTCCAGAGTTCGGATGATGACTCGCTTGCCCGCGAACCGCTCAAACACACGGCCGTACGCAGCCACCTGTTCCTCGATGCTCGGAGCCTCCGCGCGATCGAGGTACAGAAATTCGGTGCGGAACAGTCCGATGCCTTCCGCGTTCGCCGTAAGCGCCGCGTCAACGCTTTCTGGCGAGCCGACGTTCGCGAGAAGCTGCACGGTGTGGCCGTCGGAAGTCCTTCCGGTTCCGCTGAACTGCGTCTCGACGTTTGCCTGCGCCTGCACTTCGGCGATTTGCTCGTCAGACGGGTCGAGCGTGAGCGTGCCGGCCGTGCCGTCGACGAGTACGACTGTGCCCTCCGGTATGTCGAGTGCCGTTTCAACGGAGACAAGCGCCGGCAGGCCGAGGGACCGCGACAGGATCGCGGTGTGAGAGGTCGGTCCGCCTTCGAGCGTCACGATGGCGACGCACAGCGCAGGGTCGAGGAGCGCGGTGTCGGCCGGCGCGAGGTCACGGGCGACCAGCACGAACGGTGCGGTGCGCACCGGAACGCCGGGTGCGGGCCGGCCGAGAAGCTCCGCGACCACGCGATTGCGCATGTCGAGCAGATCGGCGACACGCTCAGCGACGCGTCCACCCTGGAGCCGCAGTGCCTCGGCCTGGTCGCCGACGGTTGCCCAGATCGCAAACTCCGGGCTATCGCCCCGGTCGACGACGGCCGAGTGCGCATCATCCAGCATCGCCCGGTCCACCGCCATCACGGCCGCCGCCTGCAGGATTTCACGCGACTCCCCCGTGACCCGTTCCGCTCGAGCTCTGAGTGACGCGGCAACCGATTCGCATGCGACGTCAATCCTTGCCGCGGCGGCTTTGCGTGCGCGCACCGGAAGTGGCGGGCCGAGCGTCGGGGCGGCGAGTGGCTCGGGCATCCTCACCACCGGACCGACCGCGCGGCCGGGGCTGACGCCGAGTGGGCCACCACGAGTCGGACCGCCGGCTGGCGTCGGCAGCGCGACATCCTCGAGTTCACCGAATCCGTCGACCACGAGCGCTCGTACGGTATCGACCGCGGCCTGGGCTTCCGGACCGGACGCCGAAACCCGAACCACGTCGCCCTTTTGAGCGGCGAGCGTGAGCAGTTTCGTCGGGCTGTTGGCGAGCCGCGGGCCGGACCCCGTGCGGAGGTTCGCGATGGTGACCTCAGCGTCAAGACGAGCAAGCGCGAGAACGAGCATCGATGCCGGGCGAATATGCAGCCCACTCGGATTGCGCAGCCTCAGGTCCAGCGTCAACTCGCCGGGCTGTTCCAGGACCTCCTGAACCTCGGAAGGGTTGCCGAGGTGCTCGACTTTCGCATCGAGGGAAGACCGAGCCTCGCGCTCGACCTCATCGAGACTTGCGCCCGCGGCAGCCAGAACGAGCCCGGCCATCAGCCCCTCGACGAAGGGGGCACTAGTCACCCGTACTTCGACGCCGGGCAGGTCGATGAGCTCGAGGGCAACCTCGGCGCTCATCACCGCCGAGCCCAGATCGACGAGCACCAGTACGCCGTCGGCAGAAGCGACGCTAGTGATCGCCTCGGCAATGCGCACTGCATCCGTTCCAGTCGAGCCGTCGTCAATGCCCGCAGCGATCTCTATCGCGGGACTCTCGCCGCTCACCATCTCGAGCGCGAGATCGACGGCCGCCCGCGCGAGCTGCCGGCTGTGCGAGACGACTACGACGCCGATCACGCTGCACCCCTAGGCAAGGGCCTCCGCGAGCGCCTGAAACAGCAGCGCCGTGGATGCTGCGCCCGGATCAATGTGCCCGAGGCTCCGTTCACCGAGGTAGCTCGCTCGTCCCTTGTGTGCCAGTTCGTCACGCGTCGCGTCCCGTCCGGCCTGTGCGGCTTCGGAGGCAAGACGGGCGGCGTAGGCGAGGTCACCTACCGCGAGCCCCGTGCGGAAAGCGCGCACCGCCGGCTCGAGCGCATCGACCATGGTCTTGTCTGCAAGCTCGGCCTTGCCGCGCTCAATCACACCGTCGAGGCCCGCCTCGAGAGCGTGCGCGAAATGCTCGACGGCAACCTTCTGCTCGTGTCCCGCCGTGCTGCCGAGCCGCAGAAAGAAGGTTCCGAAGAGTGGCCCACTTGCGCCACCCACCGAGCTGATCAGGGTCATTCCGACCAGCTTGCCGAAGTCATCCGCGTACTCGGGTTTCTCCGAGTTCAACTTCTCGACGACCGCATTCCACCCGCGTGCCATGTTGGTGCCGTGGTCGCCATCGCCGATCGCTGAGTCCAGGTCGGTGAGCTCGGTACGGTGCTCCTCGACGAGAACATCGAAACGCGTCATCCAGTCGATCAGTTGCGAAACAGAGACGGTCATCAAATCCCCCATCGAAGCGCTGGTGTGCTCACGGGCGCATCCCACAGGCCGAGGATCTCGTCATCAGCGCGAAGCAGAGTCACCGAGCAACCAGCCATGTCGAGCGACGTGATGTAGTTGCCCACCAGGCTCCGCGCGACGGAAACGCCGGCCTTCTTAAGCAGCGCAGACACCTCGCCGTACACGAGGTAGAGCTCGATCAGCGGGGTGGCACCCATGCCGTTCAGCATAACTACGACCGGTACGCCACCGAAGTCGAGGTCCGCGAGGATCGGCTCGACAAGCATCCTCGCCGTGTCTTTCGCGCTGGCGAGGGGGACGCGTTCGCGGCCCGGCTCCCCGTGGATGCCTACGCCCAGTTCCATCTCGTCCTCTGGCAGGTCGAAGGTCGGCTTGCCGCTCTCGGGGACCGTCGAACTGCTGAGGGCAACACCCATCGAACGACCGGATGCGACGAGTCGCCTGGCGAGCACGGCAAGCTCCTCGAGGTCCCGGCCCTGTTCGGCGGCGGCGCCGACAATCTTCTCGATGAGCACCGTGAGGCCCGTTCCACGACGACCGGCAGTAAAGGTCGAGTCTTCGACCGCGACATCGTCCGCCACTACGACGGACTCGATCGCGACAGCGCCGGCAAGCTCGACCGCCATGTCGAAATTCATGATGTCGCCGGTGTAGTTCTTGACGAGGTGCAGCACGCCTGCCCCGCGGTCGATTCGAGTCGTGGCCTCGAGAATCTGGTCGGGCGTTGGCGAAGTGAAGATTTCACCCGCGACCGCGGCATCCAGCATCCCGAAGCCCACGTAGCCCGCGTGGAGCGGTTCGTGCCCGCTTCCGCCGCCCGAGAGGAGTGCGACGGTACCGTGCGGCTTGGGGTCCGCGCGGTACACGACCCTGTGAACGTGATCGACGCGCAATTCGGGGTGAGCCGCTGCCAGCCCGACCAGCGACTCCGCGAGAACGTCGCTCGGTGCGTTGATGAGCTTCTTCACCGCTCAAGGCTGGCACAAACATCCGGTGCGAGCGAGTTCAGGACGCGACGGCCATGCGCTTTCGCTGGATCCCGAGCACCACGACGGCTCCAACGCCGAAAACGACCGAGAATCCGATCATCGCTGCTGGCAGGCCAACCGCTCCAGCAACGAGGCCGAACAGCACGGCTGGGATCCCCATCCCTAGATACGCGATCGCAAAGAACAGAGCCAGCACGCCAGCGCGTGCGCGTGGCAACGCACTCATCGCCGTCATGGTGAGGCCGGCCTTGAAGAGCAGGCCGCCTCCGCCTCCAGCGAGTACTGCGGCCACCAGCAACATCCACAGGGTCGGAATGAAGATCGTGACCGCCGTTACGGCGAGTCCGAGCGTCAGCGCGATCACGCCGAGCGCGATCACAAATCGGAGCGGGCGTGCACCAAGTGCGAGCTGTGAAATTGCGGACGAGGCGAACACTGCGAACGGAGCCGCCGCCAGGATCAGGGGTGCGTGCAGACCGAGCACCTGTCCCGTGAGGACGGCACCGGCAGCGGAGAACAGGCCGAAGACGGCGAACGCGATCAGTCCGCTCGCGGCGCCGAGGATGAACACCCCACCCCGTCGCGGCTGAAAGGCGATCCGCGCACCACGTTCTGTGGGCTGCGCAGCCCTGTCGACGGTCTCCGGACTGATCCAGGTGAGGATCGCGAACACGAACATCCCAAGTCCGAGCACCGCAAAGGGGATGACGAGCGGCGCCGGTGCGAACTGCGCAAGTAGACCGGCGAGCAGCGGACCCATGGCCAGCCCGCCGAGGTTCGCCGCCGTGGCGATCAGGGCGGGGCGAGCAGAGCCGCGACGGTCGGGGTGCGCCTCGAAGTACAGGTCGGCGAGGTAGACCGTAGCGGTCGATGCCATGAGCCCCACTCCGAGACCGTTGACAAACCGACCGACCAGCAGGCCGGGAAGCGTCTGCCAGACGGTGATGATGACTATGCCTGCCAGCCCGACGATCAAGGCCGGCACGATGATCCTGCGCCGCCCAAGCCGGTCAGACAGATGGCCGAAACTCACGAAGCTCACGGCCGCGCCCACGACCATGGCGGCGAACGCGATCGTGACAACGGTCGTGCCGAATCCGTCGTGCGCCTCAAAGAGTGGCCACAGCGCCGTGGGCGCGGTACCAAACGCCATCAAGAACAGGAACGCCATGGCGACGAACCAGAATCCGCGGCCGTGCGCCCCGGGCGAATGGACGCGCGCCGGTGTCGCGGTGAGAGTCGCAGCTTGAGTAGTCATGGGCGGTAAAACCGATCGAGAGTGGCCACGCTTCCCACACTCCGACATGGAGTTCAGGTGGTTTCCATCTCCAATTGAGATAGTTCTCTCATGGAACTTCGGCAACTTCGGCACTTTCTCGCGCTCGCCTCCGAACGCAACTTCACCCGCGCTGCGCGCGTCGAAAACATCGTGCAGTCCGGACTCTCCGCGTCGATCAGCGCTCTCGAACGCGATCTGGACGTGTTGCTGTACGTGCGCAACGCTCGCCCGGTTCGCCTCACCGCGGAGGGTGAGGCGCTCGTGCCCTTCGCGCGTCGCGCCCTCGAAGCAGCGGATGCCGCGGCCCAGGCGGTGCGCGACGCCCATGGCGCTCTCAGCGGCAAGCTTCGGATAGGTACTGTGCAGACGCGGAGCTCGGCCTACCGATTAGGCGAATGGCTGGGCGAATTCGCGCTTCAATACCCCGGGCTCGACATTTTCATCCTGCAGCTGACCGCGGTCGACATGGAGGACATGCTCGCGACCGGGCAACTCGACTGTGTTGTCGGACCCGCGACGGAGCGTCCGCACACTGGTCTCGACATCACCGCGATCACCGCAGAACCCCTCGTGCTCGCCTGCTCGCCGAGCCATCGGTTGGCAGGCAAGACGGTCGGCCTGTCGGCTCTCGCCGGCGAACGGTTCGTCGAAACGCTGCCGGGTTGGGCGACCCGGGCCCAGACGGACGGGGCGTTCGCTGCCGCGGGTATCAGTCGCAGAATCACCTGCGAGGTCGGTGAGTGGGGCATGGTCACCGACCTAGTCAGGGTCGGTCTCGGGATCGCCTTCATACCCAGCGTGCTGCTCCCCGACGAAGAGAACCTCGCGGTCATTCATGTCAAAGATGTGGCCCTCGCGCGCAAGATTGACCTGATCCTGCCGACCGGTAACGCCGCGACACCAGCCGCGAGTCGCTTCGCCGAGTTCGTTCGGGAGCGAATCGCGGCGCTTCGGCCGGCGACTGCGGGGGCTACAGGCTAGCCAGCACCTCGCGCATGAGCGATGCGGTCTCGGAAGGCGTCTTGCCGACCTTGACTCCGGCGGCCTCGAGGGCCTCCTTCTTACCCTGGGCGGTGCCTGCGCCCGACGACACGATCGCGCCGGCGTGGCCCATGGTCTTGCCCTCTGGGGCGGTGAATCCGGCGACGTAAGCGACAACAGGCTTGGTGACGTTGGCGCGGATGAAGTCGGCCGCACGCTCCTCGGCGTCGCCACCGATCTCGCCGATCATGACGATCGCCTTGGTGTCCGGGTCGGCCTCGAAGGCTGCGAGCGCGTCGATGTGGGTCGTACCAATGATGGGGTCACCGCCGATACCGATCGCGGTCGAGAAGCCCAGATCACGTAGCTCGAACATCATCTGGTACGTGAGCGTGCCCGACTTTGAGACGAGGCCGATAGGGCCTGTGCCCGTGATGTTCGCGGGCGTGATGCCGACGAGCGACTCACCAGGCGTGATGATGCCGGGGCAGTTGGGGCCGAGGATGCGCGTCAGGTTGCCCTTGGCCTGGGCCAAGGCCCAGAATTCGGCAGAATCCTGTACCGGGATGCCCTCCGTGATGACGACGACGAGAGGGATCTCGGCCTCGATGGCCTCGACGACGGCGTCCTTGGCGAAAGCCGGCGGAACGAACACGATCGAGACATCCGCACCGGTCTCGCGGATGGCCTCATCCACTGTGCCGAAGACGGGAAGGGTGATGTCGCCATGGGTAACCGTGGTGCCGGCCTTGCGTGCGTTGACGCCACCGACGACCTGCGTGCCAGCCTTCAGCATCAGGGCGGTGTGCTTGGTGCCTTCGCCGCCGGTGATGCCCTGGACGATGACCTTGGAGTCCTTGTTGAGGAAGATCGACATTCTCTAAATCCTTATGCGTTCGCGAGCTCGGCGGCCTTGTCGGCGCCTTCGTCCATGGTGAGTGCGAGGGTGACCAGCGGGTGGTTCGCGTCCCGCAGAATGCGGCGACCCTCTTCGACGTTGTTGCCGTCGAGTCGAACGATAAGCGGCTTATTCGCCTCATCGCCCAGAATCTCGAGAGCCTTGACGATTCCGTTCGCCACCGCGTCGCAGGCGGTGATTCCACCGAAAACGTTGACGAACACGCTCTTGACCTGCGAGTCATTCAGGATCACGTCGAGCCCGTTCGCCATGACCTCAGCGGATGCGCCACCACCGATGTCGAGGAAGTTGGCCGGCTTCACGCCTCCGTGGCTCTCGCCCGCGTAAGCGACGACATCCAGCGTGGACATGACGAGACCTGCGCCGTTTCCGATGATGCCGACCTCACCGTCGAGCTTGACGTAGTTGAGGTGCAGCGCCTTGGCCTTCGCCTCGAGCGGGTCGGACGCCGCGGCGTCCTCCAGCTCGGCGTGGTTCGGGTGACGGAAGTCGGCGTTCTCGTCGAGACTCACCTTTCCGTCGAGCGCGAGGATGTCGCCATCCTCCGTCAGAACGAGCGGGTTCACCTCGACCAGCGTCGCGTCTTCCCCCTTGTAGACCTCGTACAGCTTCACGATGACGGGGGCGACCTTCTCGACCAGGTCGGCCGGGAAGTGGCCGGCGGTCGCGATCGCGCGCGCCTTCTCGAGGTCGATACCGAGGCCCGGGATGACTTCGACTCGCGCGAGCGCGTCCGGGCGTTCGACGGCGAGCTCCTCGATCTCCATGCCGCCCTCGACCGCGCACAGCGACAGGTAGGAGCGGTTGGCCCGATCGAGCAACACGGAGAAGTAGAACTCGCGGGCGATCTTCGCGCCGGCGGTGACCATGACCCGGTTGACCGGGAGGCCCTTGATGGTGAGCTTCAGGATGCCCTCGGCCGCCGTTGCCGCGTCCTCCGGGTTGTGGACGACCTTGACGCCGCCGGCCTTGCCACGGCCGCCAGCCTTAACCTGAGCCTTGACGACGACCGTGCCGCCGAGTTTCTCGGCCGCTGCGCGGGCCTCATCCGGTGTGTCTGCGATGATGCCCGGGAGTACAGGTACTCCGTAAGATTCAAAAAGATCCCGGGCCTGATACTCGAAAAGATCCACGCTGCTCGTCCAATCGCGCGTCGGTTTGTCTAGAAGGGCCATGCGCTCTGCGCGTCAAATTAGTTTGACGTCGAGATACTTTGACCAGAGAAAACTCTACTCCGCCGAATCTGGATGCCGGACACGAGCGCTCCCCTCCGGCCCCGCCATCGCGTTTCGATGTAGTCGCACGCCGAGGTTGCGCATAACTCAGGCAGATTTTCTGCCGCCACTCCCACGCCCCGCCTGTCGTCTGGGTCGGGGCATCGCACGCGGAAATCCTGCCTGAGTTATGAACGGGGTAGCCGGGCGGATGATGTCGCCGGCGGCCCAGCCTGCGAGCATTGGGACATGGTTTCGGCAGCGGTCGCGCGGTTCGCCTCGGACGGCGTGCTCATAGCGGGCGGGGCACGCGCGATCCTGCTGCAGGTCGCCGACCCGGTCGTCGCCGCGGGCGTCGCGCGGCACAGCGACTTCGCGCACCGTCCGCTGCAGCGACTCCATAACACGCTCACCTACGCGTACGCCGCCGTTCTCGGCACGCCGGCCGATGCCGCCGAGGTCGCAGCATTCGTAGGGCGCGCGCACGCTCCGGTCGCGCGCGCCGAGGACCCCGACCTGCAGCTCTGGGTCGCCGCGACTCTCTACGACTCCGCGGCCGTCGTGCACGAGCGCGTCTTCGGTGTGCAGGATGTCGCCCTCGCGGACGAGGTTTATCGCTCGTACGCGGCGCTCGGCACCACTCTGCAGATGCGTCAGAATGCCTGGCCCGCAAGCCGTTCCGCATTCGCCGACTATTGGGCGAAGACAGTCGCGACGCTTGACGTGACCGACGACGCCAGGCAGATCGCCCACGACCTGTTCCACCCGGTCACTGCGCCGGCGTGGCTGCGAGCCGCGCTTCCACTTGCGCGACTGCTGACGATCGACTTGCTCCCGGCATCCGTGCGCGACGCGTACGGCTTCGAATGGGGCGAACGGGAACAGCGCAAGGCGTCCAGGGCTTGGCGGAACCTCCGCGGCCTCGTGCGCGTCACTCCACACCGCCTGCGCTCCTGGCCGTCGCGCCGGTACCTGAAGCGACTGCGCGGCTAAAGCTTTTCTATCGGCGCAATCTTGATCAGGAGGCGCTTGCGTCCCGCTGTGTCGAAGAGAACCTCGGCGACCGCCTTGGGTGCGACACCGGTTACAGCAGTCACCCGCCCCTCGCCGAAGTCGGCATGACGGATGCGGTCGCCGGGCGACAACGTTAGGTCACCGTTGTCGCGCACCTTGTTGGTGACGGTGTTCGTCCACTCGGTCTTCTGGCGCGGTGCCGGCGGCAGTTGGCCGACGGACTCCCGGAAGTTGAAACCGCCCTCCCGCCGCGCGTTGAGCGCACGCGGCTGCGAACCGCCACGGCTGGTCGCGTCGCCGGGCGACTGCTTCCAGTCAATGAGCTCGGCCGGAATCTCCTGCAGGTAGCGACTCGGCATGGCGACACCAACCTCGCCGAACTGCGCACGCGTCATCGCGAGCGAGAGATACAGCCTGCGGCGAGCGCGCGTGATGCCGACGTAGAACAGGCGGCGCTCCTCCGCCGGACCGCCAACCTCACCGGCAGACATCTGGTGCGGCAGCAGTCCCTCCTCGACGCCCGTGAGGAACACGGCTTCGTACTCGAGACCCTTGGCGGTGTGGAGTGTCATGAGCGATACCGTGCCGGAGGAGTCATCCAATTCGTCCGCCGCCGCGACCAGCGATACCTCGGTGAGGAAGTCGAGCAGGGTGCCATCCGGATTGTTCTTCTGGAACTCCTTCGTCACCGACACGAGTTCTTCGACGTTTTCGGCTCGCGCCTCGTCCTGCGCGTCACCGGTGTTTCGAAGCACCTCGACGAAGTGCGTGCGCTGCATGAGAGTGATCAGCACGTCGGCTGGCCCGGCGGGGCGCGTCTGCGACAGGTCCGCCGTAGCCCCGACTTCGTTCAGGATGTCGGCGAGCTCAAGAATCGCGGCGGTGACCTTCGGCCCGAGGCCGAGCTCGCCAGCGTTCGACAACGCATCGCGCAGCGTTAGGTCGTTCGCATCGGCGAAGGACTGGAGCGCCGCCTCGGTCGCAGGACCGATCCCTCGCTTCGGCGTGTTCATGATGCGGCGCAGCGCGAGCGGGTCCGCCGGGTTTGCAACGGCGATCAGGTAGGCCATCGCGTCTTTGATCTCGGCGCGCTCGTAGAACTTGGTGCCGCCGAGCACCCGGTAAGGCAGCGCCGACCGGATGAAGATCTCCTCGAGCGCACGGGTCTGCGCGTTGGTGCGATAGAAGACTGCGATGTCTTTGTAAGCGACGCCCTCGTCGTGCAGTTTGGCGATCTCGTCTGCGACGAACTGCGCCTCGTCGTGACCGGAGTACCCGGTAAACCCGACGATCTTGTCGCCGGCGCCGATCGTAGTGAACAGCTTCTTGTCTTTGCGGTCGAAGTTGTTCGAGATGACCGAGTTCGCCGCATCGAGGATGTTCTGCGTCGACCGATAGTTCTGTTCGAGCAAGATCACCTTCGAATTCGGGAAATCACGCTCGAACTCGACGATGTTACGGATGTCTGCCCCGCGGAACGCGTAGATCGACTGGTCCGAATCGCCGACGACGGTCAGGGATGCGCCTGGGATCGTGCCGTTAGGCACGCGAATCGAGCTGCGGTACTGCTCGCGAGACTCGAGCTCCTCCGCGACATCCGATCGCACCTCCCTCGTGAGTTCGCGAATGAGGGCGTACTGCGCGTGGTTGGTGTCCTGATACTCGTCGACCAGGATGTGCCGGAAGCGCCGCTGGTACAGCGCGGCCACGACGGGAAACGCGCGGAACAGGTACACCGTCTGTGCGATGAGGTCGTCGAAGTCAAACGCATTCGCCTTGTTGAGCGCCTGCGTGTAGCGCCGGAAAATCTCGACGAAACCGGCCTCGTTTGGGTCGTTGAAGTTCGTCGAACGGGCATAGCTCTCGACGTCCGACAGCTCGTTCTTGGCCTTGGAGATCTTGTTCAGCACGTTGCCGACCGTGAACCCGAGCGTGTCTGCATCCAATTCTTTGATGATTCGCTTGACGAGTGCGCGCGAGTCGGCCGAGTCGTAGATCGTGAAGCTGCGGCTGTAGCCGAAGTTTTCTGCCTCCCGGCGAAGAATGCGCACGCACGCGGAGTGGAACGTTGAGATCCACATGCCCTCGGCGGCCTCGCGCCCGATGAGCGCGCCGACTCGATCACGCATTTCTGCCGCGGCCTTGTTCGTGAAGGTGATCGCGAGGATCTGGCTCGGCCACGCCTCGTGCGTCTGGAGCAGCCCGGCGATGCGACGGGTGAGCACGCTCGTCTTCCCGGAGCCCGCGCCAGCGACAATGAGCAGCGACGTGCCCCGATAGAGCACGGCCTCACGCTGCTGCGGGTTGAGCCCGGCGAGAAGCTTCTCGTCCGGCTGGGGATGGGCGCCGGCCTTGTGGCCGGGGCCACCATCCGGGCCGGGAATCGGGTCGAAACCGTCGAGAACAAACGTCATAACGGCCCAAGTCTAGGCGGGGCGGACGACCCGCGATTTGGCGCGTCTACAGGTTGTCGCGCACGCGAATGGCGAGATCGGGCTGGTCGGCGAAGACCCCGTCGACACCGGTGCCGAGGATGAGACCAAACTCACGCTCCCAGTCGCCCAACTCCTCGGCGGCGCCCCGGCGAAAGCTCGGCTCCAGAAACTGGTTCTCGGCGCGCAGGGTCCAGGTGAAGGTCTCGAGGCCGGCGTCGTGCGCGCGGTCGATCAGGTTGGTCGTGCCGGTGACCTCGCCACGGGCATCCCGCTCGAAGAGCAGAGCCTTGTCGACGCTGACGCCGGTCACCTCGTTGGCGAGGGCCGCCAGTCCCTCATCCGTGAGGTAGCTGGCGTAGCTTCGCGCTCCATCGCCGAACTGCGCGACCTGGTCGGCGGGAGCGCCCTGAGCCTCGACGAGGAAGGTCACCCCGCCAGGGACACCGAGTTCGCGCACGCGCTCGAGCGACGACTGCTCGAAACACTCGACGACGAGATTGTCCGGACCCGCCCATTCGGAAATCTGGCCGGCGAACCGCTCCTCGAGACCTAAGTCGATCGACGCAAAATACGCCGCGTGTTTGAGTTCGGCGATCATCATGACTGGGCGCTCAGCCCCCTCGAGAATGTCGATCAGATCGGACAGGCGGAGGATGCCTTCGCGCCCATCGAACGCGACATTGTCTGGGCGGGTTCCGGCCAGCCGTTCGCGGGCTCTCAGCGTCGAAAGCTCGGCCCAGGTGAAGTCCTCGGTGAACCAGCCGCGGTGCTCGACACCGTCGACAACCTTGGTTGTGCGGCGTTCCGCGAATTCCGGATGCTGGGCAACATCCGTTGTTCCCGAGATCTCGTTCTCGTGCCGGATCACCAGCACGCCGTCTTTTGTTGGCACCAAATCGGGCTCGACGGCGTCCGCACCGAGGTCGATGGCGAGCCGGTATGCCGAGGCCGTGTGTTCCGGCCGATAGCCGCTTGCGCCGCGGTGAGCAATCACGAGTGGTCGAGTGGTCACGGCTCAAACGCTACGCCAATACAATCTGACTTCATGGAGACCTGTGTCGGGTGCGGAGCGATGCTTGCCCCGACGTGGAAATACTGCATTCACTGCGGCATCGCCGTCGATGCGGAAGAAATCCCGGGAGCGATCAGGCCGGAGGTCGTCGTGCCGGCGGATCCGCCCATTCCGCGACGAGTGCTGGTGCTGGGTGGAAGCGGAATCTTCCTGGCCGGACTCGCGCTGGTGATCGCGGCGATCTTCATCTTCGTCGCGGTGATTCCCCGGTGACCGGTTTCACCGAACCCAACCGTCGCGTGTCGCTTCGCTGGGGAACCTACCGCGGTCGCTACCTCGGCGGACTCGCGTACATCGTCGCCGGACTCGTTCTGCTTCCCGCAACCAACACGTACACGGTGATCTTCCTGCTCATCGGAACGGTGGCGCACACGGCGGGATGGCTCGTGCTCCCGTCAACCGGTGCGCGCCGCCTGTGGGCGTTTTGGCCGAGCCTGATCTCGGTCTGGCTCCTGCTCACGGGGCCACAGATCCTTTTCGTCATGGCCGCGCCGTTGCTGGGCTGGCTGATCGTGCGACAGCGTCCGGCGAGGTCGTACGTCGTGCTCATCTTCCCCATCGCGGTCGGCGTCATTCTCGCGCGCTCGTTCCACTCCAACCACGACGAGCCGCTCGCGTTCGCGATCGAGGGCGTCACGGTCATCGCGAGCGCCTGGCTTGCGCGGTACCTCGCGGGGACGCGCCGCGCGCGGTGACCTCCCTCCTTGACCCAAAGTCGGTAACTGGTGCGCCACGCCGCGTGGATGGGTGCGACACGCCGGCAGGTTAACCAGATACCGACTTTACGGTCGTGCCTTCCCATTCCGCGGAGCGAACGCGACGAACAGGAGCAGCAGGCCGGCTACGACCAGAACTCAAACGAGACTGGGGGCGATGCTCGCTGTGCCCAACGCGATGCCCATGACAATGGAAATCGCGCCGGACCAAATCATCCACTCAAACGTTTTCATTCGTTGATATATATCGACGTTCGTAGTATCGTCGCGACATGAATCCTCAGGAAATGCGGGAGCCCACGTTCTTCGTGCTGGCCTCCCTCGCCGATGGCCGCAAGCACGGCTACGGAATCATCAAGGACGCGGAGTCGCTCAGCGACGGTCGCGTCATCCTCAAGGTCGGCACCCTGTATGCCGCGCTGGATCGCTTGCAGGCAGAGGGACTCGTCGTCGCGGCTGGCGACGAAATCGTTTCCGGCCGCCTTCGCCGCTACTTCGAACTGACCGAGCCGGGGGCAGCATCCCTCGCGGCGGAGTCGGAGCGCCAGGCACTCAACGCCCGCCGCGCCCAGGACCGCCTCAAGCAGCGCGCGGCCCGCGTGACGGCGGTGACCGCGTGAGCGAACTGGAGGAGAAATACCGCAGCGCTCTGCGTTGGTACCCAGCGAAGTGGAGAACGAAAAACGAGGATGCGATGGTTGGCACCTTGCTGGATGTCGCGGACGACCAGCACCGCGAACATCCCTTCCCGGGGGAGCTCCGCTCGCTGCACGTGCAGGGTCTGCAGACCCGCCTGGGTATCTTCGGTCGCATTATCGGCGCCGAGATACGAGATCGCGTTTCCGCCATCGCGATCGGAAGTGGTGCAGCGCTCTCGGCATGGGCGATCTTCTACAGCATCGTCGACGCGGGTGGCGAGGCCCGTTTCTACCAGATATACGGAAACGGGCCCATCTCGACGTTTGGCCCCTTCACGAGTCTCGGCATCATCCTGTATGTCCTGTGGATTATCGCGGCGATCACCGCCGTCATCGGGATGCCGCGACTCACGCGAATACTCCTGGTCGCAACATTCCCTGTCGCTGTTATCGCGCGACTGCTCAGCGAACGCCTCGGAATGTCGCTTTTCCCGTCAACAACCACAGTCCTGGTGCTCGAAATACTGGCGACACTGGCTTTGCTCGGCACTGCGCGGGCAAACACGCGCCGGCGAGTGTGGATTGCCGCGAGCCTGACGGTTGGAGCCAGTCTCCTCACGTATGCCCTCTGGAGTGGGCACATGCTGCCGAGCACAGGGCGTTACTTCTTCTTCGAGCGCGCCTTCTTCCTTATCAATTGGCCCCCGATGGTCGCCTGGATTACGGCGGGAGCTTCCATCATTGTGGTCGCATGCCTCGCAACGCGACGGTGGGTCTGGGCGAGCGTCACCGCGATCTCCGTGCTGCCGTGGTTGGCGCTGTACGTGTATCGCAACCAGGACGGCATCCTGTTTTGGGGGCTATGCATGCTCGTCCTCGCGTCCGTTGCGACGGCAGTGTCGCTGCTCACCGCCGGGTATCGCATCAACGTCACGAAGGTGTGACGCACTGCCTCAGCGACGGCAAAAATGCGACTCGCCGCGTTATCTCGCGCGGCAACTCGGCGTGTTGCGGTTCGTCCCGTGTCCGGGAGGCGGGGAGCGGTTACCGGCCAACTCAAGGGTTTCGCTACGCGACCGGCTTCGGCGGGCGCTACTCAACCGACGACAATTACCGGTCGACCGCGGCCGAACGGACACTCACCGAGCGCCGGGACAGCGCTCGGAATGACGCCGCTCGACGGCCAGAAATGGCCGTCGCTCCTAGCGAGCTCTATTCCCACTCGATGGTGCCCGGGGGCTTCGACGTGACGTCGAGGACGACACGGTTCACACCAGGGACCTCGTTGGTGATGCGGTTCGAGATGCGAGCGAGAACGTCGTACGGAAGACGTGTCCAGTCGGCCGTCATCGCGTCCTCTGAGGACACCGGCCGCAGCACGATCGGGTGTCCGTATGTGCGTCCATCGCCCTGGACTCCGACCGAGCGAACGTCGGCGAGAAGCACGACAGGGCATTGCCAGATCTCGAGGTCGAGGCCTGCGGCAGTCAGTTCGGCACGAACGATCGCGTCCGCGGCACGGAGCAACTCCAGCCGCTCGCGAGTCACCTCGCCAACGATGCGAATGCCGAGCCCCGGCCCGGGGAACGGCTGCCGCGAGACGATCTCCTCTGGAAGCCCGAGTTCGCGACCGATCGCCCGAACCTCGTCCTTGAACAGGGTGCGCAGCGGCTCGACGAGTTTGAACTGCAGGTCCTCGGGCAGGCCGCCGACGTTGTGGTGGCTCTTGATGTTGGCCGTGCCCGTTCCGCCACCTGACTCGACGACATCCGGGTACAGAGTTCCCTGCACCAGGAAGTCGATGGTGGTGCCGGATGCCGACGCCTCGAGCACCAGCGCCTCTGCCGCGTTCTCGAACGTGCGGATGAACTCGCGGCCGATGATCTTGCGCTTGCTTTCCGGGTCGGTCACACCGGCGAGTGCGTCCAGGAACTGGTCGACGGCATCGACCGTGACAAGCCGCACGCCTGTGGAGGCGACGAAGTCCTCCTCGACCTGGCGGCGCTCATCCTTTCGCAGAAGTCCGTGGTCGACGAAGATGCAGGTGAGTTGGTCGCCGATGGCCTTATGCACGAGGGCCGCAGCGACGGCAGAGTCGACGCCGCCCGAGAGCCCGCAGATGACTCTGGCAGACCCGACCTGCTCACGAATTCGAGAGACCTGCTCGGCGATCACCGAGTCGCTGTTCCAGTCGGCCGGAATGCCAGCGGCCTTGTGCAGGAAGTTCTCGAGTACGGCCTGGCCGTACTCGGTGTGCTTGACCTCTGGGTGCCACTGCACTCCGTACAGCTTGCGTGAGTCTGACGCGAACGCAGCAACTGGCGTGGATGACGACGACGCGAGCACCTCGAAGCCCTCCGGCGCCTTCGCGACGGAGTCGCCGTGGCTCATCCACGTCGTCTGGTCTGCGGGCTGGTCGCCAAGTAGCGTGCTCGTGGAGGTCGCAAGGTGCACGTCCGTCGCGCCGTACTCGCGAGCGCCGGTCTTCGCAACCTCGCCGCCCAGCTGCTGAGCCATCACCTGGAAGCCGTAGCAAATACCCAGAGTCGGTATGCCGAGCGAGAGTATCCCCGGATCGAGCGATGGCGACCCGGCCTCGTACACGCTCGACGGCCCGCCGGACAGAACGAGGCCGCTTGGGGACTTCGCACTGACTTCTGCGGCCGTGATCGTGTGCGGGACGATCTCGCTGTACACGCCGGCCTCGCGCACGCGCCTGGCAATCAGTTGCGCGTACTGCGCCCCAAAGTCGACGACGAGTACGGGATGCTGCTCAGGGTTGTCGCTAATGTGCTGCCTCCACGCCTTCCGAATTCACACTGTCAATTGTGGCAGTTTCGGCGGAAGGAGTGGGCCCGTGCCCTGAGGCACTCGAAGGGTCGATGATTGCCAGCTCGCGGTTGACGCGCTTCGCCACGAAGTGCTCGACGATGTACGACAGGAACGGTACGACGCCACCCGCTGCAATCAGCAGGAACATCGGGAACGGCCAGCGCATCCGACTCCACAGCGTGAAGTCCGCGAACAGGTACAGCACGTAGAACCAACCGTGCACGATCAGGATGCCGACGCTCAGGTCAACGCCCGTGACCCAGTTGTGCGCTCCCGTTGGGTCCCACGGCACGAGTCCGATGAAGCCGCTCGAACCACCGAACTGATACACCGAGTGGAACCCGTACTTGGTGACCATTTCGACGACGAGCAGGAGCAGGAAGGTTCCCGTGAGGTACGCGCAAACGCGGTACAGGCGCAGCGCGCTGCGGATCAGTGGAACCGTCTCCGCCTTGGGCTTGTAGACGGACGCGACATAGGAGGACAGGGGGCGCATGGGCTTAGTGTACGTCGGCCGTTTCGGCCTTGGCTGAGTCGAGGCGGGCCTCCTCCTCGCGCTCCCACGCATCCTTCACGAGGCGGTACCAGAGGTAGATCGCGAAGCCGGCGAACACGGTCCACTCGATCGCGTAGAAGACGTTGAGCCAGTCGAGAGTCACATCATTCACCGGTCGCGGCGACTGGATCTTTGTAAGCCCCGCCGGAGACTTGTCCAGCACGAGGTAACCACCGTACGAGACCGTCGGGACGGTCTTCCACTCGTTGATCAGCGCGGGGATCGAGACGACACTGCGAACGTTGTGCTCGAAGTCTTCCTGGTCGGGCGGCTCGGTCGGCTGGTAGCGACCGACGAGGGTTGCGGATGGCGCCCCGCCGTTGAGAGCGGCGGCTGCGTCATCCGCCCGCTCCTTTGTCGGCGCCCAGCCGAGCGCAATGGCAAGGCTGGCGCCGTTGTCCGCAACCACGTGACCGATCACCCAATACCCGGTTGTGCCGAAGTTGACTCGGTCGCTGACCACGTACGTGTCGCCGGGAACGCGGCGTCCGACGATGCTGACCATCTGGCCGGCTGCCCGATCGGTGACTTCCTTCTCAGGGGTGGCGACCGTTGAGAGCGGAACAACGGTCTCGGTCGGGTACTTCACGACGGTCGCCGTCGCGACCGCGCGCCCGATCTGCCACTGCCCGAGCGCGGCGAAGCCTGCGGCGACCCCCAGGGCCAGCAGCAACGCGAAGATCCAGCGGGGACGCCTTGCTACTTTCCACACGCGTTAGTACTCCGGATCTCGCTTGCGATGACTCTGCTGGTCAGATTGTTCCATGGCTTGCTGAATGGTCGGATCCAGCAGGAGGTCACTGACGTCGTAGTCGTCGCTGTCATCGTCTTCGTCGCCGTGCGAGTCGGCGGCCACAACCGCCGGAGCGGGGGTGTCACTCCCCAGTAACTGCTCGTCGCTCTCGTCTTCTGCGTCGTCCTCAGACGACGACCGCTGGCCGCTCGTCGCGCTCTCCATGAGCGCAATGGCCTCGGATGCAGCGGAGTCGGAGGCCGCGACCGCCGGCGCCTTCTTGCGCCGACCCCGATACAACAGCCCGGTAATACGCTCCGAGTTGACGGTAAGGATCGGTCCGATGATCGACATGACAAGCACGTAGAGACCGGCGAAAGGGGTGAGCCGCGGATCCAGCCCCGCGGCAGTGGCGAGCGTCGCGAGAATCAGCGCGAACTCACCACGGTTGGTCAGGATGAGTCCGATGCCCAGTCCATAGCGGGATGGCAGGCGATTGAAGAGAGCGATGAGCCAGCCCCCGCCAGCGTTGACCACGAGCGTCATCAGCACCGCGCCGGCAACCGGCCAGAGCACGGAACCGAAGGTCATCGGGTTGAGCGCGAGGCCGAAGTTCAGGAAGAAGAACGCTCCAAACACGTCACGAAGCGGCAGCGCAAACCCCTCGATGCGAGTTCGATAGCGGGTCGCGCCGAGCACGAGGCCGATCAGGAATGCACCGATCGCATCCGAAACACCGAGCAGGTCGCCGATGCCGGCAAAGGCGACCGCGAGCCCGAAGAAGAGGATGGTGAAGAGCTCGTCGTCGCGGGAGCCCAACAACCGCGAGACTGTTCGTCCGCCCCAGCGCGCGAGCGCAAACATCCCGACCAGGAAGGCAAACGAGATCGCCAGTTGGAGAACGATGGCCCACAGATTCTTCTCCCCGCCGATCACGACGGCGACGATCGCCAGATAGAACGCGACGAAGACGTCCTCGACGACGGCGATGCCCAGGATGACCGGCGTCTCACGGTTCGCGAGCCGGTTCAGCTCGATGAGCAGCTTGGTGACGATGGCGCTGGAGGATGTCGCCGTCATGCCGGCGATGATCAGCGCCTCGCGGTTTCCCCAACCGACGAGGAATCCGAACCCGAGACCGACACCAAAGTTGATGATCAGGCGGGTGCCGCCAGAAAGCAGGAGACCTCTCGCATTACCGAAGAACTCGTCCTGATCGAACTCGAGCCCGAGGTTGAACAGCAGGAAGATCAGGCCGAGGATCGCGACGAGCTCGACATTTGCCGGCGCCACGCCGCCCGGAATCAGGTGCAGGTTCGGGCTCGCGACGAGCCCGACCAACATGTAGATCGGAATCGACGGCAGCCCGATCAGTTTGCCGAGTCGCCCCAGAACATAGGCGACGACGAAGAGAATGCCGAGTTCGAGGAGCTCTTCGCCCACGGGTCAATCCCCGGGTGGCGCGCCGACGGTGCCCTTCGCCATGATCTCGCCCGTGCGATAGTACGTGAACGCCTTGGCAACCTTTTCGGGAGAGCCAGCGGCCACGAGCGTGTCACCGGGAAACACCTTGAAGTTTTCGTCGGGGGCCGGGTTTGCGGATTCGCCACGAACCACCGCGACGACGGTGACGCCAACGACGCCCTTGGTCGCGAGATCGCCGAGCGGCTTACCCGCGATGTAGTCGTCGTAGTCGACGTGGAACCAGTCGATCGTGAGACCCGGAATCGAGTCCAGGTTGGTCAGCGATTCGGTGATACGCGTCCCGCCGAGAAGCTCTGCGAGGGTGTGGGCTTCGTCGTCGTCAAGTCTCAGTGCGACCTTTGTTCCGTTGGAGCCATCCTCGGCGTCCGCGAACGTGATCAGGTCGCTGTGGCCCGATCGATGCGTAATGACGCCGACCTTTCCGCCACCATCGGTGACGAACGTGTGCAGCACGCCGACACCCGGCAGCTTCACGCGCTTTACGTCAACCATTTCTATACTCCCTTTGCCGACGTGGTCACGATATCAGGAGCCTCAAGTCGCACGCGGTCTGCTGATGCGTCATCCGGTTCCTCCTGGCTCGCGCGTTCGGCAGCGACGCGCTTCAGGTACGTGTTTATTTCCAATTCAATTCTGTCTTCATCCCAGCCGAGGGTCTCGCCCATGAGGCGCGCGGCGACCGGCGCGGCGGAAACTCCGCGATCCCAGGCTTCGATGCTGATGCGGGTCCTTCGCGCGAGGACGTCGTCCAGGTGAAGGGCCCCCTCGTGGCTCGCGGCGTACACAACCTCGGCCGCGATGTAGTCGTCGGCGCCCGGCAGCGGTTCGAGCAATTCCTCGCGCGATCGGATCAGCTCGAGTAGTTCGTCGGTCAGCACCCCATAGCGGTTGAGCAGGTGCTCAATGCGGACGCGATGAACGCCGAACGCCCTCGCGATCTTGAAGCGACGATTCCAGGCCGCGTGGTAGCCCTCTGCACCAAGCAACGCGATGTCGTCGGTGATGGATGCTGGCACCTGCTTGTCCAGGGCCGAAACCGCGGCGTCCACGGCATCCTTCGCCATGATCCTGTAGGTCGTGAACTTGC
Source organism: Galbitalea sp. (assembly GCA_036495225.1). Lineage (GTDB taxonomy): Bacteria > Actinomycetota > Actinomycetes > Actinomycetales > Microbacteriaceae > Galbitalea. The sequence goes on from DASXNG010000248.1 coordinate 27,208, forward strand.
CTCCGGCCACGACGACGAGACCCGGCACCGCGTGGGTGACGACGTGCTCGCGGCTGAGCTTCGAAGTCTCCTCGGATTCGCCAGCCAGCAGCGGACGCAGTCCGGCGTAAACCCCTTCGACGTCGTCGCGGGTCAGCGGCACGGCGAGAACATCGTTGATCTTCGCGAGCAGGTAGTCGATGTCAGCCGCGGTTGCAGCTGGGTGCGCCTTGTCGAGGTTCCAGTCCGTGTCTGTGGTACCGATCAGCCAGTGCCGACCCCACGGGATCACAAACAGCACGCTCTTCTCCGTGCGCAGCAGCAGTCCGATCTTCGACTGGAAGCGATCTCTCGGAACGACGAGGTGGATGCCCTTCGACGCGCGTACCTTGAATTGCCCGCGCTCACCGACCATGGCCTGGGTGTCATCCGTCCACACGCCGGTCGCGTTCACGACCTGCCTCGCACGGATGTCGAACCTCTCGCCGCTCTGCAGGTCGTGCGCGTGCACGCCAACGACGCGCTCGCCAACCTTGATGAAGCCCTCGACACGCACGCGACTCGCGACATGGGCTCCATAGAAGGATGCCGTGCGCGCAAGACTCGCGACGAAACGGGCATCGTCGACCTGGGCGTCCCAGTAGGTGAGGCCCCCGACAAAGGCGTCGCGCTTCAGGCTCGGCATCGCGCGCAGAATCTGATTACGGGTGAGGTGCCGGTGATGCGGAACGCCGGGCGGTCGTCCACCGGTCCAGCTGAACGCGTCGTAGAGCGTCATCCCGGCCGCGATGTATGCGCGCTCGACAACCGGCACCGTCAACGGGTACAGGAACCTCACGGGCTTCACGAGGTGAGGGGCGATGCGCTGCAGGAGCAGCCCGCGTTCGATGAGCGCCTCTCGTACCAACCGAAAGTCGAGCTGTTCGAGATAGCGGATGCCACCGTGCACGAGTTTCGAGGAGCGGCTCGACGTGCCGCTCGCCCAGTCGCGTGCCTCGACCAGTCCGACGCTGAGGCCGCGGGTTACCGCGTCAAGGGCCGAACCGGTGCCGACGACGCCGCCACCGATGACCAGGATGTCGAGCTCACGTTCGCGGAGCGCTCCGAGCGCGAGCGAACGCTCGTCCGGTCCGAGTCTGGACGATCTTGTTACTGTGTTCGGCATCCGCGTTTTTCCTCTTTTGTTAACGCTGGGCCGTCGCCGTTTATGCCTGGTGGTACGGGGCGACGACAACCTCCACCCGTTGGAATTCCTTCAGGTCGGAATACCCCGTCGTCGCCATTGACCGGCGCAAAGCGCCCATGAGGTTGACTCTTCCATCGGCCACAGTCGACGGTCCGAACAGGATCTGCTCGAGCGGCGCAATCGATCCGACCTCGACACGATTGCCTCGCGGAAGCTCGTTGTGGTGTGACTCGGCGCCCCAGTGCCAGCCTCCGCCGGGCGCATCCGTTGCCCTCGCAAGCGTGCTGCCGAGCATGACCGCGTCCGCTCCCACCGAGATCGCCTTCACGATGTCACCGCTGGTACCGAGGCCGCCATCCGCGATGACGTGCACGTAACGGCCGCCGGACTCGTCGAGGTAGTCGCGGCGTGCGCCCGCGACATCCGCCACCGCAGTTGCCATCGGAGCATGGATGCCGAGGCTGGCGCGAGTGGTCGACGCAGCGCCGCCGCCGAACCCGACGAGCACGCCGGCAGCTCCCGTGCGCATGAGGTGCAGCGCTGCCGTGTAGGTCGCTGCTCCCCCGACGATGACCGGCACGTCGAGCTCGTAGATGAACTTCTTGAGGTTGAGTGGTTCGACGCTCTTCGACACGTGCTCGGCGCTGACGGTGGTGCCGCGAATAACGAACAGGTCGGTGCCAGCGTCGACGACCGTTTTGTAGAGCTCCTGCGTGCGCTGCGGGCTGAGGGCCCCGGCGACCGGAACCCCGGCGGCGCGGATCTCGGCGAGGCGAGCGGTGACGAGCTCGGGCTTGATCGGTTCAGAGTAGATCTGCTGCATCCTGGCGGTCGCCTCTGCGGGCTTCAGGTTCCGTATGTCAGCGAGCAGAGGTTCCGGGTTCTCGTACCTCGTCCACACGCCCTCGAGGTCGAGCACGCCCAGGCCGCCAAGCCTGCCGATCGCGATCGCCGTGGCGGGGCTCACGACCGAGTCCATCGGCGCTGCGAGCACCGGAATGTCGAACGTGAACGCGTCGATGGTCCAGCTGATCGAGACATCCTGCGGGTCGCGGGTTCGCCGACTCGGGACGATCGCGATGTCGTCGAACGCGTACACCCGGCGAGCGCGCTTGGCGCGGCCGATCTCGATGTCTGTCACGCGCTCAAGCCTAGCGGCGGAGCGTTCCACGGCGGTGGTGGCAAGCTGGACTCATGGCCAAGCTGCAAGCGGATTCCCTCGAAGCGCTTCGGCGCCGCACGAGCGAGAAGTGGGCGGCGTACCCGCCGGACGTGCTCCCGCTCTTCGTAGCGGAGATGGACTACCCGCTCGCACCGTTCATCGCGGATGCGCTTGTCGACCGCATCCGCCTATCCGACACCGGCTACGTGGCATCCCCACTTCCGGTTGGCGAAGCGTTCGCCGGATTCGCGTCGCGGCAATGGGGTTGGGAGGTCACGCCCGAGAACGTGCGCACCACGACTGACGTGAGCGTCGCCATCGTCGAAACGCTCAAGCGAGCAATCCGTCCGGGCGACGGAGTGGTCATCATGCCGCCGGTCTACCCGCCATTCTTCGACCTCGTGCCTGAAGCCGGCGGGACGGTGATCGAAGTCCCGCTCACCGACAGCGGCGACGACTATTCCATCGACCTCGACGGCGTGGAGCGGGCACTTGTGAGCGGTGCGCGCGCGGTGTTGCTGTGCAATCCGCAGAATCCGCTCGGCCACCCGCATCCGGCAGACGAGCTGGAGGCACTCGCCGCGCTTGCCGCGCTGCACGACGCAACCGTCGTCAGCGATGAGATCCATGCACCGCTGGTGCACACCGGCGGAGGGTTCACTCCGTTCCTCACCGTGTCGGACGACGCGCGTGAGCACGGTCTCGCCGTAACTTCCGCGAGCAAGGCGTTCAACCTCGCGGGCGTCAAGTGCGCTGTCATGGTTGCCGCATCCGATCGATCACTTGCGCTGCTGGACGGGATGTCGTTCGAAGTGCTGTGGCGAACCAGCATCCTCGGGCTCCATGCGAGTGTCGCTGCATTCACTCACGGCGACGAGTGGCTGGCCGGCACGGTCGCAGCCCTCGAGGAAAGCAAGCAGCTGCTTGGCACGCTCCTCGCCACCGACTTGCCTTCCGTCTCGTTTCGACCGCCGCGAGCCAGCTATCTCGCCTGGCTCGACTTCTCCGCGCTCGAGTGGGGCGACGACCCGACCGTGCGTGCGCTGAAGGCCCTGGTGGCCCTGAACCCCGGCCCCGACTTCGGGTCACCGGGTCGCGGCTTCGCGCGGCTCAACTTCGCGTGCTCGCCCGAGGTGCTGCGTGAGGCGGTCGCGCGGCTCGCCGGCGCGTAGCGGCGCCTCTCGTTGCGTGTGCCCGTGGCGGGAGTTACTACTCCGTCCGGCGGGAGAAACTGTCCGGCGGCGGGGGTTGTTGCTCCCGCCGCCGGACACTATCTCCCGCCGCGAGGGACGCCGGCCTCGCTCAGGATCGCGACCAATCGGGCCGGATTCGACACATCTGCCGTGATCAGTCGTTCCACGCCCTCGATTTGTCGAAGAAGACGATCCTGCCGCTTCTTCTCCCGCCAGACCACCTCTTCGGGATGGTCGCCGGTGTACTCGGCCACCGTGTATTTCTGCTTGCCGTCAAATTCTGCAGCGACGCGAACCGACGGCCAATAGAAGTCGACCACCATTTTGCCTTCGGCATCGTGGAACTCGACCTGCAGTTGTGGCGCGGCGAAGCCCATGAGATGAATCACCGCGCGACACTGCGATTCGCCGAAAGAGTCAGAAAGCGGGCTAGCGAACGCAACAACCGATCGCGCGAGCTTGATCCCGCGACGCCCTTCGAACGTGCGAAGCTCGTGCAACAAAGCATCCTTGCCGGTCGCCTTCGAGTTCTTCCGATAGATGCACCAGTCGACTGAGCCAACTGCTTGAGTGAACGGAGTTGCGAAGGCCACATCGATTGCGGTGCGAGCGAGGTTAGTGACCGCGAACCCGTCGATCTCTTCGATGTGCGCGGTTCGTTGCCCAGCGGCCGTGCGGCGAACTCCCGGTTCCGACCGCCCGCCGCCTTTCCACCGATCGAGAATCGTTACGTAGTCCGGAAACTCGCCAAGAATCGGCACACCCCAAATGGCGGCTGCCGACATACCTGCAAACGTCGGAGGAGCCTTCGAAGCCGAAGCCGCCGCCGCCACTCGGGTGAGGTGTCGCGCGCGCGCATCCAGGCCTTCCCACGTTGCTCGCTCGACGTATGCGCCACGACGGAGCTTGATCAGGGACCCGCGGTCCACTGCTCGAGCGAGGGTGCGTGAATCTGGGGCGGTGCGTTGCACCCCCGGCAATATCAGTACGTTCGACAGCTCTGGAGGAGTGATCATGCGGCGAGCTTGGCGCACCGCGACCGCACGCTAACGGGCAGCCAGCGAACTTGTCAGTGCTTCGCGGCGAAGGGCTCCTGTGGACGGAGGGAGTTCTTGGCCGGCGGCGAGAGTTGCAACTCCCGCCGTGGGTGACTTTCTCCCGCCGGACGGTGTTATTACTCCCGCCGCGACGGAACAGAGCTACCGCCGGTAGTTCGGCGCCTCGACCACCATCTGCACGTCGTGCGGGTGCGACTCCTTGAGGCCGGCAGCGGTGATGCGCACGAACTTGCCCTTGTACTTGAGCTCCTCGATCGTGCGAGCCCCCGTGTAGAACATGGATTGACGCAGGCCACCGAGCAGTTGGTAGGCGACGGAGGCGAGCGGTCCGCGATACGGCACCTGGCCCTCGATGCCTTCTGCGATGAGCTGCTCGTCTGACGGGACATCCGCCTGGAAGTAGCGGTCGCGTGAGTACGACGTCTTCTTGCCGCGCGTCTGGAGAGCCCCGAGTGAGCCCATTCCGCGATAGTTCTTGAACTGCTTGCCGTTGACGAAGACGAGGTCGCCCGGGCTTTCGTCGCATCCGGCCAGGAGGGAACCGAGCATGACCGTGTCCGCACCGGCGACGAGCGCCTTGGCGATGTCGCCCGAGTACTGCAGCCCGCCGTCTGCGATGACCGGGATGCCGCTCTCTCGAGCCGCGAGGGATGCCTCGTAGACCGCGGTGACCTGGGGCACGCCGACACCCGCAACGACGCGGGTGGTGCAGATCGAGCCAGGTCCAACGCCGACCTTGATCGCGTCAGCGCCGGCATCCACCAGCGACTGCGCGCCGGAGCGGGTCGCGACGTTGCCGCCGACGATGTCGATGTGGGCGAAGGATGCGTCGGACTTCAGCCGCGCGATGATGTCGAGCACGCCGGACGAGTCACCGTTGGCGGTGTCAACCACGATGAGGTCGACGCCAGCCTCGTTCAGGGCGACTGCGCGATCCCATGCGTCACCGAAGAACCCGATTGCCGCGCCTACACGGAGCCGCCCGGAGCTGTCCTTGGTGGCGTTCGGGTACTTTTCGCTCTTGTCGAAGTCCTTGACAGTGATGAGTCCGCGCAGGCGTCCCTCGCTGTCGACGAGGGGAAGCTTCTCAATCTTGTGCTGCGCGAAGATCGCGACAGCGGAGTCCGGGTCAACGCCGACCGGAGCCGTGATGAGCGGCGCCTTCGTCATGACGTCGCGCACGAGTGTCGTCGACTTCTCGAATGGTGAAACGAATCGCATGTCGCGGTTGGTGATGATGCCAACGAGCTTGCCGTCGCCCTCGACGACCGGCACGCCCGACACTCGGAACTGCCCACACAGCGCGTCAACCTCGGCGACAGTCGCATCCGGTGTCGTCGTCACGGGGTTGGTGATCATCCCCGACTCGGATCTCTTGACCTTGTCGACGTGAGCAGCCTGGTCCTCGATCGACAGGTTGCGGTGCATGATGCCGATGCCACCGTTACGCGCCATGGCGATCGCCATGCGCGACTCGGTCACTGTGTCCATCGCGGCGGACAGCAGCGGCGCGGCCACCGAGATGCGCCGCGTCAGGCGCGACATCGTGTCGGCTTCGCTCGGAATGACGTCGGTGTGCCCCGGGAGCAGCATGACGTCGTCGTAGGTGAGTCCGATAAAACCGAAGGGGTCAGGCTGTTCCATGGTTCCCATTCACTGTTGGCGAGTGTCAAAAGTCCCCGGATCGCGGGGGCCAAGTGTTGGGCTTAACGATATTCGACGGCGAATGATTCCCGTTACGCCGACACCGACTCTGCAGTCGAGGGCCGGTTGGCACGTGCCGTGCGGAACATGTCGAGAGTCAGCACTCCGAGGGCCGCCCAGACGAGGACGAAGCCGATGAGCCTCGGCAGGGGCATGGGCTCGTTCAGGAACACGACCCCGATCAGAAATTGCAAAAGCGGCGTGACGTACTGGGTCAGGCCGATAACGGTGAGTGGCAGGATCCGGGCGGCACCCGCGAACAGCAGAAGTGGCACGGCGGTGACGACGCCAGCGAGGAGCATCGCGACGGTCTGTAGGGGGCTCACGTTGCCAATCGTGAGACCGCTCGTCATCCCGACGAACACGAGTTGCGCGATCGCTACCGGCGCGAGCCACAGGGTTTCCATGGTGAGGCCGCTCACCGCGTCGACTCGTGCACCAACCCGTTTCTTGATCAGCCCGTACAGGCCGAACGAAAACGCGAGAGCGAGCGAGATCCAGGGAAACGCCCCGTATCCGATCGCAATGACGAGCACGGCAATGGCGCTGATACCGATCGCGACCCACTGCAGCGGTCGCAGCCGCTCACGAAGAACGAAGATGCCGAGGAGCACCGTGACGATCGGATTGATGAAGTAGCCAAGCGCCGCCTGCACGAGTTCGTGTTGCACGGTCGCATAAACGTAAACGATCCAGTTGACCCAGATCAGGATTCCGGCAATCAGCAGTGTGAGAGCCACTCGCCGGTCGCGCAGCAGCGAGCCAAATCGCCGCCACGAGCGCGTGACTGTCAGCAGGACCGTGCAGAACACGAGAGAGAACAGGATGCGCCAGGCGACGATCTCGAGGGCATTGGCTGGCACCAGCAGCAGGAAGAACAGGGGAAGAATTCCCCAGAGTCCGTACGCGCTTAAGGCGAGAAGGATGCCGCGGCCGAGGGGCCGCGGGGCGTGCTGTGGTGGAACGGACACGAGCCCAGCCTATTGATCGGAAACGACGAGCTGATCGGAACGAGAAGGGGCCCGGCGGTTACCCGCCGGACCCCTTGGAGAGTTCGAGTTAGCGAACGACCACTGCGAGCACGTCGCGAGCCGAGAGAACCAGCAGGTCCTCGCCGCCGTACTTCACCTCGGTGCCGCCGTACTTGGAGTAGATGACCTTGTCGCCAACCGCGATGTCGAGCGGAACGCGGTTGCCGTTGTCGTCGATGCGGCCTGGACCCACAGCGATGACCTCGCCCTCCTGGGGCTTCTCCTTCGCGGTGTCAGGGATGACAAGGCCGGAGGCCGTCGTCGTCTCTGCCTCGACCTGCTTGATAACGATGCGATCCTCGAGCGGCTTGATGGAAACCGACACGGTTCACCTTCACTTTCTGAAAAATAACTACCGGCTGGAACAAATCCGTGGTTGGCACACTCCATGCGAGAGTGCCAACTCAACTATAGAGGCTGGCTGGCACTCGTTCAATCCGAGTGCCAACCGGTGGGGTCGGGAGCGAGTTGCACGTGCGCTTCGCGGTGGCGGGAGTTATTACACCCGCCGGCGGGAGAAACTGTCCGGCGGCGGGGGTTGTAACTCCCTCCACGGGACAACAACTCCCGCCACCGCGCTGAGATGGGCTGGCGGGAGGAAGTGCGACACGGGCGGAGCTGTAGCTCCCCGCTGCTCGGCTTCTCCCGCCACCCCACACACGAGGTGCAGTTTCTCCCGCCAACCCACACCACGAAGTGCAGTTTCTCCCGCCGCGGCACGGTGCGCGCGGCGGCCATGCGGGAGGATGGTGCGATGGACACACTCGAGCTGGTCGAACTGCTGTCGCCAGAGGGCCTTCGGCTGCTCGACTCGCTGCCCGCCTACCAGTCCACGGATGACGTGGTGAAGTCGGTCGCGAAGCTGCGCAAGGAGGGCTACGGTCCTGGCCTGGTCGCCGCGGTTCTCAGCCAGTCGAAGTTGCGCGCAAAAGCGGCATCCAAGTTCGGTCCTTTCGCGAACAGGATGTTGTTCACGGAAGCCGGCCTCGAGCAGGCAACCCGATTCAGCGTCGCGGCGCAACATGCTAGCCGCTTCCAACGGGCGGGAATCGCGTGGGTCGCCGACCTCGGCTGCGGCATCGGCGCCGACGCGCTCGCGATCGCCGCGCTGGATGTCGAAGTGACAGGTGTCGAGCGCGACGAGGTGACCGCGGCGATCGCCTCCTTCAATCTGGCTCCCTGGTCGAACGCCCGCGTCGAGCAGGCCGATGTCACCGAGTTCGACCTGACCGGCATGGACGGCGTCTACCTCGACCCGGCGAGGCGCAACGCGAGCCGTCGCCTGAACAACCCCGCGGATTGGTCGCCATCGCTCGACTTCGCTTTCGGCATCGCGTCACGCTTCCCCACAGGCATCAAGCTCGGCCCCGGCATCGACCGCGACCTCATCCCCGACCACGCCGAGGCGCAGTGGATCTCAGCCGACCGCGAGGTGGTCGAGGTCGGGCTCTGGTTCGGGGCTGTAGCGCGCGATGGCATCAAGCGCGCGGCGTTGGTGATCACCAGCAACGGCACGGCAGAACTCACCGCCGCAGCCGACAGCGAGGATGCGGAAGTGGGCACGCTCGGCCAGTTTCTCTATGAGCCGGACGGCGCCGTCATCCGTGCTCGACTGATTGGCGACCTGGTTCGCGGTCTCGGCGGCAGAATGCTCGATCGCACGATCGCCTACTTCACTACGGATGACGCGTTCGACTCACCCTTCGCGAGTCGCTTCCGCGTGCTCGAGACCTTTCCGTTCGACGAGCGACTGCTCAAGAAGGAACTCGCCACACGCAAGATCGGCACGCTCGAGATCAAGAAACGCGGTATGGATGTCGACCCGGCCGCACTCCGCACGAAGCTGTCGCTGAAGGGCGACGCATCCGCAACACTCATCCTCACCCGCTCCGGCGGCAAGCGGGTCGCCCTGCTCGCCGAGCGCGAAGGCACTGCCAACTAATCGGACTAGCTGCCGTAGCTGGCGCCTGCGTTCACGCTAAAGATGATCAGGGCGACGATCGCGACAATCCACAACAGTGAGATTGCGATGCCCACGTAGCCGCAGATGAGACCCGCGATTGACATCGCGCGCGCATAAGGCTGTCGCTTGATCGCGAGATGCCCCGTGATGACCGCAGCTATCGACGGAAATAACCCGAACGCGTAGAAGAAACTGAAAAACACGCCGCAGATTCCGAGAACCATGGAGGCGATGCTCAGTCCACGAGGCGGCTGGGCAGGGGCGTATGCATAGCCATAGGCGTTAGGCGCTGCGTAAACGCCGGGTGATGGCGGCAGGAGATGTCCGGACGGCGGCGGCCCATACGGGTCGGTGGTGGCAGCGGGCGGGACAGACTGCGCTGCTGCGGAGGGCGCGACGGGCATCTCCGGCGTGGGTTCAACGGGTGGGATCGACAACAGCAAACCCTTCTAGAAACACGAGGTGAACCTATCGCTCGAGCGGAGTGAAGAAAGAACGACAGTGGGTCCGCGCTTCGCAGCGCGAACCCACCGAGGAGCGGAGCTGTTTAGTGGAGGCCGGGGTACGTGCCAAGTGTCGCGACCGAGATCAGGGTGACGATCGTAATGATCGAAATGATCACGCTCGAAATGGTTGCCAGGATGCCAGCGACCAGACCGATGATCCACATCCACGCCGGCGCCTGTGGCTCGCGGCGGTGTGCGATGACCGAAATGACGATTGCTGCCACGCCGGCGACGAGGCCGAAGAACGCAGTCCAACCGAAGACAAATGCGACAAGACCGACGACAAATCCGACAATGCTGAGCGTCTGCTTCGGTCCGGCTGCGGCCGTCGCTGGTGCGTATGCGGGAGCGGCGGGTGCCGCCGGAGCCGCTGGTGCCGGTGGCTCTACGGGGACGGATTCTGCGTTAGGTTCTGGAGTCGGCTCCGGAACAGTGGGATCAGTCATGGGAAGGTCTCCTTGGGATTTGCTGAAAAGCCGTAGCTCGGCCCATAGTGGCACCGCTCCGAGACCGTGTCAACGAACTTGCCTCGAGAGTCGCGTCCTATCCTCAGGCCTGAATAACTGTCACCGGCAACGTCGAGTCAGCGCCGAAGTCCATGCCGGAGGGGGCATGCCCAGCCATGACGAGTTGCGCGCCGAGCGCGGCAATCATCGCGCCGTTGTCCGTGCACAGGTCGAGAGGCGGGACGCGAAGCTGGATGCCTGCGGCCGCCGTGCGCTCAGCGGCCAGTTCGCGAATCCGCGCGTTTGCGACCACACCGCCACCGAGCAGCAGACGTGGAACCCCGAAGTCGTTGCACGCCGCGATGGCCTTGGTGAGCAGTACGTCCGCGACGGCTTCACGGAAACTCGCCGCGACATCCGAGATCCTCGGGTCGTCGCCTGCGTCTCGATTTTGTTCGACCCACCGGGCAACCGAGGTCTTGAGACCCGAGAAGGAGAAGTCGTAGCGGTGGCGCTCGAGATCCTTGGGCTGGGTGAGGCCGCGGGGAAAACGGATGCCGGCCGGATCGCCGCCGACGGCGACGCGATCGATGTGCGGTCCCCCCGGATACGGCAGCCCCAGCAGTCGGGCCACCTTGTCGAACGCCTCCCCAGCGGCGTCGTCGATGGTCTCACCGAGGAGTTCGACGTCGGAGACCAGGTCGCGTACAAGCAGTAGCGACGTGTGACCGCCCGAAACTAACAGCGCGATGGTGGGCAGCTCGATTTCCGTCCCGTCGTCGCGCAGAACGTCGGCGCCGACATGGCCGACGAGGTGATTCACCGCGTAGAGCGGCTTGTCGAGTGCGATCGCGAGCGCCTTCGCGGCACCGACACCCACCATGAGAGCACCAGAAAGCCCCGGCCCGGAGGTAACGGCGATGGCATCGAGATCGGCGAGCGAGACGCCCGCTTCTTCGAGCGCCGCCGTCACTGCCGGTGTCAGCGCCTCGAGGTGAGCGCGGGCCGCAACCTCTGGCACCACCCCGCCGTACCGAGCGTGCTGCTCCATCGACGACGAGATGACGTTGGCAAGCAACTCGGTGCCACGCACGATGCCGATTCCGGTCTCATCGCAACTGGTCTCGATGCCGAGCACGAGCGGCGCGCTCATTCGGTCACCTCCGGCATCGGCAACGCGGCGCGCATGACCTGCGCATCCACGCCATCCGGCTGGTAGTACCCGACGCGCACGGCGATCTGTTCGAAGCCGAGCGACTCGTACAGTGCCCGAGCGTTGGGGTTGTCTGCGCGCACCTCGAGAAACACGTAGCTCGCCCCACGCAGGAGTGCCTCCGCGATCAGGGCGAGCATGAGCTTTCGGCCCAGCCCCTGCCGCCGAAATGCCGGCGCGACCGAGATGGTCTGGATGTCGGCATCGCCGCTGCCCTGCGGTGCGAGAAGGCCGGCATAACCTGCGAGCACGTCCGGCGCAGACGAATCGTGTGCCACGAGGTAGTAGGTGTACCTGCTCGCGAGTTCCGAGCGCATGGTTTCCGGCAGCCAGGCATCTGATTGGAACGACGCGTTCTCGAGTTCCATGATCTCGTCGACATCGTCGACCGTTGCTCGGCGAATCGTCACGGTCATCAGCTCACCCGCTTCGGGCCCGCGGACAGGGTGACGTCAGGCGAGCGCAGGTAGAGTGCCTCGCTGCTCGCGAATGGACGCTTGTGCAGGTACAGCAGCTCTGCGATCAGACCAATGGATGCAGCGGAGACTTCGGCAGCATCGATGCGCCGATACCGCCCGAAGTTCGTGACTGCGAGTGCCAGATCGTCGGGCGCCGTCAGTCCCGGACCGTCTTCGCGGATCGGGAGCCCAGCCTCATCTGTTCCACCGTAGGCCGACCAGTAGACCTCGCGGCGACGAGCATCCGTGACAACGACCACGGGGTCGACCTGGCCGAACGCGATCGCGTCGTGGCTTACGACCGGCACAATCGGCCGCCCGATACCGAGGGCGAAGACTCGAGCGGCAGCGATGCCCACTCGCAGGCCCGTGAAAGGTCCTGGGCCCATTCCTACTGCGACACCGCTCAAGTCGGTTACTGCCACTCCCGACTGGTCCAGCACGGCCTGCATGAGTATGCCGATGACCTCGGCGTGGCGCCGGGTGTCGGCTTCCTTCGCTTCGGCGAGCACCCCACGATCGCGGTCGACGACCGCGACGCCGGTTCCAGCCGAGGTGTCAATTGCGAGCAGCACCGACCCACCCTAAGTCCTGCCAGCGCTGCCCGTGCCCCTCGACCGTGATGAAGCGCGGTTCGGGCCCTTCGAGATCCTGGGGGACCGACACCCCGTGCGGCCTCACAATCCCGATCTCCAGCCAGTCGTCGGTGAGCCCGTCGAGCAAGCCGGCACCCCACTCGACCACCACGATCGAGTTCTCGAAGTCGATGTCGAGGTCGTCGAGCTCGACCGCAGACGACAGTCGGTATGCGTCGACGTGAACGAGCGGCGCACCCGACGCACGCGGGTGGGTTCGCGCGAGCACGAAAGTCGGGCTGGTCACGGCGCCGCGAACGCCGAGTGCGGCGCCCAGTCCCCTGGTCAGCGTGGTCTTACCGGCGCCGAGCTCACCGTTCAGCAGCACCAGATCGCCCGTGCGCAGCTGCCCAGCGAGGAGCGCCCCGAACGCCTCCATGGCATCGGGGGTGGCGATTGATAGCTCCATCACGGCCGAAAGACGCGGGTGACGCGTGGTCCGATCCGCGTCACGATCTCGTAGTTGATTGTCCCGCAGGCTTCGGCCCAGTCATCCGCGGAAGGCACACCATCGAGGGGGTCTCCGAACAGGATCGCGCGGTCGCCGAGCGCCACCGGATCGTCGCCGACATCGACCACGAATTGGTCCATCGCGACGCGACCGCTGATCCGATAGGTCTTGCCGTTGATAGAGACGGGTGCGACGGATGACGCGTGCCGCGGAATCCCATCCGCATAGCCGAGCGGCACGAGCGCGAGGGTGGTCTCTCGCTCGGTGCGGTGTGTGTAGCCGTACGAGACACCGCTGCCTGCGGGTACTCGCTTCACCGACACGATCTCGGCGCTGAGTGTCATGACCGGCCTGAGCCCAAGGGCCGCGCTCGTCTCACCCTCGAAAGGCGACAGTCCGTAGACGCTGATGCCGAGCCGCACGAGGTTGAACCGTGAGTTCGGCAGACTCATCGCACCGGCACTCGCAGCGAGGTGCAGCAGCTCCGGAGAGAGGCCGTGCGCTGCGGCACTCTCGAGGGCGAGCTCGAAACGTCGCAGCTGCTCGAGATCTTCCGCTGCACTCGTGTTGGAGAGGTGGCTCCACAGTCCCCGTACCCGAATCTTGCCAGCTGTCTCGAGCGCGGCGGCTCGAGCAAACAACTGGTCCCGCTCCGCCTCGACGACGCCATTGCGGCTGAGCCCGGTGTCGACCTTGATCTGAACGTACGCGACGCCCGGAGTGTCCGCCGCCCGCTCGAGTTGAGCAGCGTTGCTGATACCAACATCGACACCGGCAGCGGCAGCTGCGTTAAAGTCGGCGTCGTCGCCGTGCAGCCAGGCGAGAATCGGTGTGGCGATTCCGGCTTCGCGAAGCGCAAGGGCTTCGCGGATGTCGACGACCCCCAGCCACTCCGCCCCGGCCTCGACGGCCGCGCGAGCTGCACCGATGCTCCCATGCCCGTAACCCTCGGCCTTGACGACGACCATGGTCTGGGCGGGAGCCACGACATCCCGAAGCAGGTGAATGTTGGAGCGCATGGCGTCGAGGTCGATGAGGGCCTCGCGCATTGGCCTCACGCCCCGGCCTCGACGATCACGTAGGCGATCGCGATTCCCGCATCGTGCGACATCGACAGGTGGATGTGTTCAACGCCCTTGTCGCGCACGATGCGCTCGACCGCGTTGTGGAGCACGAAAGACGGGTCCCCAAGCTCGTTGGACACGACCTCCATGTCGTGCCAGCGCACGCCAGTCGAGTCGCCAATGGCCTTGATGAGCGCTTCCTTTGCCGCGAAACGTCCCGCGAGTGAGTGCAGAGGCAGCTTGCGTTCGGCCTCGGTGAAGAGCCGTTCGGCGAACGCGGGAGTGTTGCCGACCGCCTTCTCGAATCGTCTGAGGTCGACGACGTCGACGCCAATCCCGAGAATCATTCGACCGTGACGGACTTGGCGAGGTTACGCGGCTGGTCGACATCCAGTCCCTTCGCGCTCGCAAGCTCCATGGCGAAGATGTGCAGCGGCACGACGGCCAGAATCGGCTCGAAGAATGATGCCGCGAGCGGGATCGGGATGACTTCGTCTGCGTACGGCAGAACGGCGGCGTCGCCCTTCTCCGCGATGGCGATGACACGCGCGCCACGAGCGCGGATCTCCTGGATGTTCGAGACCACCTTCGCGTGCAGCGAGAGCGGATCGCGCGGGCTCGGCACGATCACGAACACGATCTGGCCGGGTTCGATGAGGGCAATGGGTCCGTGCTTGAGCTCGCCCGCCGCGAACCCCTCCGCGTGGATGTACGCGAGCTCCTTGAGCTTCAGCGCACCCTCGAGAGCAATGGGGTAGCCGACGTGACGGCCGAGAAAGAGCACGGACTGGGTGTCTGACATCCATCTGGCGAGCTGGCCGATGCCCTCAGAGGCGACCAGCACCTCGGACAGCTTGTCCGGGATGGCCTGCAACTCCTGCAGATTTTTCGCGATCTCCGCTGGCGTCAATGCGCCACGTACGGCCGCGAGGTGCAGGCCGAAGAGGTAGAGCGCGGTGATCTGCGCAACGAATGCCTTCGTCGAGGCGACAGCCACCTCCGGGCCTGCGTGCGTGTAGACCACGCCATCCGACTCGCGGGGAATCGAGGATCCCTGGGTGTTGCAGATCGAGAGCGACTGCGCGCCCGCGTCCTTCGCAAACTTCACAGCCATGAGCGTGTCCATGGTCTCGCCGGACTGGCTCACCGAAATGACGAGCGTCCGTTCGTTCAGCACGGGGTTGCGATAGCGGAACTCGTGCGACAGCTCGACCTCGACGGGCACGCGAGCCCACGCCTCGATGGCGTACTTTCCGAGCATCCCGGCGTATGCGGCCGTGCCGCAGGCGATGATGGTGATGCGTTCGATACCCGCGAGCGTCGTCGCGTCGAGGTTCTCCAGCTCGGGAAGCACCACCTTGTCATCGACGATGCGCCCGCGCAGGGTGTTGGCGACGGCATCCGGCTCTTCACTGATCTCTTTGCGCATGAAGCTCGACCAGCCGCCCTTTTCGCTGGCCGAGGCATCCCACGCGATCTCGTATTCACGCGTGCCAACGGGATTTCCCTCGAAGTCGGTGACCTCGACGGAGTCCGGACGAATCGTGACGATCTGGTCTTCGCCGATCTCGACGGCGCGGCGGGTGAATTCGACGAAGGCCGCGACATCCGATCCCAGGAAGTTTTCGCCATCCCCCAGCCCGATGACGAGAGGGGAAATGTGGCGGGCTCCGACGACCTCGCCCGGTGAGTCCCTGTGAACGATGAGCAGCGTGAACGCGCCCTCGAGGCGGGCGACCGTTGCACGCATCGTGAGAGTCAGGTCGCCGGTCTCGCGGTAGGCGCGGCCGGCAATGACGGCGGCAACCTCCGAGTCTGTGTCACTCGAAAACGTCTCCCCGTCGTCGAGCAGTTCCTGCTTGAGCGCGGCAAAGTTTTCGATGATTCCGTTGTGGATGAGGGCGAGCTTGCCGTCATCTCCGAGATGCGGATGCGCGTTGCCATCTGTCGGGCCGCCGTGCGTCGCCCAGCGGGTGTGGCCGATGCCGGTCTGGCCATCCCCGATCGGAGCGGCACCGAGTTCGTCGAGGAGCACCTTCAGTTTTCCCGCGTGCTTGCGCGTTTCGAGTTCGCCGTCTTCACCGATGACAGCGACGCCCGCCGAGTCGTAACCGCGATATTCGAGGCGGCTGAGTCCCCGAAGTAGCACATTGACACTGCTATTCGGACCGACGTAGCCCACGATTCCGCACATGCCGTAATTGTACGGGGAGGCACCTGAGACGGGCCGGTACGGCCAAAAGCACGGCCTTCGCCAACTAACCTTGTCTGCGATGCAAGAAACGCAACCCGCGCAGCCGTCTCCCTTCGTGGAGATCGATCGGGAGGACTGGGCCGAACTCGCCCCCTCGACCAGGCTGCCACTGACGGAGCAGGAGATCATCCAGCTCCGCGGACTCGGCGACCGCCTCGACATGAGCGAGGTCAACGATGTCTACCTGCCCTTGTCCCGCCTCATCAACCTGTATGCGGCGGGGGCGAAATCTCTCCACCAGTCGACGAGCGACTTCCTGCGCGGACGCAACCAGAGCACCCCGTTCGTCATCGGCGTCGCTGGGTCGGTAGCCGTTGGCAAGTCGACTACGGCGCGGCTCCTGCGCGAACTTCTTGCAAGGTGGGATGACACGCCTCGCGTCGAGCTCGTGACGACCGACGGCTTCCTCTACCCGAACGCCGAACTGGAGCGTCGCGGACTGATGGAGCGCAAGGGCTTCCCGGAGAGCTACGACCGACGGGCACTCCTGCGATTTGTGAGCAACGTGAAGAGCGGGGTGAGCGAGGTGCGCGCGCCGTTCTATTCGCACCTGCGCTACGACATCGTGCCGGACGCCGAGATCGTTGTGCGGCATCCGGACATCCTCATCGTCGAAGGATTGAACGTACTGCAGCCCCCCGTCGCCGGCGGACGCCTGGCCATCAGCGACCTCTTCGACTTCAGCGTCTACGTGGATGCCAGGACCTCAGACATCGCGAACTGGTACGTCGAGCGGTTCCTGTCCCTGCAGCGTGGAGCATTCGCCAACCCCGCCTCGTACTTCCACCGCTTCGCGAGCCTGTCAGAGGAAGACGCGATCGCTCTTTCCCGCACGATCTGGAAATCGATCAACGAGCCCAACCTGCTGCAGAACGTGCTGCCGACGAGGCCCCGCGCGTCTCTTGTGCTGCGCAAGGGATCGAATCATGCGGTCGCATCGGTGCTGCTGAGAAAGATCTAAACAGTCGAAATATCGTCACTGAGTACCACTAAACTCCACTTGCGCCGCGCGAGAGGAGGCACCTGTGGCAGACGGCATTGCAGTCCAGTCACAGTGGCCCATGACGGGGCGCGACGCGTTGATCGACCAACTCACGGCGGTGCTCCGATCAGATGCGGTCTCCGCGGTACTGCTCACCGGTGCCTCGGGCATCGGCAAGTCCCGCCTCGCGGCTGAGGCCGCCGCGATCCTTGCCGCAGACGGCTGGGCCGTCGCTCGAGTCGCGGCAAGCGAGATCCTCGCGAAAACCCCGCTCGGCGCCATCATTCCCGCCATAGCGCCCGGGCGCGACGCACTCGATTCGGTGGTCCGCGACTCGCTTGCCATCTTCGATATTGCTCGGGACGCCATCGCTCGCCTGGCCGACGGCCGCCGCGTCGTGCTGATCGTGGACGACCTCACCCACCTCGACCCACTGTCGCTGACGCTCGTCGTGCAGCTGGTGTCTGCGCGCGTGGTCCGGCTCATCGCCACCATCCCAACGGGCGTCGCGCTCCCCGACGCGTTCCTGTCGATGTGGACGGACGACAGTGCACTTCGCATTGAGGTCGCACCGCTGGAGGTCGGCGCGTGCGAGTTGCTGCTCGGGCGGGTGCTCGGCGAACGAATTGCTCATCGCAGCGCCGTCGAGCTGCACAGGCTCTCGGGCGGTAACCCGCTTTTCCTTCGCGAACTGGTGATCGGGGCGTTCAACGATGGCCAGCTGATCGAGCAGCACAGCGTGTGGCAACTCATCGGAAAACCGCTCGGCACACCCGCGCTTCGGGACCTGATTCGTGCGCGTCTCGCCCACCTCGACCAGGAGCAGACCTCCCTCGTGGAGCGCCTCGCGGTCTGCCAGCCTCTCACCTACGAAGACATCCCCGTCGACCAGCGCGGCGGACTCGTCGCCCTCGACGACGCTGGCCTGCTGCTCATCGAATCGCGACGAGGCCGCACCTACCTCTCCCTGTCGCACCCGCAATATGCCGAGGCGGTGCGCGCATCGCTGTCCCGTCTCGCGACTGTCGATCTTCTGGTCGACGAGGCCACCCGCGTCGCCTCGCGCGAGATGACGCCTGAGGACGAGTTGCGCGTTTCGCTATGGAGATTGGATGCCGGCGTCGAGTCCGACCCGGGCGTCCTGTTTCGAGCCACTCACCTTGCCACTCTTGCTGGCGATCATGCCAGGGTCGAACGACTCGCCGCGGCAGCCATCGAGGCCGGCGCCCCCGCTGCCGAGATGCTCCTGTTGCAGGGGCAGTCGGTGTGGACTCTCGGTCGCATCTCGGATGCACTAGCGATCTTCGAGCGGGCGGCCATCGAAGACGAGCTTCATCCAACCACTCTCGAACTCACCGGCCTCATCGCCTCGATGCGAGCGAGCACCTACGCGGGCGAGAGGGACGGCAACTCCCTCGGCCTCGCGATCTTGGACGCGGCCGCGGAGCGCAACCCCGACCTCGTGCCGACACTCGCGTTTCCAAGGTCCGTACTCCTGCTGAACCTCGAACAGTCGACGCTGTCGCTGCAGGCGCTCGAACCGGCGACGCCGCAGCCGGGTGCGAGCGATGAAGAACACGCCGTCTTCGAATTCGCGCGGGCGCTGCCACTCTCGTCGCTCGACCAGGGCGACGAAGCGCTCGCGGCCGGTCGAGCGGGCGCGTATCACTCGATCGCGACGACGGCTCCGGCGTTCCCGTTGCGGCGCGCCCAAATGGTGCTCGAGACGGTTCTGCTGCACCTCGGGCTGGTGCAGGAGGCTCATGACATGTCGACGCAGTCACTGCGGAGTTGTATCGAGGCAAACGACGAGCTCGGCACGCGTTACAACGAACTCGTGCTCGGACAGTGCTTTCTCGCAATGGGTCAACTCGACACGGCCGGTCGCTGGTTCAGCGATGTGATTAGTGGGTCCCAGGCGCGGGAGTCGGTCTTCTACCTAGACCCGGCTCGGTCCTATCTCGCACTCAGCCTGCTGTGGCGGGGCCGACCTGGTGAGGCCGCCGTTGTGCTCGCGGACCTCGACTCCAAGATCATCGCGTCGCATTCGACCGCCGCCCTGGCAACTCTTTGGCTGGACGCCGTCCGCGGTGGCAAGGACCGCGCGACCACCACCATGATTCGACGCGCCCGAGAAGCCGCCGCGCGTGGAAACGTTGTTCTCGCTGCCGTGCTTCTGCACGCGGCATCCCGACTCGGCGCCGCCCAGCAGGCCGCTCCGCTGCTCGGAGCGATGGCCGCTGGGACGACGTCACAGTTGCTGCTTGCACAGGCGGGACACGCGCACGCCGAGGCGTCAGGCAACGTGGAGAAGTTGACCGCAGCGGCAGAGGCATGGGAGGCGATGGGCTACTACCTGTTCGCCGGCGAGGCCTGGGTATCGGCAAGTGGTGCGGCACGCAAGGCTCACAGCGAGCGACAGGCCGTCGCGCTGCAGAATCGCGCGGAGGCGGTACTGGCGAAGTGCCAGGACGCGGCCACGCCCCTGCTCCAGTTTGCCGAACGGGGAGAGCGTCTCACGCAGCGAGAACGCGAGATCGCGGGGCTCGCCGCCCAGGGCCTCAGCAGCCTGGACATCGCGGCTCGACTGCACCTGTCCGCGCGAACCGTCAACAACCATCTGCACGCTGCGTACTCCAAGCTTGGGGTGCGCGGGCGCAGCGAACTGACTGACGTTTAGATACCGAGTTCGCGTTTCACGATTTCGGCGAGCGCGTTCGCTACCCGGTCCGCGGTCGCCTGGTCTTCGGCCTCGACCATCACGCGAACCATCGGCTCCGTGCCGGACGGCCGAAGCAGCACGCGACCGGTGTCGCCGAGCTCGGCTTCGGCCTCGGCAACCGCGGTCGCGATCACAGGGTTCTTCGCCAGCCCGTGGTGGTCGACGCCACGCACATTGACGAGGGTCTGCGGGTAGATCGTCATCACAGACGCGAGCTCCTTGAGCGATTTACCGGTGTGAGCCATCTCAGCAACCAGGTGCAGGCCGGTCAGGATGCCGTCGCCCGTCGTCGCGAACGCGGTCATGATGACGTGTCCGGACTGCTCACCACCGAGGGACAGCCCATGTTCGTTCAGCGTCTCGAGAACGTAGCGGTCACCGACAGCGGTTTCGAGCATCCGAATCCCGTGGTTCGCCATAGTGCGCTTCAGGCCGAGGTTGCTCATCACCGTGGCAACGAGGGTGCCGTCTTTGAGAGCACCGCGCTCGTTCATGGCGAGCGCGAGAATTGCCATGATCTGGTCACCGTCGACAATGTTGCCCTCGTGGTCGACCGCCAGGCATCGATCAGCGTCGCCGTCGTGCGCGATACCGAGATCCGCGCCAAGTTCAAGAACCTTCTGCGCGAGGTGGTCGAGGTGGGTCGAACCGACGCCATCGTTGATGTTGAGGCCGTCGGGCTCCGCACCGATCACAGTCACGGTTGCGCCGGCGTCGGAGAAGACCTGCGGCGACACGCCAGCGGCGGCACCGTGCGCGCAGTCGAGCACGACATGCACGCCGTCGAGGCGGTGCGGAAGGGTCGAGAGCAGGTGAACGACGTAGCGGTCTTCCGCATCAGCGAAACGACGGATGCGACCAACATCCGCACCCGTAGGAGCGAGTTTCGGCTCGTCGAGCGCCACCTCAATGCGGTCTTCGACCTCATCAGGCAGTTTGGTGCCGCCCGTGGCGAAGAATTTGATGCCGTTGTCTGGCGCGGGGTTGTGTGACGCGGAGATCATCACGCCGAGATCGGCCTTGAAGTCGCCGACCAGAAACGCTAGCGCAGGGGTTGGAACCACTCCGGCGTCGTAGACATCGACCCCGGAGCTGGCGAGGCCGGCAGAGACGGCTCCAGACAGGAAATCGCCCGAGATCCGTGGATCCCGGGCGATCACTGCAATGGGACGACGACCGGACGCGCGGCGACCATCGGCGACTCGGCCCTTGCCGAGTACAACCGCAGCCGCCTGTGCGAGTCCGAGCGCAAGCTCGACCGTAAGGTCGGAGTTCGCTCTGCCGCGAACGCCGTCCGTGCCAAACAAGCGCGGCATGGTCGGTGGCCGTTACTGGGCGCCGACTAGCGCTTCGAGAACTGCGACGCCTTGCGGGCCTTCTTGAGACCGGCCTTCTTGCGCTCGATGACGCGAGCGTCACGAGTCAGGAAGCCAGCCTTCTTGAGTGCCGGACGGTTGTTCTCGCGGTCGATCTCGTTCAGCGAGCGAGCGATTGCGAGGCGCAGTGCGCCAGCCTGGCCGGAGGGGCCACCGCCCGTGATCTTCGCGATCACGCTGTACGAGCCGAGAAGGTCAAGCACCTTGAACGGGTCGTTGATGAGCTGCTGGTGCAACTTGTTCGGGAAGTAGTCCTCGAGCGTGCGGCCGTTCACCGTGAAGGTGTCGCCACCGGGGACGATGCGCACGCGGGCGATCGCCTCCTTGCGGCGGCCGACTGCCGCGCCAGGAACGTTGAGGATCGCGCGCGGAGCCTTGGGGGCCTCGCTTGGTGCGCTCTCCGTCGTGAAGCTCTCTGGAGCTTCTTCGATGATGTCTTCGATCTTCGCCATGTTTGTCTGGTTCCTAAAGTCTCTGCTGGCCCGGCGCTACTGCGCGACCTGGGAAAGGTTGTACGGCTTGGGCTGCTGTGCAGCGTGCGGGTGCTCTGGGCCTGCGTACACCTTGAGCTTGGTGAGCTGGGCGCGACCGATCGAGTTCTTCGGAAGCATGCCGCGGACGGCCTTCTCGACCGCGCGGGTCGGGTGCTTCTCCAGCATCTCTGCATAGGTCATCGCCGAGAGGCCGCCCGGGTAACCGGAGTGGCGGTAGGCGAGCTTCTGAGCGAGCTTGGCACCGGTGAGGGCAACCTTCTCAGCGTTGATGATGATGACGAAGTCGCCCATGTCCATGTGAGGAGCAAAGGTCGGCTTGTGCTTGCCGCGCAGGAGCGTCGCGGCGTGGCTGGCGAGACGGCCGAGCACGATGTCGGTTGCGTCGATGACAACCCATTCGCGCTGAACGTCAGCGGGCTTGGGCGAGAACGTACGAGTCACAGCTGTACTGCTTTCTAGTCGAAATGAGGTGATCGAGAATCCCACTCCGTGGAGCGTTCCTCAGCCAGATAGCCTCGGAACCCACCGGTGGAGGGCTCAAGTTCGGGTGTTCTACGCAGGGGCGCAGGCACCAAGGGTCTACATTACCATCCGTTCGAGCGCACGAGAAACCGGCCCCCGTCCGCTAGGCCCGCTTCGCGCGCGTCTGCGTCGCCCGATCGGCGAGCTCCGAGTCATCCGGGTAGCCGACCTCCATCAGGACGAGCCCTCTGGCTGGCACGACCTTGAACTCGTTCGTGCGCTCCCTGGCAGTCAGGATGTCTGCGACCCGGTCGGCCGGCAGCTTGCGTTCACCGACCGCGAGGCTGGCGCCGACGAGCGCTCTCACCATGCTGTGACAGAAGGCATCGGCGCGCACGGTCGCGACGAGCAGGCCGTCGTCCTGTCGTTCCCACGCGAAGTGCTGCAGGGTGCGAATCGTCGTCGCGCCCTCGCGCGGCTTACAGTACGCGGCGAAGTCGTGGAGACCTATGAGCGAGCGGGCTGCGTCGTTCATCGCATCCACATCGAGCTCGGCCGGGTACCAGAGCACATGATTCCGGGTAAGGGGGTTACGCGGGGAGAGATTGTCGGCGACCCGGTACTCGTAGCGACGCCAGGTCGCGGAGAATCTCGCGTCGAAGCCCTCCGGGGCCAGTGTGACGCTCTTGACGTAGAGGTCGCTCGACAGCCCCGCGATGCCGTTGAGCTTGCGGGCCAGTCGCGCCCCCCTCGCCTCGGGGGAACTGTCCTTCGGCTTCGAGCCCTTGCCCCGGTGGGCGTCCTCGAGACCGGCGAACTGCTCTGGCGTGAGGTCGAGATGCGCGACCTGGCCGAGTGCGTGCACACCGGCATCCGTCCGCCCTGCGACCGTGAGTGTCGGTGGTTCGCCGTACCGCTGCAAAACGGTCGCGAGCGCGGCCTCGAGTTCGCCCTGCACGGTGCGCAGACCCGGCTGTTTGCTCCATCCGGTGAACGCCGAACCGTCGTATGCGATGTCCAGTCGCAAGCGCACTGCTGGCTCGGTGTCCGTCACAGGGTACGAGTTTAGGCGGCGCTGAGAGATGATCATGGGGTGGAGACTCTCATCGATCCCATGCTCGCCAAGCTCGTGGACGCCATTCCGACGCAGGAACGCGTCGAGGGCGGAGTCGCGTACGAACCCAAGTGGGACGGATTTCGCGGCATCGTCTACTTCGATGGAACCGATGTCGAGATCGGCAGCCGTGGCTCCAAGCCGCTGACGCGGTACTTTCCGGAACTCGTTGAGCTGTTCAAACAGCAGCTGCCCGAGCCGTGCATTCTCGATGGCGAGATCGTCGTTCGGGTAGGCGAAAAGGGTGCTGAGCACCTCGACTGGGAGACGCTCTCTGCGCGCATCCATCCCGCGGCCTCTCGCGTTGCGAAGCTCGCCGTCGAGACGCCCGCGTCATTCGTCGCGTTCGATCTGCTCTCGCTCGGCGGGGAAAGCCTGCTCCAGACGCCGTTCGAGGAGCGTCGGGCAGCGCTCGAGAAGCTGTTGTCTCGCGCCACCGCTCCCCTTCACATGACGCAGACGACCCGGGATGTCGCGCTCGCAAACCGCTGGCTTGAGGAGTTCGAGGGTGCCGGCCTCGACGGTGTCGTCAGCAAGCCGCTCGCGCTGCCGTACGGACCCGGCAAGCGAACCATGTTCAAGACCAAACACGCGAGGACCGCGGATGTCGTCCTGCTCGGGTATCGCGTGCACAAGAGTGGCGCGGGGGTGGGGTCGTTGCTTCTGGGGCTTTACTCCGACGACGCTGCGCTGCTCAACGTCGGCGGCGCATCTGCCTTCTCGGATTCCCGCAGGCGCGAGCTCGTCGACGAACTCGCGCCCCTCGTGCGTCGCGATGACTCCGGCCAGGTCGTCAAGGGCGAGACGGAGCGCAGCAGGTTCAGCGCGTCGAAGGATGTCTCGTACGTGGCGCTGGAACCAACGCGGGTCGTCGAGGTGGCCTACGACCAGATGGAGGGCATGCGGTTCAGGCACACCGTGCAGTTCGTGCGTTGGCGGCCAGATCGCGAGGCGTCGAGTTGCACCTTCGACCAACTCGATCGCCCAATCAGCTACGACTTGGCCGAGGTTCTCGCGCTCTAGTCCGGCTTGCGCGCCTTCGACGGCTGCACCCGCGGCGGCTCGCCCGGCATCTTCGGGAAGTCCGGCGGGAACGGCAACTCGCCGAGTCCGTTCTCGAGGTCGCGGGCCCACCACTCAAGTAGCGGCTCGATGGTGCCGGGCGACGCTGCGAAGTTCTCCCATGGGTCACCGGTCGTGGAGAGACGCGACGGCACTGTCAGGATTGTGAAGGCCGTCGGGTCGACCGTCGGTAGCTCATCCCAGGTCACCGGCGTCGACACAGAAGCGTTGGGAAGTGCGCGAGGGCTATATGCACCCGCCATGGTTCGGTCGCGATTGGCCTGGTTGAAATCGACGAAAATGCGCTCGCCGCGCTCCTCCTTCCACCACGCGGTCGTAACGGCAGTCGGCATCCGTCGCTCCAGTTCGCGCGCGGCAGCGATGACGGCGTGACGGACATCCAGGAACTCGTGGTCGGCAACGATCGGCGCGAAGACGTGCAGGCCGCGATTTCCGGAGGTCTTGATGAACGGGTGAAGGCCGACCTCCTCGAGAACGCGGCGCAACTCGAGGGCTGCAGCAACGGCATCCGCAAAGTTAGTGCCCGGTTGGGGGTCCAGGTCGATGCGGAACTGGTCCGTGTTGTCCGGGTCGGAGGCGAGTGATGCCCACGGGTGGAAGACGATTGTGTTCATTTGCGCCGCCCACGCCGCGGCGGCCGGCTCGTCGATGACAAGCTGCGGATGCGACCGCCCGCTCGGGTATGTCACGTCGACCGCACGCACATATTCGGGCGTGCCCTTGGGCGGATTCTTCGAGAAGAATTGTTCGCCGTCGATGTTGTCGCCGAAGCGCTGCAGCGAGATGGGACGGTTGCCGTTCGCGGCAACGAACGGCGCGCCAACGGCGACCAGATACTCGGCGAGTTGAAACTTGGTAATACCGGGTTCTGGCCAGAGCACGCGATCGGGGCTCGAGATTCGTACCTCGCGCACGCCGTCTGGACCAGGGACTTCAAGGATGCGCGCTTCGGTCGCCATACTTCAACTTAGTCCAGGGTCGGGTGTTGACGGGCGGCAGATCGTGCACAAAGCTCGGTGAGGGTTACATGTCGAAAATCACCGAAACGCACGCCACGGCCACCTCCGCAACCCGCGAGCGGATGCCGTCCACCCGTTTTCCAGGCCTCGATGGTCTGCGCGCGATCGCCGTTGCCGCGGTCGTTTTGTTCCATCTCGTGCCCGGGCTCTTGCCGGGCGGAGGCCTCGGCGTTGACATCTTCTTCGTGATCAGCGGATTCCTGATTACGGGCCTTCTCTTCTCCGAGAGCGACTCGACCGGCCGAATCCGCTTGAGTTCGTTCTGGAGCCGACGCGCGCGTCGACTGGTGCCGGCGCTCGCCATCGTCGTTGCGGTCTGTAGCTCCGCCGCTCTTCTGATCGGCGGTGACGTTCTGGTCGGGCTCGGAAAGCAGGTGCTCGGCGCGGCGACCTTCAGTTACAACTGGCTCGCGATCGCGAGTGGATCGAGCTATTTCTCCGGCACGACCCCCGAGTTGTTCCGCAACCTCTGGTCACTCGCCGTTGAGGAGCAGTTCTACCTGATCTGGCCGTTCGTCATCCTGCTGGTCGTCCTCCTCCGGCGATCGTGGCAGCGTCTCGCCATTTTCCTCGTCGTGGCCGCCGCATCGGCTGTCGAAATGGCAGTGCTCTACGTTCCAGGCACCGACCCGACGCGCGTGTACTACGGAACAGACACCCACTGTTTCGGTCTCGCCCTTGGCGCAGCGCTCGCTGTCGCGACACGCTCGATGTCGAGACGGCCTCTCGAGTGGCCGAAGTGGTCGCGCAAGCTGCTCCCCATACCCGGCGCGATCGCCTTGCTCGCGCTCATCTATCTCGCGGTGGTCATGCCGTCGGATGCGCCGGTCGCCTTTCGCGGTGGACTTGCACTGGTCGCGGTGCTGACCGCGGTGGTGATCTGGGGCGCGATCATTCCCGGCTCGTTCCTTGGTGCGGCTCTGGATGTCGCGCCGCTCCGGTGGATCGGCGAGCGGTCATACGGCATCTACCTCTGGCACTGGCCGGTGATCGTGCTGCTGGTAGCCGCCTTCCCGAAGTGGCAGGATTCACCGACATCCGGATTGCTCATGGGCGTCATCGCGGTGGTTATCACGGTCGGGGCAGCGGCGCTCTCGTACCAGTTCGTTGAAGGGCCGATTCGCCGAGGGGGCGTGCGCCGTTGGCTGGCGTCCGGCTTCCGAGCCGGTTCGCTGCGGGCACTGAGGGTCGGCGCCGCATCCGCTGCCATCCTCTTTGTGGCAGTGGCCGTGGGCGGCACGTCGCTGGCGATCAGGGACGCCCCCACCTCCGGCTCGGCCCAGAAGGACATCAGCGCCGGGAAGATCGCGATCACCTCTGCGCGTTTCCTGCCCCCTCCCCCTCCGGGCTCCGCCGGGAGCAAAATCGTGGCAGTCGGTGACTCCGTCATGCTCGCATCGGCGCCAGCTCTCATCCGTTCGTTTCCCGGCATCGATATCAACGCCGCCGTCTCACGCCAGATGAAGACGCTGCCGGGCATCGTTGCGGTGATGCTGCAACGCCATCAACTGAGGCAGATCCTGATCGTGGGGCTCGGAACGAACGGCTACATCAACCAGTCGACGCTCGAACAGGTGCGCACCATGATCGGGCCAACGCGACAGATGATCGTTGTGAACGTCGAGGAACCGAGGGTCTGGGAGGCAAGCGTCAACCAGAAGCTGGCAAGTTTCGCGAACGACTACGACAACGTGGAGTTAGCGGACTGGTACCACGCGATCCGGCCGCACATCTCGATCCTCGCGCCAGACCACATCCATCCTGGTCCGACGGGCGCTCGCATCTACGCTGGCGCGATCCAGGCCGCACTCGATCGGCTGGCAGCGTTGCCGCCGTACCCGAAGGTTGCCGAATTCTTCGCGACCACCGCGACCTCGCCCACCAAGTAACTCCACCACCGCCGCCCGCGGCCGCTCGCTGCCGCCCGCTGCCGCTCGTCGCGTGGTGGCGGGAGTTATTGCACCCGCCGGCGGGAGAAACTCGCCCGCGGAGGGGGTAACAGCTCCCGCCACCGGACACTTACTCCCGCCGCGAGAACCTCGGCTCCCCGGCCGCAACCATCCGGGCAAACAAAAAGGCCCCCGCACACGGCGGGAGCCCTCTTGAAGGAAACGTTAGTGCTACTTGGCGTCGTCCTCGGCAGGCGCGTCCTCGG